>JBAUIH010000175.1:0-1666 GCA_049682755.1 Candidatus Aminicenantales bacterium | reverse complement strand
CCCTGGACCTGTTGATCGCGAACTCCCTTACCGGGGAATTGTCCAGCGATGAATTCCTCGACCTTTTGGGAATGGTCCTGTCGGCGGAGGAAAAAACCTCCAACCGTTTCAGAAATTCCTTCCGGGTGCTCGCAGCGAAAAGAAACAGCGAAGGATCCCTGCTGACCGCCGTCTCCGGAAGAATCCGGGAGAGTCAGAAGGCAAAGGACTTTTATGCCCTCAAAACCTGGGAGACGGTGGAGAATCTCCTGCTCTCCCGCACCGATGAGGAGTATATCGACAGCGGTCATGCGAATTTCCTCGAGTACATTTCCTCGGAGGATTTCAAGCACGGAGATCATGGGTCGGGGACCCTTGAACCGTATCTCCTGAACAGCCTTTCGCAGGTCGAGCGACACAGGAAAGGGGTGATCATCTTTCTGGAATTGCTGGGAGCGGGAAAAGAGGAGGATGTTTTTTACGACCTGGTCGAGGAAATCCGGAAAATCATCCCGAACCTTATCTCCCGCAAAGACATCGCACTCCTGAAAACAGTCCTCTTTCGTCTCTCGGATCTTTCCGGCACGGTGTCCGGCAACCAGGCGAAGATCCTCCGGGACATCATTGCCGGAACGGACTACGGGATCATCATCGGTCAATCCCTTCAAAACTCGTTCCCGCCGGATACCGCGGATACGGTCTTATCCATCCTGGCCAGGTTCGCGCCAGTAACCACCCCCATCATCCTCGACCATTTGTTAAGCGAAACGGAGCGGTCCCGTCGCAGGATTCTGATGAGAATGATAACGGGTCTCGGGGCGGAAATCGCGCCGGTCCTGGTCGACAAGCTGACCCACCCCAAGTGGTATTTCGTTCGAAATCTTTGCACCGCCCTTGGTGATATCGGCGACCGACGAGCCATCCCCGGGCTCCTGAAATTGATCGCGCACGAAGATTGGCGCGTACGCCGGGAGGCGATCGTGGCGCTCGGAAAACTACGCTCCAGGGAAATTGTCTCCGTGCTGGGGAGCGTGTTGACCGAGGATCGCTTTTTCTCATCCCAGGAGGAGGAATCCGTACGCCTCGCCGCGGCCAGCGCCCTGTTCCGGATCGGTGGGAAAAAGGCCTTCTCGTACCTGGAACGCGGCAGCCAATCGCGTCGGGCCTCCGTGAAGGAGTACTGCAAACACCTGACGGTCGATTCCCCGAGGGCGTCATGATCGACAAACCCTATCTCTTCAGCGTCATCCTGTACATGTCCCAGAGCATCCAGTCCGCCCGGATATACCCCGAATACCACAATCGGTTCCATGCGCCCCTGACGCGCCTGCATGCCCGCCTCCTTCGCATAATGGCCGTCGAGGGGATCCTCCACATCGGTGTGATCGGAGATCACTTCGTCATCGGCGAGTCGATATACCTCGATACGAACAAGTTCTTCCCGAAAAAGCTGCTTCGGGAACTTCGTGAAAGAGGAATCGAAAAAATATCGTTCAAGGGCGGGTTGACTTATGGCGAACTGAAACAGTTCATCCTGTTTCTGGCCTCTGCCAAGGAAACCTCCCCGAATCGGAAATGGGAGAACATCTCGTACGGAGTCCTGGCCACGTTCGACGGGTCGTCGCTGCCTTCCGGGCCTCTCACGCATTCCCTTCCGAAATCCCACATCCTGAGCGGTGCGACCAGT
>JBAUIH010000174.1:0-8851 GCA_049682755.1 Candidatus Aminicenantales bacterium | reverse complement strand
GATTTAAGCAACTTCTGTGACAAATTTGTCACACGGGGGGGAATCTAGGCATTTGCACCCACTCTTATAAGCATCGAGTTGTCGGGTTTAAGTCTTGTCAGTCCGAAGAAACCAAAGCAGTCGGGCTGATGGTAAGTTATCTGGCTATATGCTTTTTCTTTCTAAGAGGAGGATGGCGAAAATTTCGAGTGTATTTTTTCACAATAAATAATTAATTCGCTCAGTTTCATTCCAAAGGCCATTGCGATCTTATTGAATGTGTGCATTCTGGGATGCTTGATTTTGCCCGCCTCGAGGCTTGAGACATAGCTTCTCTCCAGGCCTGTCGCTCTGACAATATCCCCTTGCGTCATGCCCTTCTTTGCCCTCAATTTTTTCATGCAGACTGCCAGAGCCTTGCCCGGGTTATCTGGGAACCTTATTTTGGCTTCCATCGGAAAAATTATATCACAAGCATATTAGCCGGGCAAAAAAAGCTTGACATCATCTTGGCTTTGTTATAATCAATATTACAATTATAATTAACATAGAGGACAATGTCAATTAGATATTTAACGCCTCAACGAAGTTAGCCAAGGAGCAAAAAAGAAAAAAGGATGAGCCTTAAGGTCTCCTTTGGCGTCATTCCCTGTCCGGACTGCGGGGAGTTGATAATGCACCATGATTTCGAGTTGACCGGTTTTTGCCTGGCCAAGTGCGAAGGTTGCGGCAAGGAATGGGAGATCAGGAAGTGTCCAAGCGGCAAGACCATCGAGATCAAGCCGAAGATGATAAATTAGGGGGCTGGTGGGGGCGAGGAGGAATAATGGAAATAACAGAAATCGGCAAGCCCCAGTCTTGCGGGGGGTGCATCTTCCAGGAGAGTAGTGGCCCTCATTCTGTCTGTAGATTCTATCCAAAATATAAAAATATCCCTTTTCCTATGGGTCGTAACTCCGTCATGAAACCAGCTTTTTGCCGGATAAAAAAGATCGTGGTGTATGAAGAACCTTGGAAAGAAACCTGGGGTATGCCTGATAACAAATCGTAAATGGGAGCTTTTCAGACGGTATTGTTAATAGAGCGTAAATTCTGCCTTCAAATTCTCTAAAGGAGTCAAAAGCCTATGTCCCAGAAGATCTTGGTCATCGATGACGACATCCTTACCCGAAACATGCTGCGATCAACGCTGACCCAGTCGGGCTATGATGTGATCATGGCTTCCAACGAAGAGGAAGGGATCCAGAAAGCGGCAGAGGAGTCGCCCAGACTCATCATCCTTGACATCATGATGCCCGGGATGGACGGAGCTGATGTCGCCGGGTTTCTTAAAACCAATGCCAAAACTGAAAATATTCCAGTAATTTTCCTCTCTTCCCTCATCCCTGAGCGGGGCCAAGAAACCAAAGGCAAGAATGATGTAACAACCTCCCTATCGAAGCCATACATCAAGGATGAGCTTCTCAATGAGGTCAAGAAGTATTTCTTGTAGACAGAACTTACACAGACTGCGAACTGGAGGAAAAGGAAATGAGCTGGGAACGCTATTTGCCCGAGGAGCTTGAGGATGGGTGCCCTCTGTGCAAACTGAGCAAGATTTCCAAAGTGGATGAATATAACGTTAGAGCCGGCAGAGTTCCGGATCCGAATATAGAAATTTGGCGTTGCCCGGCCTGCGATAAGTTCTTTGATGTCCTTATAAAAAAGGAATGAGGCAAGTGGAGGCCGGGCTGAAGCCTTGGACTGTCGGTTAGCTTTGGACGTGTTGCCACGGAGATGCGTCTCAATAAGAGAGACGACGGCGAGAAGGGGAAATTCTCACAAAAGGGGTAAGACATGAATCTAGACAAGATCAGGGCTCTTCTAAATGAGGGTGAATCGCAGGACCTAGAATGGAAAAAAAATTGGCCGCCGGGTCTTCTCAAAGGGAGAAGAGATAAAAGATGGGACCACGGGCGTGCCGAGTTGTTAAAAGACTTGGTCTCTCTGGCCAATAGTTTTGGGTCTAATCCAGCTCAACTTGTTTATGGCGTCAAAGACATAGGGGCGGCAAGAGAAGTGTTTGGGATTACAAAAACATTGGATGACTCGGATTTCCAGCAGTGGGCAATAAACACACTCTACCCCTCTCCGAAGTTTTCATATACGCAAATACAATGGAATTACTCGGTTATTATAAGAGTCTTTACGATAGATAGAATCCCTAATTTTCCTCATGTGGTGAAGGATAATTTGGGAGGACTCCTTCATAAAGGTCAGGTTTCGTTTAGGAGGGGGACTCAAAACGATGTTGCTCTACATGATGACCTCAGGGTTATGTTTGATAGGGATAAACCTATCAAAATCGCACGCCTGAATGACGCGCAGGTTACAAAGGTCAAGAACTATTACAAGGAGCAGGGAAGAGAAGTCGTCGCCCCTTTGCTAGCAGAAAGGGACAAATATTTGGTTCAAGGGTATAAGATTGCAGTTTATCCAGGAACGCGCCGCGAAATTTGGGTTGGCATGCTTGGACTCGACCGTTTTGAGCATGTTCTCCTTTTGGAGCCAAAATGTCAGTTATAAGGGGCCTGTTAAACGAAACTTAATGACAATTTGGAGACAATGTTGGATTGACACGGCCTGTTGCATTTGATATAAATTTTGAGGGATGTCTGTTCGCGCAATCTTATAGAAAGACCTATTTATATTGAGCCTGAGCACGAAAATCCTGCTTGGCTTTTGGAGAAGCTATTTAATTCTTGCTTCATTTGCCCCAATATTTTTACGCTCACAAGATTCATATCAAGATACCTATGTTGTCTATTATTTCGGGGCGACCAACTGCGGATATTGTAATATTCCCGCCAACATTGAAAAAATAAAGCAAATAAGGAATGAATTTTTTAAAAGATACCAAGATTTTAACACCAAATATGTTTTTGTCTGTATGGACAGAAATATCAAGGAAGGGCTCGAGTTTATAAAAAAATACGGATATTGGAATGAAGTATCAATCGGCAGTTTTTACAACAACGAATTAGCCTTAAACTTTTTGAATACGACAAAAATTCCGGGAGTTCCCCACTTAATTTTGTACAAAGATACCTATAGGAAAATAGAACAATTCTCAGTTCCGGTTATCAAAGAAAGGAAATTGCTCATCGATTTGGTTGGAGGCACACAGATTGGAGATTGGATAAGTAAGGGATATCCGTTAGAGTTAAGGTAGAGAAAAACTTAGGACGCCTTTCGATTCGATAGAGGGTGGCTGAGCCCCAGTATCGCGTCGATAGTAAACACAAGAATTCAAAAATCCCTCGCTTGGCAGAAACTGTACAGGGTCGATCCCGGTCAGGTCCACCATCTGTTTCCCTTTATTTTTCGGTCATTTCCTTGATTTTGTCTTTTAAGCCATAGAGCCGTAGCTTCAGCGCTTTTCAACATTTTCTGGCACGTATTTGGCTCCCGGAAAGAGGTTTATTATTATTACGGAGAGCGTCCGACTGCGGATTTGGGCAGTCCCCTAACGGAGGTTGTCATAGTGTAAATAGCGCTTTACAACATCCTTGACGATCGGGCAGATAAAGCCGTAGTTCTTCTTGAAGCGGAGATCAAAGTCGGCTGGGAGCGTCTCGCAATGATGGAGAAGTGTGCGGATATAAACCCCTTTTCTTGAAAGAGCGGGAAGGGCGCGAGCCCGGAGGGGTGAATAAGGGCGAGAAAACGTCAACTGGCGGTGTCGCTTGACCAGGAGGATGGAAACGGCGGTGAACAATCAACGGCAACGCGACGCCAAGACAACGCAGGGTAGTAGGGTATCAAATGAGTTTTGCATAGGTGACATGAGGGTCGGTGCCCAGCATGTGGAGACTCGCGCGGGCGGCTGAAAGATAAGCTCAAAGACGAAGCTCAGGTCCAGAACCAAATGGCTGGCGACCGAGGGTGTCCCGGCGTTTATAGGCTATCCGCATCCCCTTTACAAACAGCCTCTATTTTAAGAAAAAACCAAGCCTCGTAAAAAACGCAACCGAGCGATCAAAATCTTTGACCGGCAGGTTGACAAATATTGTTGTGGGCATGGATGAATGATAGCCTCTTCCCCGGCGGATGACAGGAGCCCGCTGCCTGGCAAGGTCCGCTTGCCCTTCTGCCGGCGATAAGAAAGCGACTTTCGGCTTCCCGCTGCAACTTTTTGAACTGATGATGGGTTTATGAAAGTGAAGCCCGGCGGCAGGGATTTCCGGTGGTCGAATTTTTTTTGACGGCTTTCGCCTGTGATCGTATAATTATAGGCAGAATCGAAACCTCAGCTTGCGGTTTCAGAGTGATTGAAGACGGCAATCGGCATTCCTTCCTTTTTCCTTGCTTGACCTCCGACATTTCCTTCGCGGGGGGGGAGGCATGCTCAAACTGACCAAGCTCAAGAAATTCTACCAGATGGGGGAGACGACGGTTCGCGCCCTTAACGGAATCGACCTCCACATCCGGCGGAACGAATTTGTGGCCGTGATGGGCCCCTCCGGCTCGGGGAAATCCACGCTGATGAACATCCTGGGATGCCTGGACCAGCCGACTGAGGGCTCATACGTCCTCAACGGGAAAGAGGTGAGCCATCTCAACGACGACGAGCTGTCCTACATCCGGAACAAGCATCTGGGATTCGTGTTCCAGAACTTCAACCTGCTGCCACGCTACACGGCCCTCAAGAACACGTACCTGCCCTTGAAGTATTCCCCCGGCCGCGCGCCTGCCGGCATGGAGAAAGCCGCCCGGATGCTGGAATTAGCCGGACTCTCCGGACGCATGGACCACCGGCCGGCCCAGCTCTCCGGCGGGGAGAGCCAGCGGGTGGCCATCGCCCGGGCGCTGGTCAACGAGCCTGACATCATCCTGGCGGATGAGCCGACCGGAAACCTGGATTCGGCGACGGCGCACGAGATTATGGCGCTGCTGCGGAAGCTCCACCTGCAGGGCCAGACCATCGTTATGGTGACCCACGAGACCGACATCGCAGCCTACGCGGGCCGGGTCATCACGCTTAAAGACGGGAGAATCGTCAATGATTCCCGGAACTCCTGAATCGAATCCCCGGCAACGGGGAAAGGCCTCGCCGCGTCGAAGAATGCGCGTCCGGGCCGTTCCTGTCCTGGCCGCCGTCCCCGTTCTGGTCCTCGCCGTCTTTCTGGCCTTCCTCCTGGCCCGGAATGGCCACTCGCCCCACCCCGGGGAGAACGACCCGAGCGTGACGCAAGGCAGCTTTCTGTCCACCGTCATTCTCAATGGAAGCCTGACCGCTCTCCGCTCGGAGGAATTCAAGGTCCCGATCACGGAGACTTGGCGTGTCCAGATCAAGTGGATGGTGAAGGAAGGCGAATCCGTAAAACCCGGCGACCCCGTGATCCGGTTCGACACCGCCAATATCGCCTCGATGATCGAGACCGCCGAAGATTCCCTGCGGGCCAAATTGGAGGAGCAGTCCCGAAGGGAGACCGAGTACGAAAACCAGAAGTTCGAGCTGGACGTGGAGGTGAAGAAGGCCGAAAACGACAATCGGCAAAAATCGCTTGACGCGTCGATCCCCGAGGGGCTCGAATCCAAGTACGAATACGACCTCAAGCAACTCGAAAAGAAAAGGAGCGACCACGTCCTCGCGAGCGCCCGGACGAACAGGACCGTCAAGCTGGCCGAGTTCGAAAGCCAGCTCAAGACTCTCGCCATTGAGGTCGGGGAACTCGAAGCCAGGCTGAAGAAGCTGAGGGACAGCCTGAACGGCCTGATCCTTGTCGCCCGGACCGAGGGCGCAGTACTCTATGGCGTGGACGATTGGAGCGGCCGGAAAGTCCAGGTGGGCGACACGGTGTTCGCCACCTACACCGTGGCCACCATCCCCGACCTGACTTCGCTCCTCGCCCAGGCCTGGATCAGCGAAACCCATATCCAGCGCATCAAGACAGGGCAAAGCGTCGATCTCTATCTCGATGCCTACCCGGAGAAACAATACAAAGGAGTCATCCGGTACATCTCCAGGAGCGCCGAGCCCGTGCGGCGATGGGGAAGATCGCACTACTTCCGGGTCGATATCGAAATAGAGAAACTCGAACCGGACATCATGAAGCCCGGGATGAGCGTCAGGTGCGAAGTCCGCGGCACCGAACGCAAGGACGTCCTGCTCGTTCCGCTGGAGATGACGTCGTTCGACGGGCAATCCTTCTGGGTCAGGCCTGCCGGCGGCAATGCCTTCAAGCTGACGGCCCTGGATTACAGCGAATTCGCGGTTGCCGCGAACGCCCGGGACAACCCTGGCCTCAAAATGGGAATGGCGCTCGCGCCGGTGGGGCCGGTCCCGCTGAATATCGAGGCGACGAAAAGCGATGAAAAGTAATAAGCGGATCGCGTCGTCACCGGCTCTTCGGGCCATCCCGGCGGGGGCCGTGGCGGTGGCGCTTGCGTGTACGCTCTCGCTTCCTTCCTGCTCCCGCACGGGCAAAGTCCGGGTGTCCAAGGTCGTCAAGGCCTCCTTTGATATCAAGGTCCACGCCACCGGACAGCTCCAGTCCGCAGCGTCCTTTTTTGTCGGCTGCCCGTCCGTCGAGCGCGTTTGGCGGTACACGATTTCTCACATGGCGCCGGAGGGCAAAGCGGTCAAGGAGGGCGACTTGATTCTCGCCTTTGACGCCCGGGAGATCACACAGCGGCTCCAGCTCAAGCAGGCGGAACTCGACACGGGCCTCAAGGAGCTCGAAAGGATGCGGCTGCAGGAACAGCAGACCAGGGAAGATCTCGGCCTTCAGTACGAGGAGGAGAAGGTCAACAAACAGAAGGCCGTGCGGAAAGCCGATTACCCGGAGCACCTGATCGCGCCGCTGGAACTCCAGAAGAGGAAAATGGAGCTCGAGCTGGCCGACCTGCAAGAGAAGCTGTCAGAAAAACGCCTGTCGGCCCAGATCTCGGGAATGAAGAGCCGGATCCAGGTGCAGGAATCAAAGGTCCGGTTGCTCACGGCCGAAGTGGAACGGCTCGAACGCGATGTCCAGAAGATGAACGTCCTGGCCCCCAAGGCGGGAATCGTGGTCTACACGCCCAACTGGAACGGCAAGAAAAAGGTCGTCGGCGACACATCCTGGATGGGCGAAACCATCCTCGAATTGCCCGACCTCGGCCGGATGCAGATGAAGGCCGTGATCCTTGAAGTTCAGGCGGGCCGGGTCCAGACCGGGCAGGAGGCCGAGGTCCGGCTCGATTCCAACCCTGACCGGGTGTACAAAGGCGTGGCGACCTCCCTGGGCAGTGTCTTCCGCATCAAATCGGACAGCCAGCCGGCGATCGTCTTCGACGCTGTGATCGACCTCTCCGAGTCCGATCCCGGGCTGATGCGGCCGGGCATGGCGGCCGGCGTCGACATCATCATCTCTTCCAAAAAAGACGTCCTTCAGGTGCCGGAAGCCGCGATCGCCTACAACGAACGAGGGGCCGCGGTGTGGAAAAAGGGCTTTCTTTCTCGGACGCTGACGCCGGTCACCCTCGGGGTCCGGTCTTCGGGAATGGTGGAGATCCTGAGCGGACTCGCAGAGAATGACATGGTCGTCATCCGAGCGGGGACGGCGGGGGCCGGGAGATGAGATCGAAACGTTTGTCGGGTGCGCTTTTCCTGGTCGCCGTTCTCGCGGCGTCCTGCGGCCGGCCGGGAAGCGCGGATATCGCCAACATGAATGTCCGAAAGGGAACCTTCGAAATCCTCATCCCTGCGTTCGGCGAGCTGCAGGCGGCCAAGTCCACACCGATCGTCGTTCCGCCCGAGAGCCGGTTCGGTCTCCAGACCATCGCCTGGACGGCCCCCGACTACTCGACGGTGAAGAGCGGCGAAGTCGTCATCCGGCTGGCCAGCACGGAATTGGCGGACCTCCTGCGAACCGAGCAAGCCGAAATGGGCAAGCTCAATCTCGAAATCGCCCAGAAGGAGAAGCAACTCGAGAAGGAAAAAAGCGATCTGACGGGCCAGATTTCCATCACTGGGATCCAGAGGGAACTTGCGGATGTCTACGCTGCGCGGGACGAAATGATCTTCCCGCGGAACAAGATCATCGAAGACGCCATCGATCTCAACTATCAGACTATCCGTGAACAGCATTTCCAGAGGAAACGGGTGCAACTGGAAAAGCGTATCACGGCGGAAGTGCAGCTCCTCCAATCAAAGGCCCGCGCCCACGAGGTGAGGATCAAGCAGTTCCAGGACCAGTTGAACAACCTTGATCTGCGGGCCCCGCACGACGGCATGCTGATCATCGACAAAACGTGGAACGGAGAAAAATACCGCGTTGGGATGTACGCCTACGGCGGAATGAAACTGGGCTCCCTGCCCGACCTAAACATCATGGAAGCCAAGCTATACGTCCTGGAATCCGAAGCCTCGGGGCTCAAGGAGAGTTTGCCGGTCTCGTTGAGGCTCGATTTCGAGCCCGGGCGGGTCTTCAACGGCAAAGTTGCCGGGATCGACACGATCGCCAAGCCGCTCAGCGAACAGAGCCCGTTGAAGTACTTCGAAGTCAAAATCAGCCTCGACGTCACCGATCCCCGGCTGATGAAGCCGGGGGTCCAGGTGAAGGCCTCCATTTTCGTGGAGAGACTGGCCGGCGTCATCGCCGTCCCGAACCAGGCCCTCGTGTTCGAGCAGGACAAGGCGTTCGCCCTGGTCAGAAAGGGATCCGGGATCCGGAAGCGACCCGTCGAGATCGGCGCCCGGAGCCTTACGCTGACGGTCGTCACCGACGGACTGGAAGAGGGCGAGGAGATCCTGCTGGGCACTCCGGGGGCGGAGGCCAAGGGAGACAAGTCGTCGTGAAGATGAAATTCGAAGTCGCGGAATCGGTAGAATCCCTCCTCCATCATAGAC
>JBAUIH010000173.1:0-1728 GCA_049682755.1 Candidatus Aminicenantales bacterium | reverse complement strand
GCGCGCGAAGCCCATCTCGTGCGTGACGACCATCATGGTCATGCCGTCGGCGGCCAGGCCCTCCATGACCTCGAGCACCTCGGCGATCATCTCCGGATCGAGCGCGGAGGTCGGCTCGTCGAACAGCATGATCTTCGGTTTCATCGCCAGCCCGCGCGCGATGGCCACGCGCTGCTGCTGGCCGCCGGACAGTTCGCTGGGATAATGGTCGGCCTTCTCCGGGATGCCCACCCGCTCGAGCAACGCCCGCGCGTCGGCCTCGGCCTGCGCGCGCGGCACCTTGCGCGCCTCGATCGGGGCGAGGGTGATGTTCTGCAGCGCGGTGAGGTGCGGGAAGAGGTTGAACTGCTGGAACACCATGCCGACCTCCTGGCGCAGGCGCGTCAGGTCGGTGCGTGTGGCGTGTACCGAGATGCCGTCGACCACGATCTCGCCGCTGCTGATGCTCTCCAGGCGGTTGATGCAGCGGATCAGCGTGCTTTTGCCCGAGCCGGACGGCCCGAAAACGATCACGACCTCGCCCTCGTGCACTTGCAGGTGGATGTCCTGCAGCACGTGTAACGGGCCGAAGAACTTGTTGACGGCCTTGAACTCGATGATGATCGGGCGGGTCGTGGTCATCGGTGTTATGGCAGCCAGGCGCGGACTTCCGCCCAGATTTCGTCGTACAACGCGAGCGCCTCGCCCACGTCTTTGATGCGGTGGGCGGTGGTGATCTCGGCCGTCGAGGGATTGGTGGCGTTGAAGGTCATGTAGGCCTGGTACAGCTGCGGATTGTCCTGGGCCAGCAGTTCGATCGCCGCGCGATTGGGATTGGAGTAGGGGAACTCGGCCGTGATCAACACGCTGACTTCCGGGCGCAGCACGTAGTTGAGGAAGGCCAGCGCGGCGTCTTGATGCGGCGCGTCCTTGGCGATCACCAGGCTGTCGGTCCAGATCTCGGCGCCCTCGATGGGGAAGACGTACTCGATCGCCGGGTTCTCGCGGTGCGCGAGGGCCGCCTCGCCGTTCCAGGCCTGACCGAGCCAGACCTTGCCCTCGAGGATGTCGGTGCTCTGGCTGTCGCTGTTGAAGGTGGCGATGTTCGGCCGCAGTTCGCGCAACTTCTCGAGCGCCTCGTCCAGTTCCTGCGGGTCGGTCGAGTTGTAGTCGTAGCCGAGCGTCAGCAGCGCCATGCCGACCACCTCGCGCTCGCCGTCAAACAGCAGGACCTTGCCCTCGAACGCCGGGTCCCACAGGTCCGCCCAACTGGTGATGGGGCGCGTCACGACGGCGGTGTCGACCATGATGGCGTTCGTGCCCCACTGGTAAGGCACGGAATACTTCAGGCCGGGGTCGTAGTCCGCGTCTCGGAAGAACTCGTCGATGTTCTTGAAGTTCGGAATCTGCGCCTGGTCGAGCGGCAGGAGCGCATCCTCCACGATCAGGCGCTCGACCATGTAGCCGCTGGGCTGCAGCACGTCGTAGAAGCCGGGTTTGGCCTCCGCCATTTCGAGCATCTCTTCGTTCGACGAGTAGGCGTCGTAGGTGACCGTCACGCCGAACTCTGCCTCGAAACCTTTGATCAGCCCTTCGGGGACGTACTCGGTCCAGCCGAGGAGGTTCAACTCTTTGGACGTGACCTCGGGGCCGGGTTGGCGTGTGTCGGTCGGCACCGGCTGCGGCGTAGGGGTCTCGATGACCGGCGTCGCCTGCGGGGCGCCGGTGCACGCCGCCAGGAGAACCAGC
>JBAUIH010000172.1:0-5213 GCA_049682755.1 Candidatus Aminicenantales bacterium | reverse complement strand
CCGCTATACGGATGACCAGCGGTTCTTCATTCTGGACAGGGAGCAGTTTGCAGAATACGAGGCCGAACTGTCAAAGCTCAGGGAAGGGGATCTGGCCGGTCGGGATACGATCTTCCGGGAAAGCCTGCCGACCCTGGAGATCCGGCTTCAGTGGATCAAGGAATTCATGGAAAAATCAGCTCCGTTTGCCGACCTCGAGCCCGTCCAACAGTGGAATGCAGATATTAAAGACTTATTCAGAAAGGTCGAAGAAGATCAGCCGGCGCTTTTCCTGCCGGGGAGGATCGTTCGCCTCGGATACAGGACCGAGGCTGACGGCAGCCTGCGGTCATATTCGGTCTTTGTCCCGGACTGGTCCGATCCAAAAACGCCCCTGCCTCTTTTGGTTACGCTATCGGCCGGAAGAGGAGGACCCCGTCCGGGTCTCTTCGCACTGATGTCGAACTATTTCGGGCCCAGGGCCCGCAAGAGGGCAGGGGACTTCTTCATGTTGGCGCCCGAGGTGGAAGATCCCTCGGGCTGGTATATCGGCGGAGACGGTCAACGCGTTCTGGAGACGATCGAGCACCTCAAGAAAATCTATGGCGTCGATGCTGAAAACATCGTCCTGGACGGTTTTTCCAGGGGCGGCTATGGGGCCCTGCGCCTGGCGCTCCAGAACCCGGGAGTCTTTAAAGGCGTGATCATCCGCTCCGGCCAGCTCGTCCCTCCGGAGAATTCCGGGACAGAAGACATCAAGGACATGATCGACCGGGCGAAGGCATTGAATATCCTGGTCATCCATGGTGGCCAGGATAAGGACGCGCCTGTCCAGGACGTCCGGGGAATCGTCTCCCGCCTCCAGGAGTCGAAGGCCAACGTCCGCTACATCGAGGTCAAGGGCGCCAGGGCGGGCGATTACGACAAGTGGTCGGACATTTTTGGCTGGCTCCGGGACGTTTTCGGCGATGCGCTCGTCGAGCTCAAGCCGCCCAAAAAAGACAAGGAGAAGGATAAGGGTTCAGCAGATTTGCAAAAGATGCGGGATTATTATGTCCGGGCCTATAGAATTGAGCCAGAGTTTGCAGAAGCAAACCTCGGCGTCGGCGGGCGAATTTCAATGTCAAGGACAATGTCAGAGCATCTCAACATTTCAAAAGAGCCCTTGAACTGGACCCCAATAATTTGGTTGTCAATCAGGACGTCGGCGCTTTTTTGAGGAGCGTGGGCCTTTACGATAGGGCCATTGAATATTTTTTTCGCGCGGCCGAAATCAATCCCCATTCTGTCTCGATGCGCCTCTTAATCTCCACGAGCTTGATGTACTTGGGTGAATTTGACAGGGCTGTCGACGAGGCCGAACAAGTCATAAAGGAAGATCCGGAAAGCTTCGAAGGCCGCTATTATTGCGCCACATTCATATCCTATGTTGGCCAAAAACCCTGTTTTTAAGTCGCTGAAGAGAGAGCCCCGTTTTCAGGAGATTTTGCGGAAGGCTCCTTTAATCAAAAATTCAAAGAGGAGGCGAAGGGAAAAAAGTCGGTCCTTTAAGGATTTTGATAAAACTTGCAGTAGAATTATTAAGGCTGTTCTTAGTTAAGGCGGGTGAAAGTCACGGTGTATTTGAGCCAATCCTTCTTGGCGATGGTCTGGGAATAGCCGTCTCTGAGGGGAAAGCTCTCGAGTCCGATCTGGGTCGTAAAGTCGTTCGACTTGAACGAAGCCTCGTAGGGAGTTTTAGGGAAGGCCGGGTGCTTTGTGCTACAGCTGACACATCCCTCCGGACTCATCGGCGGCCAGTATATCTGGATCGTTCCGCCCGTCGTTCCGCCCGAGTAGGTGCCGAGGATCGAGTTTCCCACCATCATCGAGATCGGCGCACCGCCGCTGCACTTCACGACCTTGCAGGTGTAAATCCCCGCCGGCACGAAATCGGGCACGGGTGTGACTTTAGCCGCCGTCACCTGGCCTGACTTGTACACCCAACTCCCTTTGTCCTTTTTCAGCACGAAGCGGCCGGTCAAGGCCCATTCGAACCGGACCCGCGTGTGGTGAGTCTTGACCGTCGCGTCCGTGTCCTTGAAGGTCTGCTTTTTCATGGTGTTGTCCAGCTCGAACCCGGCGACCCGGATTTCCCAGCGCTGTTCGTCATCGACCTCGAGGGTCGCCGTCCGCGAGGTCGTTCCGCTCCCGTTGGTCTCGTTAATGAAGCGGACTGCGTCCGTGTATGTCCCCTTGGGGAGCGTCCCCGCCTTGGCCTGGTCGATCTCGACCCGGACGCTCCGGCTCTGCCCCGGGGCGAGCGACCCTCCCGCCGTGTCCATCTTGAGCCAGTCGGCTGCCTTCTCGACCTTGAATTGAAGCGGAATCTCGCCGGCGTTGCGAACCGTGAAGGTCTTGGTTTCCGGGGTGAAGCGGTCGTTTTCGTCCGGCCCGAGCGCTTTCCACCCTTCTCCCGGCGTCACGCGCAGCGATCCCAGGGCGTTGAACAACACTTCCATTCTTGCCGTCCCTCTCCGCCTGTAGATCTCGGGGAGCCGGACCTTGGTGAAATCCTTTTCCAGTTCAGCCGAAAACTCCTTGATCAGACCTCCCTCACGGAGGCCTTTCATCACCTCGTCCAGGGAGATAACGCCTCTCACAGTATTGGTCACACCGGTGATGTGCTCGGGAATTCCGTAAACGAGATGGTAAGGACGCTCGACGAGGTTTGTAGAGGGAAGGTCGATTCGGGTGGCGGCCAGGGAACCGTTGAGCTCTCCGGTCATCCGGTCGTAGTGAAAGGCCGCTGTTGCGTGCTTGGCCCGGCCTTCGGCTAGGAGGACGAAGTCGTCTCTATCGTTAGTGCCCACTGTCTTGTAGGAATCCGGGACGCCGTAGGCCTGGGCCAGAAGCCCCGAGGCGGCGGCCGAGACGAGGCGTTGTCCAATTCGGGTGTCATCCTCGGGCGAGGGGCCCTCCATGTGGAAGCTCTCGACCGTTCGCCTGTCTGACTGGTTGTAATGAAGCATCAAGTAGCCAGGATAAGTCTCCTCCAGGACGTAGTTGATGATCCCGGTCGGCCACTTGTCCGTCCGGATCCAGCGCTCCTCGATCGTCCAGGTGAGGTGCATTTCGAGGGGGACACAGCTCACCCAGGGAAGGTCGGAGCCGACGTAGCGGCGCGCGTACTCCTTCTGGAAGAGGACCGGGTAGCAGGGCTCATCCCGGCGGCTCTTGAGGGCTTCGTGAACCGCCGCTTCCCAGGCCTTGGCCTCATCCACAGTGGGGACGGTGAGGGCGCCGGAGCCGCTTTTGCTCTGGCTGCTTGACGGAATGCCCGACTTTCCCCCGGCCTCGCCCGCAGATTTGTCCATCTCTTCCTGGAGCACCTTTTGGAGAGTCTGGCCCAGCTCGTTGAGTTCTTTGGCGATCTGCTGGAGGCGTCCCAGGTCGGTCGTGTTCTGGGCCTCCTGGGAGAGCTTCTCGATTTTTTTCTGGAGCTCGGCGGCGGATTGCGTTGGCGGCCCGGGACTAGCGGAAAGGAAATAGCCCAGGGCAAATAAAAGAAAAGCGAATAAGGCCAAGCCCACAACTCGAAGAGAAGGATCAGGGCAACGATTTGATCTATGGCTGGGAAAAATCCGGCATCTGCTCTCGGCCGCGCTTGTCAGCATCATGGGAAATTATATCATTCTCTCCAATACCGATTCCATAGACCAAATCTATCGCCACGTAAAATTAGACAAGGCTGATGCAGGTGATGACGGCCTGTTCGATGGCCAATAAGTGCCTGACACCTATATTCGCGCAAGCCACATTTTATTCCGCGCTTGCAGTCACGGCTGCCACATCGAACATCCGGACCAGATTCTCATACTCCTCATGGATCAGGCGGCTATCGAGTTCATACCCATCCCTGATCATGGCGTCTTTCTCTTCGGGGCTGAAATAATCCATGATGGGGATGAAAAAGTCTTGATCTTCCTTCCGGATATGTTCGGGGTAGAATTCCATCAGCGAGCGGAGTCCATCTGCGATTATGGGAAGGGCCGACTTCTCGCCTTTCTGGTACCTCCGGTTGGCTTCCTTCATGGACAAAACGAATTGCCTGCCGAGCTTATGCTCCTCGACGAGCTCTTCCAGCACCCGTTTGTGTTCAGGACTCAGTTTTTTTTCAGCGAGCCTGCGGAACAGGATATCTTCCTCCTTCCCGTGGTGGCAACGGTCGGCGTACGCTTTGATAAAGTGGGCGATTCTCTCGATGACGCCGGGGTCTGCCTTGTTCGCCGTTTCGATAAGCTCGAGTTGGGTCTTCATGACCCGGATCATTCTTTCGATGAGCCTGTGTTCGATCATCAGTGGACCGATCGGAAGCATTTTAAACCCTCCTCACAGTTATGCTTTTATATTTTTTGTTCATAACAATCAAATAGATCATCTCCGGGCAGGCTATTTCATTGACTTAAGTCAATAATCTAGCGCTGAACTTCTAGAGCGTATGATACAAAATCAAAAGGACGGATCATGGACTATGCAAAATTGGTTTCCGGCAGGGATGATAAAATGTGATGGGCAGGGCTGTTCAGATGAGACAAGTTGCTTCAAAAAGTCCCGTCCGCTTGACATCGGTGCAGAGCGGTCATATCATTCCCAGCAAGGAAGGGATGATGATAAATTCTCTGGGGGGCAAGGTATTCATCCTGGTGGTGGCGATATGCATTTCCCCCCTTTTGTCAAAATCCCAAGAACAGGCTGATCAGGCGAGGCTGGCCGCGGTCCTGAAAAAATCAGCGGAATATTGCCGCCGGCTGGATAAAGCCGCGCTCGATTTCGTCTGCCTTGAAGAAGTGACAGAGTTTTCGCGCTACTATACGCCCCATACGGATGTTTATCTTTATGACTATCAATTCATCCGCAGGAACGAAGAGACGAAAGAGAGGAGAAACCTCCTCGCCTTCAATGGAAAGAAAGCGAGGGAGGCTTTGGCCAGGCTCGCGGCTCTCTCGACGCTTTGTTTCTTCGGCCTGGCGCCACAGCCGTTCGCCACAAAGGCAGATATGAAACCGGCGGGCGAACCTGTTAAAGGCGAAGAAGCCGTCGTCTCCTATTCCGCTTTCGGCATCGATCTCTACCTCAAGACGGCCGCAGCGGATCCCGGAGGAAACGTTTTTATTTCGCCCGCGAGCGTCGGCCTGGCCCTCGCGATGGCCTGGACCGGCTCCGCGGGCGAAACGCAGGCGGCAATGGCTGCT
>JBAUIH010000171.1:0-3811 GCA_049682755.1 Candidatus Aminicenantales bacterium | reverse complement strand
GCTGAGTTGTTCGAGCGCGCGCATGACCGCGCCGGCCGAGGCCGGGCGATCGGCCGGCTGCTGGGCGAGCAGTTGCACGACGAGCGCTTCGAGGGCGGGGGGGATGCCGGTGTTATAGGTGCTGGGCGGCACGACCGGCGCCTGCAGGTGTTGCGACAACACCTCCATGAGCGTTGCGCCGCTGAAGGGCGGGCGCGCGGCGAGGAGCTCGTAGAGCATCACGCCGAGGGCGTAGAGGTCGGACTGCGGGCTGGGGTCGTGGCCGGCGATGAGTTCAGGCGCGAGGTAGGAGAACGTGCCGACGATCGTGCCCTCGGTGGTCAGGCGCTGGGCGCCCTGGCTGATGGCCAGGCCGAAGTCCATGAGCTTGGCGCTGCCGGAGCGGTTGGTGATCAGGATGTTCTCGGGCTTGAGGTCGCGGTGGATAATGCCGCCGGCGTGGGCCTGTTCAAGCGCGGCCGCGATCTGACGCACGAGCGCCAGCACCTCGGCCAGCGACAGTCGCCCGGCCTCGCGCAGGGAATGCCCTTCGACGAGCTCCATGACGATGTAGGGCACTTGGTCGGCCTCGCCGGCGTCATAGATCGCGACGATACCGGGGTGGTTGAGGCGCGCCGTGGCCTGGGCCTCGCGCAGCAGGCGTGCACGGCCCTCCGAGCCGAGATCGGCGGCGGAGAGCACCTTAACGGCGACGGGCCGGTCGAGCAAGGTATCGTGAGCTCGATAGACGATACCCATGCCGCCGCGGCCCAGCTCGGCGTCAAGCCGGTAGCGGTTGGCCAACGTTGTGTTGATCATGGGTATGGATTATATACTGAATGAGGTGCGGGAAAGTTCAGTGTGCGGGGGACGAAAAAAGGCCTCTTGGCGGTGACCTACTCTCCCAGGAGGTCGCCCTCCAAGTACCATCGGCGCTAGCAGGCTTAGCTTCCGGGTTCGGGAAGGGACCGGGCGTACCCCTGCTGCTCCAACCACCAAGAGACCTAGATTCACGAGTGCACGGGCCGGGCCGAGCACCCTAAGAACTGAACAGAACGATCTGGTCTTAACACGACAACGCCACGTCACGCAAGTGAACCAAGCCCTCGGCCATTAGTACGCCTTCGCTACACCCATTGCGGGGCTTACACGTGGACGCCTATCAAGCAGGTGGTCTACCTGCGGCCTTACTCCTTACGGATGGGGAATCTCATCTTGAGGCAAGTTTCCCACTTAGATGCATTCAGCGGTTATCTCTGCCCGACTTAGCTACCCAGCGATGCCTTTGGCAAGACAGCTGGCACACCAGCGGTCGGTCCACCCCGGTCCTCTCGTACTAGGGGCAGCCCCTCTCAAATTCCCTACGCCCACAGCGGATAGAGACCGACCTGTCTCACGACGGTCTGAACCCAGCTCACGTGCCGCTTTAATGGGCGAACAGCCCAACCCTTGGGACCGTATCCAGCCCCAGGATGCGACGAGCCGACATCGAGGTGCCGAGCGAAGCCGTCGATGTGAACTCTTGGGCTTCACCAGCCTGTTATCCCCGGGGTAGCTTTTGTCCGGTAAGCCACGGCCATTCCACTCTGTACCGTGGGATCACTAAGCCCGACTTTCGTCTCTGCGCGGCGCGTTGGCCTTGCAGTCAAGCTCCCTTATACCTTTACACTCGTTGGCTGGTTTCCATTCAGCCTGAGGGAACCTTTGGGCGCCTCCGTTACCCTTTAGGAGGCGACCGCCCCAGTCAAACTGCCTGCCTGGCACGGTCCGGTTGCCGGATAGACGGCGAACCGTTAGGATCAAAGCTTGATCAGGGTGGTATTTCACCTTGCCGCTCCACCGAGCCCAGAGGCCCAGCTTCACAGCGTCCCACCTAGCCTACGCAGATCAAGCCCTAATACAATGCCAAGGTGCAGTAAAGCTCCACGGGGTCTTTTTGTCCTGCTGCGGGTACATGGCATCTTCACCACGATTTCAATTTCACCGGGTCCCTCGTTGAGACAGTGCTCCAGTTGTTACATCGTTCGTGCGGGTCGGAACTTGCCCGACAAGGAATTTCGCTACCTTAGGACCGTTATAGTTACGGCCGCCGTTCACCGGGGCTTCGGTTCAAAGCTTCAGCTTACGCCTGACCTCTCCCCTTAACCTTCCGGCACTGGGCAGATGTCAGCCCCTATACTTCCTCTTGCGAGTTGGCAGAGACCTGTGGTTTTGTTAACCAGTCACTAGAGCCGATTCTCTGCGACCGACCTAAGACATATTTGCATACGCTTCAGCCGGCTCCCCTTTTCCCTAAGTTACGGGGACATTTTGCCTAATTCCTTAACGAGGGTTATCCCGTTCGCCTGAGAGTTCTCCTCCCGCCTACCGGTGTCGGATTGCGGTACGGTCGCGTAAGTCTCACTAGGGGCTTTTCTCGGCAGCTTGGCTGGGCCACACACGGCTCTAAGGCCTTGGCATCACGTATCGGGCTCGGGGTCAAGCATTTCACTCGTCCCTTCATCGCCCTGCTCGTTTGCTTACCGCACTACCAGTCGCGGTCTGGCTTACCATGCTGCGTCCCCCCTTCGCTCAAACAACTTGACGCGGTTCCGGAATGTTGACCGGATGTCCATCACCTACGCCTGACGGCCTCGGCTAAGGGCCGACTAACCCGATGCGGACTGACCTTCCATCGGAAACCTTAGGCTTACGGCGAACACGGTTCTCACGTGTTTTACGCTACTCATCCCGACATTCTCACTTCCGCCCGCTCCACTCGGCCTTCCGACCGGGCTTCAACGCTCTGTGCTTACCAGGCACTGCGGCGGAACGCTCCCCTACCACTTGGTGGTACCTCCAAGTCCGTAGCTTCGGTGACCAGCTTAGCCCCGTTACATTTTCCGCGCAGGAACACTTGACCAGTGAGCTATTACGCACTCTTCAAAGGGTGGCTGCTTCTAAGCCAACCTCCTGGCTGTCTGAGTATTCCCACATCGTTTCCCACTGAGCTGGCACTTTAGGACCTTAGCTGACGGTCTGGGCTGTTTCCCTCTCGACCACGGATCTCATCACTCGTAGTCCGACTGCCACACTCTCGAGTACCGGCATTCGGAGTTTGAGTTGGTTTGGTAAGCTGTACGCCCCCTAGCCAATCCAGTGCTCTACCTCCGGTACTAAACATGTGACGCTAGCCCTAAAGCTATTTCGGGGAGAACAAGCTATCTCCTAGTTCGTTTGGCATATCACCCCTACCCACAGCTCATCCCATAATTTTGTAACATTAAAGGGTTCGAGCCTCCACGCGAGTTTCGTCGCGCTTCACTCTGGCCATGGGTAGCTCACCAGGTTTCGTGTCTACTCCGTGCGACTGTGCGCCCTATTCAGACTCGCTTTCGCTGCGGCTGCGGGTGTGACTCCCTTAACCTCGCCACACAGAGTAACTCGTCGGGTCATTCTCCAAGAGGCACGCCATCACCCCCCAAAAGGGAGGCTCTGACTGTTTGTAAGCGTACGGTTTCAGGTTCTATTTCACTCGGCTTACCGCCGGACTTTTCACCCTTCCCTCACGGTACTTGTGCACTATCGGTCGCCAGATGTATTTAGCTTTGGGAATTTGGACTTCCCGGCTTCCCACGGGATTAGCGTGCCCCGTGGTACTCAGGGATTGCGACAGCCAGGTTCGGATTTTCGTCTACGGGACTCTCACCCTCTGTGGTTGGACTTTCCAGACACATTTGACTAACCCTCCCCGGCCTTGTTCGCCCCCTTCGACCCCGTCCAGGCCGAAGCCTGTACGGTTTGAGCTTTTCCCCTTTCGCTCGCCACTACTCAGGGAATGATCTCTTTTCCT
>JBAUIH010000170.1:0-10373 GCA_049682755.1 Candidatus Aminicenantales bacterium | reverse complement strand
CCCTCCATTCCGACCACGGCATCCATAACAGTCAGGCTTGGCGGAGCCGCTGAAAAGACGTCGACGAGCATCTGAGAAAAGACATCGTTCCGGGGGAAACGGCGGTGGTATTCGAGGCGCAGTCCGGACGGGATAATGCCGGACATGTTCTTCACGGCACCTGTGAACGCGGTGAAACTGTGGGTTTTCAGCTTGGGAAGGTTGACAACGGCATCTGCTTCGAGGACGGGCCGGACGATGAAGACCGATTTCAGAACGGCCCCGTGGAGGAGGACGACCTTGACAAATCCGCTCCCTCTCAGGTTAACGAGCGGTACTCCAAGTTCCTCGCAGATGCTCCGGAAACCGGTGGTCAAGAATTCGTCTCCCGGACCGAAGTTGACATCGTCGCCGACCGTCGGGAAGACGCCATGGTCGAGAAGCAGACGCAGGACCTCGCGGACAAACAGGGGACGGGTGCAGATTTTTACCGAAAACAGGGATTGAGGTATAATGATAAAAGATCATTGCCGCAATCAGAAAAAATGGATTCGATATCTCGGCGCCTCTTCATGCAAACATGCCTTTTCGCAGCTGGGGCGGGGCGTACGATCTGGCCTTCTCTCCGAAGCTCCAGGTCATCCGGCCAGAAGACGAAAAAAGAAGCGGATCCCGGCTATGTGCATCTGGCGCGAGAAGGCCGTCTCTCTGAACGAGTTGACAAGCTCGCGGCTTTCTACGAAGAATGCCGCCTTTGTCCGCGGGACTGCCGCGTCAACAGGTCGGCGGGAGAGAAAGGGGTCTGTCAAGCCGGGGCCAAGGCCAAAATCTCCAGCGCCTTTGCTCATTTCGGAGAGGAAAGACCGCTCGTCGGCCAAGGAGGTTCGGGGACCGTTTTTTTCTCGCACTGCGGACTGAGATGCGTTTTTTGTCAGAACTATTCCATCAGTATCGAAGGTGAGGGGGTTGAGATTTCCGATGAGCGGCTGGCTGAAACCATGGTCAGGGTCCAAGAATTCGGCTGTCACAACATCAACCTTGTGACCCCGACGCACTTTGTTCCGAGCATCGTCAGGGCGCTCCCCCGGGCCATCGAGCTGGGCCTGAGGGTTCCTCTGGCTTATAACACCGGCGGCTATGAAACTCTCGAAGTTCTCGGTCTCCTCGACGGCATCATCGACATCTATCTTCCCGACATCAAGTACATGAGCTCGGGTGCAGCGGCCAAATACTCATCGGGTGCCTACAACTATCCCTATTATGCCAAGCGAGCCGTCAAGGAGATGCACCGTCAAGCGGGGGAGCTCAAGACCGACGGACGAGGAGTCGCGGTCAGAGGCGTCATTCTCCGGCACCTGATCATGCCCAATCGGGTTTCGGGGACGGAGGAGTTTATCAAATTCGTGGCCGGCGAGATCTCCCCGAGAACCTACGTCAACCTAATGGCCCAGTACCGGCCTGAATACCAGGCCAAGAATCACCCGGACATTTCCCGGCGTATCACCCGAAAGGAGCACGCCGAAGCCCTGGAATGGGCGAAAAAATACGGATTGTCCCGGCTGGACAGGTGAGCGGCCGGGCGGCTTCCCCCGATAGCCTCGCCGCTCGATGATGCCGACAAACGTTGATTTACGGCCGCGTTTGCCTTACATTTAAAGAGAAAAAAAGAACTATTCTCATGAGAGCCCGACAACATCCAAGACCCGCACGAGCGGCGCTCCTCGCTCTCGGGCTGCTGATGGTCATCCCAACAGGTTTCTGGTTACGCGGCGAGATCTATTATCCCTGGAAGGGGACGCACATCGGCGCTCTGGAAGGCAGGGAATGGTTCGGCCTGGTCCTGGCTCCAGCCAGGGAGGTCGCTTTCGGTCTTCGCCTTCGCATCCAGAGGGAGGGCCGGACGGCCGAAAGCGACGATTTCTTCGACATCGTTTCCGAGGTCGGCCCCAACTCCCCGGACGGTCAATATGCCCGGGTCGTCGCCGACCTGAGTCTGCCCTTCAAGCAAGGGAATGATACTCCGATTCTGATCAAACCGCCCTCCAAGTCCGACCGTCTGACTCTGGAATGGTCGCGCCAGGATGACCGGACAGTTCTCGGTCGCATCCGCGCGCCCAAGGACATCACTTTTCAAATCCTTCACTATTTTCCCTGGAACCTCAAAGGCAACTATCGTCTTCTCCCCGATGGCCAGGTCCAGGGGGAAAGTGGAGAAAGCCGGGCTTATCATTATATTCTTTGGACGAACCGGATGGGGGAATCGCTGCCCTCTCCGGAAGACGGGGCTCTGCCTCTCTCCTTTTCCACAGAAAAAGAGAGAGACCTCTACTTCATCGCCGCCGTGGGAGAGAACCCCGAAACCTTGAAAAATCATATTTATCGCTACAAGAACCGCAAAACCATCGAGACCTTCCTCCGGGATGAAGAAACCCGCTACCGGAACAAGCGGGTGAAAGCGGATGGACTCTTCAAGGGGGCCGCCGAGGCCGTCACCAACAACGTCTTCTGGATGACCCTCTATCAGCCGGGCCTTCATCGTCTTTACACACCGGCCGGGCGGCGGTGGATCTTCCCGCGGACCAACGGCGCGTCCGATCACTGGACCATCTTCGCGTGGGATTCCTTCTTCAATGCCTTGGAAGCCTCCATCGAAAGCTCCTGGCATGCCCGGCAGATCATCGCCGCCGTTTTAGAAACGCAGTATCCAAACGGCAACATCCCCAATTGGCGGGCCCGCTTCAGCGGGACTCCCGACCGCTCCCAGCCTCCGGTCGGCGCCTATGTCGTCCTCAAGCTCTTCGGAAGGCTGGGAGACATGGAGCTTCTCAAAATGGCCTTCCCTCACCTGGCGAGATGGCATGCCTTCTGGAAGGCGCCCAAACCGGACGGACGGCCGCGTCGCGACGGCAACGCCGACGGCCTGCTCGAATGGGGTTCGGATGTGGACCTAATCGCCGACACGGTTCCAGCCAGGGAAGAAAAGGCCACCGGAAAACAGCGGGCCATGTGGGAATCGGGACAAGACGATCTTCCCAACTGGGAAGATGCGTCTTTCGACGAGAGCAAGGGAACCCTGACCATGAACTGCCTTGACCTCAACTGCCTCTATGCCCTCGATGCCTATTGCCTCGCTCAGATCGCCAACATATTGAACCGGCCGGCGGACTATGCCGCCTATCTTCAGGAATACGAAGACGTGCGGGAGCTCATCAACGAAAAACTCTGGAACGAGCGGGAAGGTTTTTATTTCGATCGCCATTGGGATGGGCGCTTCTCTACCCGGAAAGCGGCTTCGAACTTCTACCCCTTGTTGGCCAGAATTCCCGATGCCAGGAAAGCCTCGCTGCTGATCAAACACCTCCTCCACCCCAAGGAATTCTGGGGAGAATACGTGCTGCCGACGATCTCCCGAGACGACCCGCTCTTCCCCCGGCAGCAGGACTGGCGAGGAACGGTCTGGGCGCCGACGAATTATTTAGTTTATCAGGGGCTCAAAGCTTACGGTTTCGACGCCGTGGCCACCGAATTCGCCCAGAAAAGCCTGGCCTTGTTCCTCAGGAGCTGGAAAAATTTCCAGACCTGCCCGGAAAACTTTGATTCCCGGACCGGAGAAGCCGGAGGGCAGAGGTACCAGAGCTGGGGACCTCTATTCGCACTCATCGCGCTCGAGGAATATTTGGATTTCACTCCCTGGGAAGGCTTCCGTTTCGGAATCCTCGATCCCGAGAAAAAGGGAAAGCTCACCCGGATCTCAATCCAGGGCAGGCACTATGAGGTCGGAGTCTCCCGTTCCGAAACCAAACTCAAGGAAGAAGACAAGGAAATCATCAAAGCCAACGGGGCGGCCGTCTTTCGGCGATTCCTTTACTCCGAGAACGAAGTGTCTTTCGAGATCACGTCCCTGGAACCGCGGGAGATCGAGGTCCGGTTCCTCAAAAAGGGCAAATACCAGCTCCTGCTGAACAATCAGATCACCAGGATTTTCAAGGGGGATTCCCAGAAGTTCGAAGTTCCCGAAGGTTCGCACGCGGTTCTGATTCAGCTTCTCGAGGACCAGGTTTAGCGAACCGCCCGGTAGGCCCGCTTCAAGGTATCTCCCCTGAGGCCTTGTCTCAACGCTTCCAGGGCCAAGACTTCTTCCGGAGGAATGTTGCCCAAATTGACGTTGAGACCGAAGCGGAGGATGAGATCCTGCTGCTGGTTCTTGAGCGGCGCTTCCCAGATCAAACTGTCGACAGCCTCCCCCCCCTCGAGAATCCGTTCGATCTCGCCGGCCCTGGTCTTTCCGTCCTGGTCGAAAATCCCCACCCCCCGGCCGGCCTCTCTCGCCTCGATGATGACCTTGAAGGCCCCCTGGCCCAGGTCCTCACGAATGAGCTCGTGGATGATCTCCAGGGCAGGCGCTTCCGCGGGGTCTTTTTTCCCGACCTCGGTAATGACTTTGAACCCCATGTCTTTCGCCCTTCGGATCACATCCCGGCGGGTCGGCCGATCTATCTCAATGGTCCCGTCCGAGACCTCGATGGCCGTGAAACCGAGCTCTTTGGCTTTCTTTAAATAGGAGACAACGCTATTTTGCCAGACGGAGACTTCAAGAAAGGTCCCTCCCGGCATGACGTCCAGCCCGGCCGCACGAATGAGCTCGTTCTTCATCCCGAGCACATCCCGGCCGTAAAAGGCCGAGGTCCCGAAGGTGAGCTTGATGATGTCGACATAATCACCGGCCGTCAAAAGCAAGTCCTTGAGGGCGTGCTCGCCAAGGCCCTTGTCTATGACCATCGTCAGACCGGTTTGACGAGGCTTGGCGCTCCTCCCCGGATAAGGAATTTCGAAAGCTCCGTCCCAGGCTTTGTCCGGCATGGCTATCTCCTTTGCCGAAACCCTCTTTTCAAGAAGTCCCCCCAGCAGCTCCCCGGACCGGAGAAGACGGCACCGCAGAACGACACCGTCCGGTGCTTGGCCAGCTCGCGGCAGGCTATCCGGCGAGCTTCCGCCAAGGCAATGTGGTCCATCCCCGGGAGAGGGATCTGATCATACAGGATGATGGATTCGGCGATCTTTTCGGAAATATTGGCAAAAAGAGACTTCATTGTCTCCCGGTCATCCAAGAAAGGATGAACGAGAAAGGACCGGCATCCTTCCTCGATTCTGGGAAAAAGGATGATGATTTCGGGATCGACCAGATGGCCTTCCCGCCAGCGATATGAAGATAGGTCGATCGCCCATTTTTTCCGCCATTCCTCTTCTTCCGGGACCGTCATATCCGCCCGTAGGAATTTCGGGAAATGGCGACGCAGCGTTCCCACCCTGACATTATCGATGAGAGAGCCCATAAACCAGCGGAGGTGCCGGTCTTCCTTCCGGAAATGGACCGTCTCGGTAGAAAAGAGGGCCAGGCCTCGCTCCAGACCGCTGAGAAGGTAAACCGTCTTGCCGCTTCCTGCGCCGCCTGCAATGATGAAAAGCCGGTGTCCTCCGGGCTGATAAAGCGCGCAGGCGTGAAGATTGTAGATTCCGTGCTCCTTTTCCAAGAGAAAGAGAGCCAAGCGGTAAAGAAGCCCCAGATTCCCCCAGAGGCTGAAGCGCTGGTCCGAAGCCCGGCGGGTGAGGGTGGTCAGAGGCCCCTCAATGACGGCCTTTGTCCCGAAGGTCCGGCAGCGGGGAGGGACTGCGGAGTCTTCGACGATCCGGATCGACCCGTCCGCTCCGGCCGGGTAGGGGATCCTCTCGACCTCCCGGAAATCGGTGTGCAACGAGCTGACTTCAAGCGGGGGAGGCAAGACCGGAAGCAGCGATTTCCGATTGGAGGTGATGGCCACGGTGGCCTCGAGAATGCGAACGCCTGACCGAAATTCACTTCGTCCCAACGTGTTTCTCCGCCCGTATCTTACCCGAATGACGAGTGATCCTCAACACAGATAATCCTGAGCCTGACGCCGATGCCGGGACCCGATGGATTGCCGCTTTTCAACTCTCGATCCCCCCGGCAAGTTCAGAATCACCGGATGGAACAAAGACGAAAACGGACAGGACGAAGGCCGCCCCCCCCAAACCTCCTAAGACCAGGAACGGAGAAGAGATGCCGAACCGGTCTGAAACAAATCCGGCCAGGAGAGATATCAACGCCCCCGACACCATCGACAGGTTGGCGGCGAAGCTGAAGGCCTGGGATTGATGGCGGGCCGGGACCGCGTTTCCAACAAAGGACTGCAGCGCCGGATAGATCAGAAACAAGAACATCCCGAAAGCACAGAGACCGGCGACGGCGAGCCCGGCCCTCCCGGCGCAGCCGATCAGGAAAAGGGAAAGCACGGCCCCGCCGAAACTGAGCTTGTAAACTCGAAAGCGGCCGAAACGAAGGCTGAGGGGACCAAAAAGATAGGTCATGATGGTCCCGATTCCAATCCAAACGGCAAGGTAGAAGCCGGTCCGGCCCATCGGAATATCGAATTTGTGGTGAAGAAGGGATGGCGCGAAATAGACGGTCATTCCCCAGCATGCTCCGCCGAACAGGAATCCGACAATGACACGGCGGGTCCTCCGGATCGTCTGCAGCCACGAAGCCAAGTTCAGGCGGTTGTCGATGTCCCTCTCGAATGACATGTTCCTGACCAGCAGAAAACTGATCATCCCCAGGATGAAGCAGATCACAGCCCACGTTCGGAGTGAGGTTGGCCAACCGAAACGTTGGGCCAGAAAGCCGACCGAGATGAAGGCCAGCACGACGCCCAAGTTCCCCGAGCCGCTCTGGATGCCCATGGCGAAGTCAATCCCCTGCTCGGGGTGGGTTCGGGCCACCCAAGCCATCCCCAAGGTATGATAGAAGCTCACAAAAACCCGGAAAAGAAGCCAGAGCAAAAACAGCGTCAGGTAACTGGAGGACAAGGGGATCAGCACTAGGGAAAGCGAGATCCCGAGAAAACTCCAGGCATGGACGAACCGGTAGTCCCAACGCCGGGAAGCGTGGACGATAAGAATTTGGAAAAGGAGGGTGGTCAATAAACCGAAATTGGAAAGCAGGCCGATCTGGGAATACCGGTCGATGATGATGTGCTGGCCGTAAAGGATTGGAAAGACCATGGGGATCGCCACCGTGGCCGCGTCGTTGAGTCCGTGGAACAGCGAGGCGGAGATGAGCAGGCGCCGCGGGATCGTCATGGCCCCTGATTTTGGCGTATTCGTACCGGGTTGTCAAACACACTCCCGGCGTTCAAGAATTTTGGCATCCGGTAAAGCGGTTGCAACTTGGGGGTCAGTCGAGTAATCTAGTTTTTTTCATCCGGACAAGGAGGTCAGAACATGTCACGCTTATCACGGAGGCGCTTCATCAAGGCGGGCCTCGGGATGGCGGCAGCTACGTGGCTGTCTCCGGCGAAGGACGGATCCGCCGAGCCCCGGTCCAGCGGACCGGAAAACGCGTTCTGCGCCGTCGCCAGCGGAAACGGAATCCGGGCAACGGAGAAAGCCATGGAACTCATGCGCCGCGGAAGCGACCCCCTCGACGCCGTCATTGCCGGTGTCAATATCGTCGAGGAGGATCCCGACGACACTTCTGTCGGGTACGGCGGCGTGCCCAACGAGGAGGGCGTGGTCGAGCTCGATGCCTCGGTCATGTACGGTCCGACCCACACGGCGGGAGCCGTGGCCTGCCTGCGCAACATCAAAACGCCGAGCCAAGTGGCCAGGCTGGTCATGGAGCGGACCGGCCACGCCCTCTTGGTAGGGGAGGGAGCCCTGCGCTTCGCCAAGGCTCATGGATTCAAAGAAGAAGACCTCCTCACCGAAAAGGCGCGGGAGATCTGGCTGAAGTGGAAGGAAACGCTGTCGGACCGCGACTTCTGGCTCTCCCCCGACGAGAAAACGATCATGGCGGAGTTAAGGCCTTATGCCGAACACTACGGCACAATCAACTGCCTCGCCAAGAACAGCGAAGGTGTGCTCGCCGGAGTCACCACGACCAGCGGTTATGCCTTTAAAATACCGGGTCGGGTGGGAGATTCCCCGATCATCGGCGCGGGGCTCTATGTCGATAACGCCGTGGGCGCGGCCGGGTCGACCGGATTCGGCGAAGCCAACTTGCGGACCTGTGGAAGCTTCCTGGTTGTCCAGTTCATGAGCCAGGGCAGCTCGCCCGAGGAAGCTTGCCTCAAGGCCATGCGGGTCGTCGCCGAAAAGGCCTCGCTCCTGCCGCGACTACTCGACGCCGATGGGCGTCCTCGGTTCGGTCACAGTTTCTACGCGGTGAATAAAAAGGGAGATTTCGGATCAGCGAGCATGTGGAGCGGCCACGTCTACGCCGTTCACGACGGCAGGGAGAACAGGCGCCGGGAATCGGCCTATCTCTATAAAAGAAATGGAGGCTCTACTGCTCTTCAAAAATGATGGCGGTGTGGCCGAGAATGGAGAGCCGGCGGGCAATCATCGCGGCCGCCTCTCTCGAATCAGCCCGGATCCGGACGCGGTAATAGACCTGGTGGGGGGTCCTAAAACTTGTTACGGTGACGGCCGAAAATTCTCGGGATAATTCCTGCCGCAGAGCTTCGGCGTTCTTCCGCTGGATGAAGGATCCGGCCTGCACGTAAAACCGGAGCGCGGCCAGGGGCGGAGAAACATCACTCAGCACCTCGACCCGCACCGGAGCCGTCCCGGTCCCGATCATGTCGATCACCCGGGCGGCCGCGTAGGAGAGGTCGATGATCCGGTCCTTGACGAACGGACCGCGGTCGTTGACGCGGACGACGACCGACCGACCGTTGTTCAGGTTGGTCACCATGACCAGAGAACCGAACGGCAGCGTATTATGGGCGGCGGTGAGATCGTTCATGTCATAGATCTCCCGGCTGGATGTCTTTTTGCCGTGGAACTCCTCGCCGTACCACGAGGCTACGCCCGTCTGGACGGCCCCCCCCGGAAAATAGTCAACCTTGGGCCGGCAGCCCGAGAGAATCAACAAGCCCAGGCAGAGGATGAAGAAAAGATTCTTTTCCAGCATTCTAGAATTGCCCATCGCCATCCGCTAGAATAGCAACTTCGGTTGAGCTTTTCCATGAAAAAATGGCTCTACTTCTTGCCGGCGATCCTGTACTATCTCTTCATTTTCATTCTCTCTTCCAGGGCGATTCAGGTCGGCGTCCATATCGACCACCTGGACAAGATTCTCCACTTCCTCGAGTACGGCCTTTTTGGTTTTCTCCTGGCGATCGGTTTTTTCAACGCCCTCTCTTTCTCTCCCCCGATGAAATCCGTTCTGACCTTCGTGAGCGGCTTGATCTTGGCTTTCCTCGACGAATGGCACCAGTTTTTCGTCCCTCTGCGGGAAAGCGATGTCCTCGACATTTTGGCCGATGCGGCCGGTCTCGTCTTTGGGATTTTCGTCCTCCGGTCTCTCGCCGGCTGGAGAAAGAGAGCGTCTCGAAAACCGAATTGAACCGCCTATAATTTTGTCCGCAGTTCCCCTTTCAGGTAGGAGAACGCCTTCTGCGGAGTCGAGCAGAAGGAAAAAAGCTCCACATCCTCAGGAGCGATGGCTCCCATCTCGACTAGAATATCGAAATGGATGATCTTCCGCCAGTACTCTTCGCCGTAAAGGACGATGGTCAACTGGTCCCGGGCGATTTTTCCCGTCTGGACGAGGGTCAGCGTCTCCACCACCTCATCCAAAGTCCCGTACCCCCCGGGGAAGGCGACCACCGCCCTGGCTTTGTTGATCAGCCAGAACTTGCGGGTGAAGAAATAATGGAAGACAAATGAGAGCTCGGGAGAAACGAAGAGGTTGGGAAACTGTTCCGCCGGCAGGGAGATGTTCATGCCGATGGATTTTCCTCCCGCCCGGGCGGCACCGCGGTTGGCGGCTTCCATGATCCCGGGTCCGCCGCCGGTGCAGATGACAAAATTTTTCCCTTTGGGCCTGAGTTTGATCGCCCAGGAGGCCAGCCGGAAAGCCAGCTCCTCGGCATCCCGGTAATATTTCGCCAGGGGAGACCGCCCGTCACCGGGATCCACCCGTGAGGAGCCGAGAAAAAGGACGGTCGAATGGACCCTCTGTTTGGCCAGCCGATGCAACGGCTCCAGGATCTCGCTCAGGATGCGGACCGGCCGGGCCTCTTCGGACTCCATGAACTCCTTGTTGTCATAAGCGATTGTCGGCGTGAACACATTTTTCATCGGAACCTCTCGGCGCGGATCAAATTTTCATTTTAGCCCAAGTGTTCTCAATGAACAAGGGGGGCGCGACCGGGTGGCCGGCTTGAACTGAAGGGCTCCGTATGTTATCAATAGAGTTTCCGATCTCGGACCTAGCACCATGAAAGGACTGAACCTGCAAAGCATCATGCCCTACCCGGGAAGGCTCATCATCATCGGCGCTTCAACGGAAGCCGAAAAGGTGATCGTCG
>JBAUIH010000169.1:0-8001 GCA_049682755.1 Candidatus Aminicenantales bacterium | reverse complement strand
GAGATGGTTCAGATCACGAATCAATAATGGCATCCTGGAGGCTATAAATAGCTTAGTATCCAAAATCATAATTACAATAACGTATAATAAACTTGATAAATAAAACATTTTATGGCATCATGGTAACCTTTGGGAGGTTACTCATGCCAAGAAAAAGCCCATTTAGCATAATTTTAAGTCCGAATGAAGAACGCGAATTGACAAGCCGTGCAGGCAAATATACGTTGCCATATTTTAAAGTCAACAGAGCCAAAATGATTCTCCTCGCTGCCCAGGGTTTGGGAAATGATGAAATTGCAGAGAAGTTGAACACACGACGGGAAGTTGTCAGCATGTGGCGAAAACGGTTCTTTGAGGAGCGTCTTGAAGGCCTCGAGGAACATCCTCGACCGGGTCGCCCCCGGTCTTTTTCCCCCAGATCTCATAATCCAAATTAAAGCGATTGCCTGCGAGTTGCCAGCCATGTATCAGGTCCCTCTTTCTCGTTGGAGTGCTGCCGATATTGCTCGATATGCTTGCCAATCTGGCCTTGTGGCAACAATTAGCGATAGTACGGTGTGGCGCTGGCTCCATGAGGATGCCATAAAGCCTTGGCAACATCGCTCCTGGGTTTTTCCCAGAGATCCTCAGTTTGCCATAAAAGCCGGAAGAATCCTCGACCTCTATCAAAGAGTTTGGAACGAGAAACTTCTCAAAGAGGATGAATTTGTTCTCTGTGCCGATGAAAAAACCAGTATTCAAGCTCGTGCGCGGCGGCATATCACCTATCCCTCTCAACCAGGCTCTCCGCTGAAGGTTGAACATGAGTATAAACGATGGGGAGCCTGGGCTTACATCGCGGCACTCGATGTCCACCGGGTAAGACTTTTTGGCTGCTGCGAACATAGAGGTGGCATTGCCTCCTTTGATCGCCTTGTGGACCAAGTGATGACCCAAAGCCCTTATAAAGAAGCAAGAAGAGTGTTCTGGATTGTCGATAATGGCTCTGCTCATCGTGGACCAAAATCAGTCGAACGTTTGGGAAGAAAGTATTCCAATCTCGCACTTATCCATGGGCCTGTACATGCCAGCTGGATTAACCAGATCGAGATCTATTTTTCAATCCTTCAGCGAAAGGCTCTTACACCAAACGATTTTCCTTCTCTCCAGATTCTTAAGGAGCGCATCCTAGGCTTCCAGCAGTATTATGAAGAGATTGCAAAGCCCTTCGAGTGGAAATTTACTCGGAAAGATCTCCATCGTCTACTGTGCAGGATTAAAACACCGTGGACCGATTCATATCGGCTCGCTGCATAACATAAAATACGTTAGGGAATTTATGAACCAGTGTACTTAGTCCAGGCAGCCAAAGCTCGCGCGAGAGGGTATCGCACAACAAAGAATCTGATCACTATGATCTACCTCATCGCCGGGAAACTGAAATTCAATCTACCCATATGAAACAGCGAGGAGCCCTTTTTTCCGTTATTTTGTTGGGTTCAGGAGGCCGCCCTCATGCCTCCGTAGCGGAAGCGGTACCCGTCGGCTTAGCCGACGGGGGGAACCGACGGGACTGGTTCCCCGGGGTGCGGGGGAAGAGGGCGGCCTCCTGAGACCATTAAGAAGATCGCGGATTTGGAGGCGACTTCTAGCATAATGTCGACGAAAAGTATATAAGAACGATAAACGTTGAGACGCGTCTGCTTAACGACGCTCGCCAACGAACATAATATGCAAGAATAGGAGGTCTGACCGTGAAAATAAATCGTCCCTATTATCTTACAGTTATCCTCCTCCTTGTTCTGGCCGCAGGCTTCACGGTTGTTTCCAGAGAAAGAGCGATAGCCGGGGAGGCCGGTTCTTATGACGACCTGGTCGCGCTTTTCAAGGAGTGGCGGGAGTTCCAGAAGCCCAGGGTAGTCGATGGCGTCCCCGACTATTCGCCGGCGGCGATGAAGGAACAGAGAGAAAAGCTTCCGGCCTTCCAGAAGCGCCTGGCGGCGATCGACTGCCGCCGCTGGCCGGTCACCCAGCAGGTCGACTACCATGTCGTCCGCGCCGAGATGAACGGCCTCGAGTTCGACCACCGCGTCCTCCGGCCGTGGTCGCGGATGCCCAATTTTTACGTGTCCGTCACCGCTTCCGAACACGATGTGCCGCTCCGTGAAGGACCGGAGATCTACGGCGCCCTCGACCTCTGGAAGCACGAGTTTCCGCTGGGGGAGGAGGCCCAGGGCGAATTCAGAGCCAAGCTTCGCGCCGTTCCCGGTATCCTTGCCCAGGGGAAAACCAACCTGATCGAGGAGACCAAGGACCTCTGGACGCTCGGACTCCCGGTTATCCGGGACGAGAGCGGAATCCTCGAACGGCTGGCCAAGCAACTGGCGAAGCACCACCCGGACATCGCTCAGGAGGCCGAACGCGCCAAGGCCGCGGTCGACGAATTCCTCTCCTGGGCCACGAAGAAAGAGAAGGCGATGAAGCCCACGCCCTGCGGGGTTGGGACCGAGAATTTTGACTGGTATATGCAAAACGTCCATCTCGTTCCTTATAACTGGAAAGAGCAGGTCGCCATATTGGAACGGGAGTGGGAACGCTCGATCGCCGCCCTGAAGCTCGAGGAACACCGGAACCGTCGTCTCCCCAAGCTTTCTCCGCCGGCGACGGAGGAGGAGGCGAGGCGGCGTTACAACGAGGCGGTGGACGAGTTCATGCGGTTCCTGCGGGAGGAGCCGGTCTTTACGGTGCCGGATTATCTGCGATTGGACTATTTCCGCGGAAGGTTCACCCCGCCGGACGCCCGGCGCGATTTCTTCGCCCGGGTCGAAGCGCTCGACTCCATGCCCATGAAATGCCACAGCATGCACTGGCTGGACAAGCAGCTCATGGCCAACGATCCACACCCCAGTCCGGTCCGGCGCGTTCCGCTCCTTTACAATATCTGGGATTCGCGGGCCGAAGGATTGGCCACGGCGATGGAAGAGCTGATGATGCAGGCCGGCCTGCTGGACAGGCGGCCGCGGGCCAAAGAACTCGTCTACATGCTTGTCGCCATGCGATGCGCCCGGGCCATGGGGGATCTCAAAATGCATGGCAACGAGTGGGACCTCGAGCAGGCGAGGCGGTACGCCGTGGAACGGACGCCCTACGGCTGGCTTCTTCCCGAGGGCGGGACGATCTGGACCGACCTGAGGATTTATCTCCAACAGCCCGGCTACGGAACGAGCTATATCGTGGGCAAAGTCCAGATCGATAGGTTCATGGCTGACCGGGCCATCCAGACGGGCAATGATTTTACCCTCCAGAAATTCATGGACGAATTCCTGGGCTGCGGCATGATCCCGGTTTCGCTCAGCCGCTGGCAGATGACCGGCCTCGAGGACGAGATCAGAAAGCTCTGATAGGGATCAGGTCTCAACAATCAACAAATCCGGAGTGGCCTGCCAAATGTTGAATGTTGAGACCTGACCCCATACATTGGCTTGTTTTTTAATATCAGCCGTGCTAGAATAGTTCGTCCCTCCGAGTCAAAGGGTCTAAAGCGGCCTTGCCGCCAGGACTCGCGACCGTCAGGGCAGGGCCGGAAACGGCCCTACCTTCCGTGCTTGAAAAGGAGGCGTCATGAAGCAGCGGAACAGCGGCCTTTCCCCAAAACAAACCAAACTTCACGTTCCTCTCTTGAGTATTGCAATTTGTCTGATGGTCTCTCTCCCCGCTTGGAGCCAGGAAAAAACCAGACAAGAGGAATCCGAGAAGCAGGCCCAGAAGACCAGGATCACAGAGGAGATCATCGTCGTCGGCCGGGCGCCTCGCGATCTTCCCGTGGCGACAGTGACGACGATCATGACCACCCAGATCGAGGAGCGGCGTCCGCTGGACCTGGCCGAAGCCATCAGGTACGCGCCCGGCGCCATGGTGACCTTCGGCGATAAAGACACCTACACTCTCAAGCTGCGCGGCATGGACGCCAAGCGCATCGCCCTGCTCCTGGATGGCATCCCCGAGGTCGAGCCCTACTACAGCACCTTCGACCTGAAGACGATCACGGCTGCAGGGCTCAACTCGCTCCAGATCACCAAAGGCCCTTCTTCGGTCCTCTACGGTCCGAACACGCTGGGCGGAATCGTCAACGTCATCACCCGCCGGCCGGGACCGGAGCCTCGGCTCAATCTGACCGGATCGTACGGCGAGCACGCGACCCGCGGCGTCATCCTTGACGGCGGCGCCCAGTGGAGGAATTTCGCTCTGGCCGGGAGCGCCTCCTACCAGGATTCGAACAGTTTCGTCTATCCCGACGATTCCGGCGAAAACGTCTCCCGGGCCAACAGTGATTACGAGCGGTTCAACCTGACCGCCAAGCTATACTACACCCCGAGCGACCAAACCGAGATCATGGTCAACGGTGGGATCTACCGCTCGAACTACGGCATGCCCGCCGCCCTCTCCGTCCAGAGGGCCCGCTACTGGAGATTCAAGGACTGGGACCGGACATCGTTCAACGCCGGCGGGTTCACGTCTTTGGGCGAGCGCTCAACGCTCCGGTTCCGGGCGTTTTACATCGGCTACCGGAACACGCTCGACCAGTGGAGGGACGAAGCGATGACGGTCCGGCAGTTCGAGAGCACCTTCGACAACGAAGTCTACGGGGCCTTCGGTCTGGCGGATTTATGGGCCGGCGCCGGTAACTCCCTCAAGCTGAGCCTCTACTTCCAGAGAGATATCGCCCGGCAGCAGGACGACATCGGCCTGGCCTGGCAGGAGTTCGACCAGTCCACTATGTCGGTCGGCCTGGAAGATCATTTCGACCTCAGCGACCGCTGGCGGATCATCGGCGGCTTGAGCCTGGATCACATCGCCAAATATACGGGCGGAGGCACCACCAAGCTCAATCCCCTGGTTGGAGTCAAGTTCTCCCCGGCTGATTATATCGATTTTCACGCTTCCTATTCTTTGAAGTCCAAGTTCCCCTCGATGCGTTCAATGTACTCCTCATCGAGCGGCAATCCCGACCTCGTCTCCGAGCAAGGCGGCTGCTTTGAAGTCGGCGGGTCCTTTAGCCGGGGCGTTCTCATCAGCGGGGCGATCTTCACCACCAATTTCAAGAACCTGATCGACAGCGTCCGCCTTCCCGACGGCACGCGGCTCTACTGGAACATCGGCCGCGCCCACATTAACGGGGCCGAACTCCAGGTCCAGAAAGACTGGCGATGGCTGAGCTTCCTGGCCAACTACACTTATCTCGATCACCGCAATGAAAGCGACGACCGGCCGCTCGACGCCCTTTCGGATCACTCCCTGAATTTCGATGTCACGCTGCGGCCTGTCAGTCGGCTCCGCCTGACGGCCCTCGGGCTTTATGGATCCAAATCCTACTGGTTCGATTCCTCAACGAATAATGTCCTGGAAATCCCCTCCTACTTCAGCCTGGATGCCGTGGCCGCCTACGACCTGCGGGCCTTCGAAGTCTTCGTCAAGGCGACCAATCTCTTCAACGCGACCTTCTACACTGAGCCCGGCTTCCCCTGGAGAGGCCGCTATTTTGAAGTCGGGGCGCGAGTGCCGATATTCTGAGCTGCTGACGCAGACGCGGATTTTCAATCTGCCGTCGTCCATTTTGCCGGAACACGACCATTTGGAGAAGGCTGGATTGGATTAAATGGAGCTTAAGCTTCTAGGCCTGACTGAGACTTCGGGCCGGTCCCCGAGAGACCGTATTTGTTTGGAGGCAGCCGCGATTATTGGACAACAATCTCCCCAACCAGTTCGGGCAAAGGCTTCTTATTGTTGGGAAAAGCCAGAAGGCGATAGCTGAGTCTGGCCCCGGGCGCGATCGCGGGGGCAGGGGAGGCGGAAGGGGAGGTTTGGAGCAGCAGTCTTTCTGTTTTTCCGGCCCTGATCTCCCCGTAGTCGCGGTCGCTTCGTGCTACCTCAACAGCGTCGAGTTCGATAGTCAGCCGGAAGTGCGTCTTGGCGATCGGCAGCCGTCCGGAATTCTCGTACTCGATGAGGAATGCCGGCGGAAACTGCGGAACGGTCTTGACGACAGCGACGCGGGCGCCCTTCAGGATCTCCTTGTCGATGTTCTTCCCGTGCCGCCAGCCGAGATAGATGTTGATCAAATGAGCGAGGAGGACGACGGCAGCGACGGCGAGGAATCCGACCTCGACGATTCTCTTGAGCTTGGCCATTCCTTTACGTTCTTCAAACAAATGATCGGTCTTGTTTTTCCACCCATATTATTCCTGTTAGCGCCCTTTTGTAAAGAAAAAGTGTTATCCCTGTAGGCTAACCCGCCCGGCGTGGCCGCCTTCAATTAAAAGATCTTGAGAAGATGAAGAACAAACTGCGCGTCTTGATTATTAAACGTAGCGGCGAAGCGCTCTTCGCGCTCTATTCTTTTGCTTACAGGAAGAAAAGAAGCTATACGGGCCTTGACGGAGATTCTTGTGCCGTAATAAGATCGCACCGACACTTCGTTCTTCGGAGGGAAAAAACATGGCCAAGATCCAAGCCTATTGCGGCCTTGATTGCGGAGACTGCGAGGCTTATATCGCCACTCAGAAAAATGACCGGGCCGGACTTGAGGCGGTCGCGAAAAAATGGGCGGAGCAGTACAGCGCCAAAGATACAAGCGCGGAGATGTGCATCTGCGACGGCTGCTCATCGGGAAAGAGGACGAGCTCGGCCCACGCCGCAAACTGCGCGATCAGGCTCTGCGCGTCCGCGCGCGGGGTCAAGACCTGCGCTCATTGCGGGGACTACGGTTGTGAGACGTTGAAAGGGTTCTTCGCCTTCGCCCCGGTCCTCAAAGATAAGCTCGAGGCGATCCGCAAAGAGATTGGGGAGTAGACCGGCCCGGTTCGCATAAACACCGACTACCTTGGCAAGAGCAGAAACGAATCGAACCCAACGCCCGGTCCGTTTGAGAATCCTGGAACGGGGCCGCCCAGCCTGAAAGTCTGGTAGCCCCCCGCTCCATAGGCACGACCCGAGCTAGACCTCGGCTTCCAAGTGTCCCTCCGCTATCTTGAGCTTCGCGGTTTTGACATGCGCAGCCCAGCCTGATAATATTCATCCATCCGGGAACAAGGCGCAACCAAGGGCGCGAAAAAGATGATTCTAGGTGAATCCGATACCCGAGCCAAGCTCATTGACCCAGCCCTACATGCCTGCGGCTGGACTGAGGACCTGATCCGCCGCGAGGAAACAGATCGGGGGATTGATGTTGTCGACGGAAAACCGCGCCGTCGCGAGCGGGGAAGAATTGATTATATTTTGCGGATTAGGGTCAACCTGAACTCACAACCCATCGCCATCGCCCTCATTGAAGCAAAGAAGGAAAAAGAGCCTCCCGACAAAGGCTTGGAACAAGCTAAGGGGTATGGACGGCTGAACAATGTCCCCTTCGTTTTTTCATCCAACGGACATCTCTTTATTGAATATGACCACCTGACCGGAAAGACTTCAAGCCCCTGTCCCATAAGCGAATTTCCAACGCCTGCCGACCTCCGCCGTCGCTACGAGTCTTATCTGGGCGTTTCTCTTGAGAGTGAAAAGGCGCTGGCATTCCTCATGACTTATCCGGGAGGTGAAGCAACCCGCCGCTATTACCAGGATGCCGCCATCCGGGCAGTTTTAGAGAGAATTGCCCGAGGCGACAAAAGAGCCCTTCTCTTTTTAGCCACAGGCTCGGGGAAAACCTTCATTGCCGTCCATCTCCTTAAGAAGATTGCAGATGCCGGGCAGCTTCGGCGTGCGCTCTTTGTCTGTGACCGTGATGAACTCCGATCTCAAGGACTCGGCGCATTCCAGAACGTTTTTGGCGCAGATGCTGCCGAGGTCACCTCCTCAAATCCTCAGAAAAATGCCCGCGTCCTAATCGCAACTTACCAGACTCTCAATGTCGCTGGCGAAGAGGAAGATGGCAAGTTTTTCCTCGATAATTACCCAGAAAACTATTTCAGCCACCTAACCTGAATTATTCAGTGCGCCGTGGGAAGGCGCGAATCTTCAGTGGGTGAA
>JBAUIH010000168.1:0-8049 GCA_049682755.1 Candidatus Aminicenantales bacterium | reverse complement strand
CGAATGAACGCGGCGACGGTGTCTTTTCTTTGCTATACGGGACTTCTCGTGGCCATCGGGATCTGGTCTTACCGGATCGTCGAGAAAGTCCCCATCCAAAAGTACGAACAGGAGTTTTACGCCGCGGGACGGGGCCTCGGCGGCTTGGTCGTCGCCCTGATCATCGCCGGCGGCTTAGCCAGCGCGGGCACGTTCATCGCCGGGCCGGGAATGACCTACGCCTACGGCTATTCCTGGGTCATGATCAACAACTTTCAGAACTTCATGAACCTTCTGCTCCTGGCTCCCGTCGGGATCATCGTGGGTGTTGTGGCCCGCCGGGTGAACGCGGTGACCTACCTGGACCTTTTCAAGGCCCGCTACCAGAGCAAGACGGTCATCATCCTGCTGGCCGTCCTGGTCACTTTTTTCCTGCTTCCCTACATGGCGACCCAGTTCGTCGGGGCGGCCCGGGTCATCTCCCAGATGACGGGCATGGGCTACCTGGTTTCGCTGGGCTTCGGCTCGCTGGTCGTGCTTGTCTACTGCGTGCTTGGCGGGATGAGAGGGACGTCCCTGGCCACGATCCTGCAAGGCATAGTCATCACGGCGGGCTGTATCATGCTGTTCATAGGGACCGTCCAAGCGGCGGGCGGATTCCAGAGATCGACCGAGGTCCTGGCCGCCCTGGACGCGAGTTACCTCTCCCCGACAAAAAACGGGGAATTCCCGCCCGCCTTCGCCTTTTCCCTGGCCTTGATGACGGGCCTCTTCATCGTGGGGATGCCCCACGCCATGCTCGGCGCCCTGACCTACAGGAATACCAGAGCGCTGAAGAGGGGCATCTGGATGGGCGGGATCCTGGTTTTCATCTGGACGCTCCTTCTCTGCCTCTCCGGAGTGATCGGCCGGTCGATCATCCCCGACCTGGCCGTGCCCGATGAGATCGCGCCCTGGCTGGCCATGAACGTCATGCCCAAGGCCCTGGGCGGGATCGTGCTTGCCGGGATCGTCGCCGGCATCCAGACGACGGTCGCCGCCATGGCCATCATCATCACTTCGAGCATCGCCAAGAATCTGCTCCGAGAGCTCAAGCCGAACGTGTCCGCGGAGGCGACCAAGGCGGCCTCGCGCTGGGCCATGGCCGCCTGCCTGGGCTTGGCAATGGCCTTGGCGCTTTTTCAGCCGAAGCTGGTCCAGTGGATCATCTTCTTTTCCATCGGCGGATTGGAGGCCGCGACCTTCGGCCCGATCCTGATGGGGTTCAACTGGAGAAGGGGGAACCGGCAGGGCGCCCTGGCCGCCATCGGCTGCGGGATGGTCCTCTATGCCCTGGGCAACACGATCGTTCCTCAGTTGAGGATTTTCGGGATGCATCCATCGTTCGTCGCCGTCACCGGGGCGGTCATCGCCTTTGTCGTGGTCAGTCTCGTTTTTCCCAAGCCAAGCGAACATATCATCCAAACGTTCTGGGGCAAAAAGGTCCCCGGATAAAAGGAGAAAAACAATGGGAAACCTGAAAATCGAGAGTGTCGATATCTACAAGGCCGACATTCCCTTCCATGAGCCCTTCAAGATCGCCATCATGGAGATCAGCTGCGCCGAGAGCGTATTCATCAGGATCAATACCAATGAAGGCATCTACGGGATGGGAGAAGCCAATCCTTTTTGGGCTCTCACCGGGGAAACCCAGGCCATCTGCCTGGCCGGGGCTGTCGACCTGGCCCGACTTCTCATCGGCAAAGACCCGCTCGACATCGAAACGAGGATGCGCGAGATCGACAAGTTCCTGGTCCATAACAGCACCTTGCGGAGCGCCTTCGACATGGCGCTCTACGATATCCTCGGTAAGGCGGCCGGGCTTCCTCTTTACGCCGTCCTCGGCGGCGGAAAGCGCAGTTTCTGGACGGATAATACCATCGGGATCGGCGAGCCGGAGGTTATGGCCAAGAAAGCCGTGGCTTTCAAGGACGCGGGATTCAAGGCCATCAAGGTCAAGCTGGGCACGACAAAGGACCAGGACGTGGCCAGGATCGTGGCGATCCGGAAGGCCATCGGCGAGAGGCTGCCCGTCCGGACCGATGCCAACCAGGGCTGGGATTACACGACGGCCGTCGCCACCCTCCAGGCTCTCGGGCCTTTGGGGATCGAGTACTGCGAGCAGCCGATCGCCCACTGGGATTACGAGAACATGCGCCGGGTCCGGCAGAACTCCCCTATCGCCATCATGGCCGACGAATCCCTGTTCGACCATCATGACGCCTATAAGCTGGCCTCCCTGGGCTGCTGTGACTTTTTCAATATCAAGCTGGCCAAGTCCGGGGGAATCCATACGGCCCTCAAGATCAACGCCATCGCCGAAGGGGCGGGCATCCGCTGCATGGTCGGCTGCATGACCGAAACCAGGCTCGGCCTGACGGCGGCGGCCCACCTGGTCTCAGCCAGAACGAATATTATCTATGCCGACTTGGACGGCCACTTGATGCTGAAGGAAGACCCGGTGGCGGGCGGCGCTCAGTGGAAAGTGGGCGAGATCACACTATCGGACGCTGCCGGGCACGGCGCCGACATCGAGCCCGCTTTTCTCGCGAAATGCAGCCGCGTTCGCGTCCCTTGAAGGTCACGGCTAGCCTTCTGCACGCCCCCTCATTAAGGGGGACGCCATACGTAATACACCAATTTCATGATCTGGATGTAGTTAGTGATTTCTTTCTTCCGGTCAGTGACGTCGATTCGCAGGATGCAATTCAGGCCGGGCCGATTATGGCTTATCGTGCCGAAATACGACGCCGTCCTTCATGACGAACATCACCTTCTGAAGAACCGTGATGTCCTGCAGGGGATCACCCGGCACGGCCACGATATCGGCCAGCATTCCGGTAGCCAGATGGCCGATTGAGGAGGATTGGCCGAGCAATTCGGCCGCGACGGAGGTTCCTGCTCTAATCGCGTCCATGGGGCTGAAGCCTGCCTTTTTGACCAGCAGCTCGAATTCTATGGCTTGGTTGATCGACCAGGAAAAGGACCCGGCATCGGTGCCCAGGGCGATCTTGAGCCCTTTCTTATAGGCGCTGTTGAGCCCTTTGTATTCGATTTCGAGCAACGGATTCGGCTTCTGATTCTCCACGTTTTCAGAATGGTCCTGAAAGACGAGCAAGGTGGGGCACCAATAGGCTCCCTGGAGCTTCGCTTGATCGATCAAGGCTTCGTCGAATCCGCATCCATGCTCGATGCTGTCGATGCCGGCATCCAGGGCGGCTTTGATTCCTTCGCGGCTGATGGCATGCCCCGCCACTTTTCGCTCCAGCCTATGGGCTTCTTTCACCATGATCGCCAGTTCTTCTTCGGTGAAATTCGTCAGGCCCGATATGCCTCCGTCTTTATCGATATAAAACGGCCAATCCACATAAATTTTAATCCAATCCGCCCCGTTGGCGACCTGCTCACGAACCCCCTTGAGGCATTCATCGATCCCGGTGACCATCTGAGTGCCTTTGGGAAGGTCGAGCTCCCATGAATAGTCAAAAGGCATATAGCGACCCAGCGTGTTCAACCCACGGGTCGATACCCAAAGGCGCGGGCCCGGAACGATGCCTAGATTGATGGCCTTCTTCACATCCACATCGGCATACATCGCTCCTTCAGACTCGACATCCCGTAGGGCCGTAAACCCGTTCCAGAGCGCCTTGCGGACGTTGGCGACGGCGCGAATAGTCCGGAAGGGCGTTGAGTTTTTATAAAGGTCGGCGCCATAGTCTTCCGCGCCATCGAACATGATATGGGTGTGGGCATCGATAAAACCGGGAAGCACGGTCTTGTCGCTGAGATCAATAACGGAGGCGTCTTCGGGGATGGCGGCTTTTTCGTCGAGCGCTGTGATTTTATTCCCTTGTACGATAATAATGACATTGCGGCGGACCTGATCGCTCTGTCCGTCGATCAGCCGCCCCGCCTTGATGGCATAAGTCTGATCTGATGACCCGGAAACAGGAAGGAGAAGGAAAGCAACTACAATGATCAAACGATGACATGTTTTGAGCATAATCCGCCTCCTCTCATTAGTCTTTTCGGATATGTTCCATCCATTTATGCCGGCCGCCGAAAATGTTAAAAAATTCCTCCGGCTGATCATTTTTCTATCAAGGTGGATCCTGCCGTGAGTTCTTTGACCGGAGTCTGAAGCGTCTCCGTTTGAAACAGCGAGAGTTCCCTGGCCGCGTCCAATTTCGCCCCGCAGCCCGCGCAAAACAGGGATGTCTCGGCGTTCTCAGTCTGACACTTGGAGCACTTCATACGATTTTTATCCTCAACCCAACCCCAACTTCTTCAAGAGCGCCTGGTACCTCGGGTCCGAGTGAAACGGCACCCAATTGGGTTCGATTTTCATAAAAACAAGATACTCGTCCTTTTCCTCATAGGCCTTTTCCGCCAGCTCAAAAGCCTTGTCGGAATCGTTCATGGCGGTATAAATAACGGCCAATCTATACGGCGAGACATATTGCCTTAGGGCTCTCGCCTTTAGTTCTTCGAGAATTCCCCCGGCTTCCTCCAGCATTTTGGCCTCGGCGTAAACATATCCTAATGAGGAGACGGCGAGCACGGTATCGCCCGAAAGCTCCCTGGCCCCCTTCATCTCGTTGATTGCCTCGGGAAAATTTTCAAGGTTAAGATGCACAAATCCGAGCGTCAAACGCGCCGCCGCAAAATGAGGGTCCATTTCGAGAGCCTTGTGAAGCTGGGCAAGTGCCTGGTCGAGCTGCCCGGCCATGAGATAAACCCAACCCAAATTGGTGCTGATGACGAGCGAGACCGGATCGAGCTCCAACGCTCTCTTCATTTCGCGGATCGATTCCTCAAAGCGGCCGAAATACGCCAAGAGCTCTCCATACCAGAAGTGTCCTGTCGCATAGTTGGGGTTGAGTTCGAGAGCCCGCTTGAACTCGGTTTCGGCGGCCTTCCAGTTCCAATCGTGTCGCTCATACACATAACCCAGGGAAGTGTGGGCTTCCGCCAGGGTTTCGTTGATCTCAAGAGCTTTGGCCGCTGCCGCCCTGGCTCTGGGGAAAGAGTCTTTGGGGCGCGCGTCTCCGTACTGCGAGAGAAGATTGTAGGAGTCGGCCAGCCCGACGTATGCCATGGCATAATCGGGGTCGTTATCGATGGCCTGGTTGAAAAGCGCGATCGCCCTGTTCAAGTCTCTTCCCGTCCGCCTGTTCCAGTGATAGAGACCTTCCAGATAGAGCGTATAGGCTTCCATACTTTCCGTGTCGCGCCTGACGAGCCGTTCTTCCTGTTCATCCAGGAGCTTCATCTTCAGCGCCCTGACGATGGCCTGGGCGATTTCATCCTGGATGGCGAACACGTCCTCCAGCCTGCGGTCATAGGTCGCATTCCAGAGCGGATAGCCGTCGTTCGCCTTAACCAAGCTGGTCGTTACCCGGAGGCTGCTCCCGACCACCTGGATGCTGCCTTCGAGAACATTTTCGACGTTCAATTTCTGGCCGATGGCCCGGATGTCCAGACCTTTGCCGGCGAAGGAAAAGGACGAGGTCCTGGCCGGAACCCGCAGGCTCTGCACAGTGGTCAGGGCGTTGATGAGCGTATTGGGTATCCCCTCGCACAGGTAGGCGTAACCTTTCTCCGGGCTGTCATCCATGAACGGGAGCACGGCGATGGATGGAGGGACGGATTTGGCCGGAATGACCCCCTTTCTCGGTACAGTGCGCCAGAGGATGATCCCGGCCGCGATGACGAGTGCGATGACCGCAAGATAGGGGAATAGAAGCTTCCTTAGGCTGAACTTGACCGTGATCTCGCGGGATGTCGGGGATTTCTTGTCAGCCGCGATCCGTTCGGTGGCCGGGATCCCCTTCTCGGCCTTTTCCAGATCGGACCGCAGCTCCTCCGAGCTCTGATACCTCTCGGACTTGTTTTTCTCCAGGCATTTCAGGATCAGCCGGGAGAGATCGGCGGGAATCTGGGGATTGAGCCTGCGGGGATCCGGAGGGGCTTCCGTCTTCTGCTTGACGGCCACGCTCAGAGGGGTATCGCCGCTGAACGGGGTGCAGCCGGCCAGCATCTCAAAGAGGATGATGCCCAGGGAATAGATATCCGAGCGCTGGTCGACTTCTTTTCCTTCCACCTGCTCGGGGGACATGTATTCGGGCGTGCCGATCATCACACCGGAGTCCGTGATGCCCTTACCGGTGAGCGAGCGGGCGATCCCGAAGTCCATGATCCGGGCGTTGCCCTCCGAATCCAGGATAATGTTGCTGGGCTTCAGATCCCGGTGCACGACCCCGAGCCTGTGCGCCTCGGCCAATCCCTCGCAGATCTGCCGGGCGATGGCTATCGATTTCACCACCGGAAGCTGCCCGATGCGCCGGATCGTGCTCTTCAGGTTCTCGCCGGGGACGTATTCCATGGTGATGAAGTGCGTCCCTTCGGCCTCTCCAAGGTCGAACATCCGGCAGATGTTCCGATGGGCGATCTTCCGGGCCAGCTTGAGCTCGTTGGAGAAGCGTTCGATTGTTTGCCTGTCCGAGGCGATCTCGGGCTTGATCAGCTTGAGGGCGATCTTTTCTTCGATCTTGGTGTCGAAGACTTTATAGACTTTTCCCATGCCGCCTTTTCCCAGCTCTTCGATAATCTGATAGCGGCCGGCAAAGGTCGTGCCGGTGGTGAGTTCTTTGAGTGGAGTCTGAAGAGTCGCCGTTTGAAATAGAGAGAGTTCCCGAGCGGCGTCTAATTTCGCTCCGCAGCCCGAGCAGAAAAGGGATGTCTCCGGGTTCTCAACCTGGCACTTGGGGCATTTCATTTTTCGAGGCCTATTCTTTTTAAGAGCTCAGAGAAACGCGGGTCGGAGCGAACGGGGTCGAGCCTGTGATAATTATTCATATTCAACAAACATGGGTCGCGCTCGCGGAAGGCTTTTTCGAGCCAATCAAAGGCCTGATCCTTCTCCCCTAGAGCCGCACAAATTAAGGCCAGATCCACACCGGATACAAAATTCCCTTTTGAGTACTCGATGAGACCGTCGAAAATTTCTCGGGCCTCTTCTCGTTTCCCCATCAGCGCGTAGCAGCAGGCAAGATAAGCTTCCGGGTCCTTGGATCCTCCATGCAGCTCGATCGCCTGAAGATAGCATTTGACGGCGTCTTCGTATTTCCCCGTCGCTTCATATACCCAGCCAAGCAATTCGTGCGTGAGAGAGTGGTTTGGGTCCACTTCCAGCGCTTTGTTCAATTCTTCAAGGGCTTCGCCGTAACGGCGTGAGAAAATAATGAAAAGCCCCACACTGGCGCTTATCCTGGGCGATAAAGGGTCGAGATTCCGGGCTATCTTAATTTCTCTTAACGCTTCCTCAAGCCGGCCTAAATAGGATAAAAGTTCTGCATACCATTGGTGGGATATGGCATAGCCCGGATTCAGCTCAATGGCCAGCTTGAATTCTTTCTCGGCATTGACAAAATCCCAATCGTAGTCCCCCATAATTCCAGCCAAAGCCGTATGCGCCTCAGCGAGTTTGTCGTCAATTTCCAACGCCTTCAGGGCGGCCGCCCTAGCTCTGGGAAATGCCTTTTCAGGCAGCCAATAGCCATTGTTTCCCAGAACTTGGTAAGCATTGCCCAAACCCACATAAGCCAGCGCATAGTTCGGATCGATTTCTATCGCCTTCTCGAAGTATTCAATGGATTTTATGAGGTCCGCCTCGCCCCTCTTGTTCCAAAGATCGCGGCCGATCAAATAAAGTCTGTAAGCCTCGAGATTCTCGGTGTAGTTTTTGATAAGAGGCGCGCCCTTTTCCTCCAACAGCCTGACCTTCAGCGCTGTGACAATGGCTTTGGCGATGTCGTCTTGAATGGCAAATATATCGGCCATTTTGCGATTGTAGATCTCCGACCAGATTTGGCGGCCATCCCGAACATTGCTTATTCGCGCTGTAACCCGGAGACTATCTCCGGCCATCTGGACGCTCCCTTCAAGCACGTTTTCGACGCCGAGCTTCTGGCCGATCTCTCGGATGTCCTGGGTTTTCCCCTTGAAAAAAAACGCCGAGGTCCGGGCCGG
>JBAUIH010000167.1:0-1659 GCA_049682755.1 Candidatus Aminicenantales bacterium | reverse complement strand
CCATTACGATGCAGTTTTCCGGTTCGTTTCGCATACCGTTCGGCCAGGCCGAAAACCCACAATCCAAAGGGGACGGCGATCAATCCCATGATCAGGGTCGGCCAGATATTGGGCCACAATTTCAAAGTACTGGTGCCTTCCAAAAGGGCCAGGCGGGTGCCTTCTAACACATATGTCGCCGGGCTGACGATGGCGATCTTCTGCAAGAGGTTTGGCAGCACATCCACCGGATAATACACGCCGGAAACCAGGAGCAGCAGGGCGATGATCACATGGGTCATCTGGGCACCCCGCTCGGGAAAGAGCAATGGCAGCACAGAGCCCATGATCCCCACACCGATGAACGACAGGCTTCCGGCCATCAGCATTACCGTCCCACCGAAGAGGTTAGCCCGGCTCATGTCGATGTTGAACATCGCCACAGTGACTACCAGGATCACACCGGTGAAAAGCATGCTGTAGAACACGGCGAAGAAGGTCTGCCCAGCCATGTGGGTGAGGCGGCGGATAGGGGCCATCAATGTGTACTCAATGGTGCCCTCCCAACGCTCGATGCTGATCACATCAGTGATCCAGTAGAAGATCGATGAGAGGTAGCGCCATACCAGGGTTCCGACCACCAGGTAGAGCACCAAATAGCGCCCGTCCACATTCTGCCCACCACCGATGCGCTCCATACCCAGGCCAATGTAGCTGACCGAGAGGCTGTTGGCGATGGAGTACACCAGCCAGACCAGCTCCCAGGACCAGTAGCGCTTGACCAAGTTGGCGTTGCGCTCCATGAAGGCATACGTCGCTCGAAATTCATGTACAAGTGTAGTCATATGTGCACCTCCATTCATGCCTCTTCTTTAACCAGCTGCTTGCCGGTCAGCTCCAAAAACACGTCTTCCAACGTTGTTTCGTGGCCGTTCTGCGGGATGACCTTCTTCAAAGCCTCGGGCGTATCCAGCGCTACGATCTTGCCGCCGTCGATGATGGCCACCCGGCCGCATAAGTTGTGGGCCTCCGCCATGTCGTGGGTAGTGAGCAAGATGGTCGTACCGCTCTCCTGGTTGAGCTCGCGGACAACTGCCTGTACTTCGCGCTTCGAGCGCGGGTCCAGCCCGGTGGTCGGCTCGTCCAGCAGCAAGACTTTCGGCCTTGAGAGCAGCGCCCGGGCGATAGCGACCTTCTGCTGCATCCCGCGGGACATCTCTTCCATGGGTTGGTAGATCGAGCGCTTTTCGAGACCCAAGCGGGTCAGGATTTCCACCACCCGGCGGCGGGTCTCACGCCCTTCCATCCCATACAGACGGGCCCCGTAGATCAGGTTCTCCATCGGGGAGAGCTTCTTGAAGAAACTGGCTTCCACCGAGACCCGGTTGATCAAGCGCTGCACCTGCATGGGCTGGCGCACCACGTCGTAACCCATGACGTAGATCTCACCGCCATCGGGCAGCAGCAGGGTAGCGATCAGGCGGATCAGCGTGGACTTGCCGGACCCGTTAGGACCCAACACCCCGAAGATCTCACCCTGGCGCACGGCGAACGAGACCCGGTCTAGTGCGATGACTGCCGGCTTGCTCCCATTTTTGTTGGACCTGGCGCTGGTAAATCTCTTCCAGAACGGTCCATTGGGTTTTCCGAACTTCTTATATGCATCATTGACGATAATTG
>JBAUIH010000166.1:0-1876 GCA_049682755.1 Candidatus Aminicenantales bacterium | reverse complement strand
CGCCGTGGGCGTGCGCGTGGCCGTCGCCGTGTTGGTGCGCGTCGGCGTGGGCGAGAGCGTGCCCGTCACCGTCGGCGTCGGCGTACCGATGGAGCAGCCCGGGAACTTGAACGCGCCCACACGCAGCGCCCAGCCGTTGCCGCTCGACACCGCGTAGTACTGGTTGAAGTACCAGAACGTGCAGTCGTCCGTCGAGTCCACCATCATCGAGGTGTAGTCGCCCCAGCGCTGCGAGCTCGTCTGCGAGCCCGCCCCGCTCACGAACGTGCCCTCGCCTTGCGGCATCGTCCCCAGCGGGTCGCTGAAGAGGCGCCCCGTGTAGCGCACGCCCGGGTACACGTTCGTCCCGTTCGATACGCTGTAGCCCAACGCCATGTTGCCGACATGGTCCATGGCGATCGAGCCCATCCAGCGGTGGACGCCGTCCGTCGCGCCCGGGTTGTAGATGCCTTGTTGGTAGATCGTCGGGCTGCTGTTCGGGCTGCGCAGCTCCCACCACGCGATGCCCGACATGCTCGTCGAACCCTCCACCGACTGGTTCGTCACGATCGTCTCGTAGCCGCCCATGTTGCGGTACGCCGCGCGGTGCAGCGGGCGCTGGCGATACCCCAGGTGGTCGATGCGGTTGGCCGTGCCCGGCTGCGGGATGCACGCGCGCCCCGAGCACGGATAGATCGTGTCATACGCCGCGATCGGGATCGTGTTCGCCAGCGTGAACGTCGAGTTGCCCGGCACCGGGAAGTCCACGTGGAACTTCCACAGCGTCAGCGCGTCCTGCGGCGCGCCGTAGGAGCCCCCGTTGTCCATCGAGCCGATGAAGTAGTTCGGGCTGCCCGCCGGCGGCTGCGTCGAGCCGTCCATGTCCGTCGGCAGCAGGCCGTCGCCCACGTTGTAGGGCTGCCCGCCCGGCGGCACCAGGAACGAGATCACCTGCGGGTTCGGGTTGCCCGCGATCATCTGCGCGCGGTTGCCCGCGTACGCGCCCACGCCCGCGAAGCCGGACCCCGCGAACTCGCGCGTGCTGATGTAGTACGCGTCCGGCCACACCCCGTACTTCGGGTAGTCCGGGAAGTTGCTGCCCGTCGAGAACGCCCAGCGGTAGTACGTGCCCGTCGGGTCGCCCGTCGTCGACAGCGCCACGCAGTTGAAGTACGTCGGCCCCGAGGCCGTGAACTGCGTCAGGATCCAGCGGTCGGCCATCTGGTCGTACAGCACCACCGGATCGCCCGAGTTGTCCGTCTGGCAGTCACCGCCGAAGCCCGACCACAGCGTGTTGTTGGGCACCGGCCCGTACATCAGCGTGCCGGTCTTGCTGTAGACCGCGAAGTGCAGGTTGGCCATGAACACCACGTGGTTCGGGCCTACGTCGCCGTTGGGGTCCGGCGGCGAGCAGCTGCACAGGTTCGTGAACGCGTCGAAGCTCACCAGCGGCGACGGGATCAACCCCGGGCCGAGCTCGGTCTGCGTCACGCGCGGATCGGAGTCCTGCGGGCCTTTGGGCAGCAGGATCCCGCCCCAATCATCGCCCCGGTCGCCCCGGGTCTGTGCCGGGTCGAACGGCGCCGGCGCGATGTCGCGCAGCGGCGGCGAGATGTCGAAACGCTCCACCGGCAGCACCCCGCGGTACTGCCCGGCAACGACCGGCTGATCCGCAGCCGGCGGCGTCGGTCCGTTGGCGAACGCGCTCAGGCCGCCAATCAGCAGCAGAGCACCGCCCACCAACAGTAAGCCTGTAACGGCAAAACGAACTGCTTTCACGTGCCATCCCTCCTTGATTTTGGTGAATACAAACCACCCTATCCCATGCGACGCGTGGCGCCACATTCCCAACGGATTTATTATAACCGATTGTCGCGAGAATGACAGCGGGTCGGGG
>JBAUIH010000165.1:0-42685 GCA_049682755.1 Candidatus Aminicenantales bacterium | reverse complement strand
ATCGAGAAGAGGCCCGGAGATCTTGGCGTAGTACTTCTGCCGTTGGGCGTCGGTACAGTCGGTCTCCCTCCCCGCCAGTCCTCTGAATACATCCTCACAGGGATTCATGGCGGCGACGAGCATGAACGCGGCCGGATAGGTCACGCTGATGGCGGCCCGGGCGACGGTTACATCTCCGTCTTCAAGCGGCTGGCGGAGGTCTTCGAGAACGCGACGCTTGAATTCAGGGAGCTCGTCAAGGAAGAGGACTCCGTTATGGGCCAGGCTGACCTCGCCGGGACGGGGAATATGGCCGCCGCCGATGAGGCCGGCGTCGGTAATGGTGTGGTGGGGAGAACGGAAAGCCCGCGCGCAGACGGCGCCCCTGTCCTTGAGCAGGCCGGCGGCACTGTAGACCTGGGTCGCCTCGATGATCTCCTCGAAAGCCATCGGCGGGAGGATCGAGGGCAGACGCCTGGCCAGCATGGTTTTCCCGGCGCCGGGTGGACCGATGAGGAGGATATTGTGGGCGCCGGCCGCGGCCACCTCCAGGGCCCGTTTGGCCTGCTGCTGGCCTTTGACCTCCGAAAAATCGCCATCGTAAGAAGCGGGGCAGAAGATTTCCGAGGGCTCGTGCCGGCGGGGAAATACGGCCTCCGGCTCGTTGAGCAGGCGAACAACCTGGACTAGATCTTCGAGGCCGTAGATATCGATGCCGTCGACCAGGGCCGCCTCCTTCTCGTTCTCCTTGGGAATGACGATCCCCCGATAACCCTTTTTTTGGGCCAGGAGAGCGGCCGGGAGAATACCCCGGACGGGCTTCAGCCGGCCGTCCATGGCCAGCTCGCCGATGAAGAGATAGTCTCCGAGACGCTCGGCATCCACGACTCCCAAGTATGCCAGGAGGCCCAGGCTGATCGGCAGGTCGAAGGCCGAGCCTTCCTTGCGCCGTCCGGCCGGCGCCAGGTTGACGGTCAACTTGCGGGGCGGCATCTCATAACCGCAATTCTTCATGGCCGCCCTGATCCTTTCCTTGCTCTCCCGGATGGCGGCATCGGGGAGCCCGACCGTGACGCAGCCCGGGATGCCGGTGGAGATGTCCACCTCGACCTCGACCAGGTAGGCATCGATCCCCAGAAGGGCGGCGCTTGAGGTCTTGACGAGCATGGCTTTCCTAGGTAAAGACGAGACTTGCCGAAAAAGTGTATCAGCCGGGCGGAGCCTAAGGTGACAAGGACGGGAAAAAAGGAGTCCGGTTATGAATGGGCGATAATTGAATACCCGGGCGGTCGGGACGGGGGGGGGGGATCAATCCTCTCAGGAAGATTTTGTTTTCTTCGCCTTCTCCAGGAATTCCTGGGATAGTCTCTCCAGTTCTCTCTCGACCTCCTCGAGGGTCCGGAGCTTCATCTTTCTCATGTGGGTGTCCACTTCCTCTTCGGAACTGACGAACTCCACTTCCTCCTCTCTCCGGGGGACTTCTTCGACGGCTTCTTGGGCGATCTTGACCGCAGCCACCCTATGCTCCTCATCGTCCGCCACACCCAGGACCTGCTCTTTGACGGCCGGCACGGTCAGCTTGGCTACCTCTTTGAGCGTTTCGAAAACGCCCACGCCGTTGATCGCCGATGCTTCTACATAGGGGGAGCCCTGCGGGTTGAGAAGCTGATTGAAAGTCTCCACCGGGATGAGATCTTCGAGGTCCCGCTTATTGTATTGGAAGACGAGCGGCATCGTGTTGATATCGACCTCGAAATTGAGTAGGTTCCTCCTCAAGTTGTCGAAGCTCTCCAGATTGGCGTCGAGGAGCGGGATCTGCGAATCGGCAACAAAGACGATCCCGTCCGCTCCCCGCAGGACGTTCTTTCGGGAAGCTTCATAAAAGATCTGCCCGGGCACGGTCATCAGCTGGAAGTGGACTCTGAAGTCGCCGATCAGCCCGGCCCGGATCGGGAGCAGGTCAAAGAAATAGGTCCTTTCCGTATCCGTCTCCAGGCAGACGAGATCGCCGCGCGAGGAAGGATCGAGCTTGAAATAGATGAAGCGGAGGTTGGTTGTCTTGCCGCTCAGACCGGGGCCGTAATAGACAATCTTGATGGCCACCTGTTTGGTGACATGGTTGACAAAGGACATGGTCGAGCTCGTCCGGCTCACTAATCCTTAGCATACAACCCCGGCCAAGTCAATCAGCCGGCGTTCCCCATTCTGCCGAAGCTATCAACCGGAAGCGAGAAAGCGAAACAGGCGTTCGTATTTTCCCAGGACTTGCGGCCAGGCGTAGTTGTCCTGGACATAGGAGAATCCGTTCTCCCCCAGGGCCTTCCTCAGCCTGGCATCCCCCAGCATTAGGTCCAGGGCGGCGGCGAACTCCCGGCCGTCGGAATAAAACAGCCCGCACTGCCCCCGCAGGCAGTGCTCTTTGAGTGGATCGGCGGCCTCTTGGACGAGAAGGGGCGTCCGGACGGCCAGCGACTCCTGGGCCGCCATGCACAAGCTCTCCAGGCGTGAAGGATGGACGGTCACGCCGGCGGCGGCCATGGCCGCGTTCTTTTCCTCCGGGGAGACAAAACCCAGATAGCGGATCTTTGGATGGGACGGCAGGTCCATCAGCCGGTTCCCGATCAGGACGAGTGTGAGTTCGGGCTGGCGAGGGCTCATGGCCGTAAAATGATCAAGGAGCTCCCGGCATCCTTTCCCCGGCTCGATCCGGCCGGCGTAGAGGACAAACGGAGAAACGAGGCCGTGTCTCCTGCAGAACCCGGCCGTGTCCGGAGGGGCCGGGATGTCAACTCCGACGCCGGCGACATCCTGGAACTTGTCTGCCAAGTCAAAACGGGCGGCGAGCATCTTCCGCTCGGACTCTGTGTTGAACATGAAAGCCAACGGCCGGGCAAAGACCTCCTTCATGATTCCAAGGCGCAGGGCCGGTTCGTCATGGCCCGTGGGGACCAGTGCCTTCCGGCCCCTGATCCTCCTCAACCCCCAGAAGGTCGTGCAATATAGATAGGTAAAAAAGATGAAGGCGTCGTGCCGGGATTCCTCTTTCTCCAGGGCTTCGAGCAAACCGGGAGACACCGGTCCCTGGCGGTCCAGCCACTCCAGCTCGTCGCTTTCCGTGTGATCGTGGAAAAAGATCCAGTCTGAGTATTCGTTGAAGGAATCCATCCGCCGGGTCTTGACAACGGGGAACCTCCGGACCGTGACGCCGTTGAGGCCGGACTCTCCGGGCGGATAGAAATTCTCCCAGGTCGTATATTCCCTGGCGCAGGTCGTATAGACAGAGACGGCGTGTCCGGCCGCAGCGATCCGCTCGGCGATAAGCCGGCAGCTGAGTTCCGACCCGCCCACCACTTCCGGGCCGTACCGCTGGACCACAAAAGCGATCTTCATCCTCTTTCCTCTAGGGGTTGGCCCCTCGCAGCTCCTCGATCATCCGGAGGAGGAAAGGTTCCCGGCCGACGGCCCTCAGTCTCTCCAGACGCTCCCGCTGGCCGAGGACGATCTTCTCCCGGAGAGGGCGGTCACGGACGATGGCGTCCAGAAGTTCGGCCACCCTGTCCACCCGTTTCTTTTTCATCAGGATACCGCACCCGTCAAGAATATCGGGAACGGCCGTGCAATCATAGGCCATGATCGGAACATCGAAGATCATGCTCTCCACCAGGGGCAGACAGAAACCTTCGTGCTCGCTCATCGAGAGGAAGACATCGGCCGTCCGGTAGAAGGCGAACATATCCTCGTCGGGGACATGACCGGTAAAGATGATCTCTGCGGGTGTCAGCAGAAAATCATCGACCAGCTTGATCAGCGCTTGATAATAAACGGGAAGGGACTCTGTCTTCCCGACGATGACCAGCCGGACCAGGGGAGAAATGAATTTCTTGTAATAAAAGGTGACTTTAATGAGGTCCTCGATCTTCTTGTTGGGCGCGACACGGCCGACGAACAGGATGTTTGTCCGTCCGTCCCGAGACAGCCGGTGAAGCAAGGCGTTTATCGGTTTCTTATACTTGGCGAAATCCACATATAAAGGAAACACTTGCGAGTTCATGAACCCGAACTCGACGAGCTCCCGGGAGTTGAACGCGGAATCGGCCAGCGCGACATCGACGGCTCCGGCCAGGGAGCGCAGCTCTTCCCGGCCGAGGCGGGCGATGCGGACCATCTCCTCGCTGTAGCCGGCGAAGAACCCGGGCGAGGTGACGTTGTGGTGGATGAGGACCTTCTTCGAGCGGAGGTTCCGGAAAGCATCGGTCAGGGGCGAGGGCAGGGCAAAATGGAGGATGGTGATGTCGCCGGACGAAGGCCAGGGAAAGGCACCGAAATCCTTTGATTCGGACTCGAGGTCGCGGTCACAGCTCAAGCGAAAAATATCGGACTCGAATCCCTGGGACAGGAAGAACCTTCGCAGGCAGGTGGCTTCGTCGCCGATGGCATCGCCCCGGTGATAAGCGGGAACGAGCTGATCGATCCTCATCTCCGGGTGACCTCCTCGATGTGCTGCCGGAGGATGCGGGCGACGTTTTCCCGGCTGTACTTTTCCCGGGCCTTGAGTTGGCCCTGGACGACGGACCGACGCAATTCCTGTTCACGAACCAGAACGTCGATGAGGGCAGCGATCCGGAGGAAGTCCTTGTCGCGGACAAGCACGCCTCCTCCATTCATGGTCTCTCCGACCGCCCCGGCATCGAAACCGATAACGGGGATCTTCTTGGAATAGGCCTCCAGGATGGGAACGCCGAAGCCCTCGTGCTCGCTGAGGCTGAGATAAACATCCGCCAGGTCAAAATGGGCCAGGAGCTCTCCGAAATCGACATGTCCCGTAAAATGCACGTCCCTAACCGCGAGCCGGTCGACGAGCGTGAGAAGCGACGCGTGATATCTTTCCAGACCGCGATAGTCGCCGGTCAGGACCAGACGGGAATCGGGGTTGAAATATTTTTGGTAGAGGCAGAACGCTTTGATGACGTCCTCGAATTTCTTGTTGGGGATGACCCGGCCGACGAACAGGATGGTTGTCTTGCCGTCCCGGAAAAGCCGCTTCGTGATCAGGTCTCCCGTCCGGTCGAACTTGGAGAAGTCCATCAGGATGGGCAGCACGCCGGTCTGCGGATAGCCGGCGGCCTCGAGCTCGCGGCGGTTGAACTCGGAGTCGCCGACCGCCAGATCCACCTTGTCCACAAAAAGCCTGAGCTCGAGCCGGCCTTTGTAGCACTCCCGGACGAGAATGCGATGCCAGTCGACGAAGTACGAATGGGGCGTGATGTTGTGGTAGATCATGATCTTCCGGTCGGGAAGGCGGAAAAACAGCTTGGAGACGGGCGATCCGATGGAGAAATGGAAGATGACGACATTGTCGGACGAACTGAGTTTCCGGTACTCGCGGTAATCCCGCCTCAGGCCGGCCAGCCGCGGGTCGAAGAAGCGGGTGAAGATCTCGGACTGATGGCCTTCCTCATGCAGGACCTTCTGGATTTCGAGCATCTCGTCGGAGATGGCATCGCCGTAGGTCAGCGATGTCGAGAACTGGTGGATGTTCATCAGTCGCTTTTCATTCGAAGACTTCTTTTTCCAGGGCCTTTTCCCGTTTTCCCAGGAATTCGAAATCCTTTTCCAGGATCCGTGTCGTCGTCTTCAGCGTCTCCTCTTCGATCTTCAGCTTGCTCATCTCGACGACGAGATTGTGACAAAGGTGATGAAGAAGCTTGGTGTACTCCCTGAGGCGGTTGAGTTGCTCGACGGCCAGGTCGCGGTCATGTTCCAGCCGGTCGATCCTTCTGTTGGCGCGGTCGAGCAAGAGGACGGACTGACGATGCTCCTCGGCGACGGGAAGGATAAGGAGCTTGATCAGCGGCCGGAGGGGAGACATCAGCCGGAGAAGGACTTGCTTCGCCCTTCCCGGCCCGGCCGCCGGTTCAAGTTCGGACGAGGGAGTCCGATCATTGCCCGACGGGCCGGGCGTCCCCCCGGCTTCGGCGGCGGCCTTCTTCTTGATCTGGTCCATGATCTGGGTCACATCGATACGGTCGTAATCGATCTCGATTTTTTTTGGATCCATCTCGTTTCCCCCTAGTCGTCAACTTCCTTGAACAGATGGTTTTCATAGACATTCTGAACGTCCTGGATATCCGGTAGGGGCTTGAGCCGCATCTCGACTATCCCGCGGACATCCCTTTCCGTCAGACTGCCATCCTTCATCTTTTCGGCGATCCTTTTCTCGACCTCGGCGGCTAGCTTTTTCTGCTCATCCGGAGTCAGGCTCTTGGCCTCGAAAAAAGCGGACATGGCTCTACTCCTTCCCGAACACTTAGACGCAGGAAAGATTTTAATCCATCCGGGACCTCGATTCAATCATGACTCCGCCTCCCCTTTTCGAATCTGATTGAAAAGAGGGCGAGGTCTGTGATAAATAGGAGAAGCAAGGAACAAGAACAATGAGCGAATGGAGAAAAAAGATCCGTATCGGAGTGATCGGGGCGAGCAGCCCGGACGACCGGGCCATTTTAATGGCCTTCCGCGTCGGGCAAGCGATCGGCGAAGTCGGCGCCGTCCTCATCTGCGGCGGGCTGGGGGGAGTGATGGAGGCGGCCGCGTCAGGGGCCAAGAAGGCCGGCGGCCTCACCATCGGCATCCTGCCCGGTTCGAGCCCCGCCGACGCCAACGCATCCATCGACCTCCCTATCGTCACGAGCCTGGGGTATAGCCGGAATTCGCTGGTGGCTTTAAATTCGGACGTCCTGATCGCGGTCGATGGAGAATACGGCACCCTTTCGGAAATCGCCTACGGCCATATTTACGGCAAGAAGGTCATCGGCCTGGATACCTGGGATATCAAGGGAGTGGTCAAGGCAAAGACTCCCGAGGAAGCCGTCCAGATGGCCTTGAACGAATGCGTGTAACCAAGCTCGTTCTGAGCTACGACGGCACGGATTTCCACGGCTGGCAGAGGCAGCCCGATAAGCGGACGGTCCAGGGAGTGATCGAGAACGCCCTGGTCGAGCTCAGCGGACAAAGGATCTCCATTGCGGGGGCTGGAAGAACCGACGCCGGCGTCCATGCCCAGGCCCAAGTGGCGAGCTTCGAGGCCCGGCTTCCCCTCCGGAACGAAGAGCTTCGACGAGCGCTCAACGCCCTTCTTCCCGGGGACGTCCGGGTGCTTTCGGCGGGCTCCGCCCCGCCCGGCTTCCATGCTCGAAGGTCGGCCCGGTCGAAAATTTATCGATACCGGATTCTCAACTCGCCCCGGATCAGCCCGTTTCTTTTCCGCTATGTCCTCCACTGGCCGGGTCCCCTTGACCTCGAAAGGATGGCCGATGCGGCGGGGAGGTTCAAGAGGGAGGGGGATTTCACGGCCTTCTCCTCGAACCGCCTTCTCCACCCGGTGCGCCGGGTCAGCCGGTCCGATCTTCATCAGAGGGGTCCGGAAATCATCTACACGATAGAGGCCGACGGTTTCCTCCGCTACATGGTCCGGACGATCGTCGGAACACTGCTTGAGGCGGGACGGGGGAAGATCGAGCCGCGGGCGATCGAAGACTTATTCACCGGGAAGAAGCGAACCTTGGAAAGCCCGACCGCGCCCGCCAAGGGGCTGTGCCTCGTCAAAGTGATTTATTGACAGAGGCGCGGCGCCTTTATATAAATAGGATTCACGAAAGGAGATCAAAGATGAATTGGAAAAAGACTTTCTGGTTTGGACTCCTGCTTTTCGCGGTCATCGCCTTCATCCGCGCATCCGCCTTTGCCCCCGAGGACACCGAAAAATGCGTTTCCTGCCGGGGAGACCTGGCTTCGGAAGCTTGCACCGTCATTATCGTGGGCAAGGACGCCTCTGTCGACGGGTCGGTCATGACCACCCACACCTGCGACTGCGGGGTTTGTGATTGGACTTTCCGCTATATCCCCGCCGCCGACTGGCCGGCCGATTCGACCCGCAAGATCTACCATATCGATCAATTCCATGCCTACCCCCCGGAAGTCGGCCTGAAATGGGAAAGGATCAAGGATAACTTCACCGGCCTGGAGATCCCTCAGCCCGCCCATACCTTCGGCTACATCCACGGCTCCTTCGGCTACATGAATGATAATCAGGTGGCCATCGGCGAATCCACGATCGGCGCTCAGAAGAAAATGGAAAACAACACCCCGACCGCAAAGCTCGACATCACCATGCTGACCCTGCTCGCCATGGAGAGGGCCACGACGGCGCGCGAGGCCATCAAGATCATGGGCGAGCTGGCCGAGAAATACGGGTACGGTTTCACCGACACGGGCGAAATGCTCGCTCTTTCCGACCCCAACGAGGTCTGGATCTTCGAGATCATGCCGGTCGGCCCGCTGTGGACGCCCCAGGGCGGGAAGCCGGGCGCGGTCTGGTGCGCCCAGCGTGTTCCCGACGACCACGTCAGCGTCTGCCCGAACGAGTCCCGGATCGGCGAGATCGACCTGAAGAATCCCGATTATTTCATGTTCTCACCGAATGTCATCTCCTTCGCCATCGATCAAAAGCTCTATGACCCGAAGAACGGGAAGCCCTTCAATTGGAAGCGGGCCTATTCGCCCAACGACCTCAGCGCGGCCTCGACCAACGGCTCCCGCGTCCGGCTGTGGCGTTTCTTCGACCTCGTCGCCCCCTCTCAGAAGTTCAGCCCCGAGACCAATAACATGGACCTCCCGTTCTCCATCAAGCCCGAAAAGAAGCTCTCCGTGCATGACGTCATGGTCATGACCAGGGACAAGTGCGAGGGGACGCCCTTTGATCCCGCCCGGGGTCTGCAGGGCGGACCCTTCTCCAATCCCAATTTCCTCCCTTACGGTTTCCAGCTCGAAGGCCAGAGATATAACACCTCCCGGATCATCGGAGTCAACCGCGCCGAGTACGTGACCGTAACCCAGTGCCGGAGCGGGCTTCCCCATCCCATCGGGGGAATCGTCTGGCTGGCCTTTGGCTCCCAGGATACCTCGTGTTACATGCCTTTCTACATCGGTGTCAACGGGATCCCGAAATCCTTCGAAGTCGGCGACCACTGGACCTTCAGCCGGGAATCGGCAAGGTGGGCTTTCGACTACGTCGACTTCCACACCCAGGCGCTCTACTCTCTGGCCATCCAGGACGTCCGTCAGGCCCAGGAGAAATACGAGCTCACGGCCGTGGAGAGGACGCCCGGGATCGACCATCTGGCTATGGAAATCCACCAAAAAGACCCGGCCAAGGCCCGCCAGTTCCTGACGGACTATTGCCTCAACAACGCCTCGGCGGTGATCAACGCCTGGTGGGAACTGGGCGACAGCCTGCTCGTTAAGTACAACAAGCTCTGGATCTATGACACGGCAACACGTAAGCGTCAGCCGCTCAAGTTCCCGGACTGGTACCTCAAGATGCTCATCGAGCACAACCAGATCCCGCCTCAGGCGCCGGAGAAACACTAGTCCAGGCTGAAAACAGGATTTTTCCATTCCCAGCGCGAAGGCAGTGGGCAGAGAACGGGTTTGCCATATGGTGTCCCCATAATTCTCGCAGCGCTTTCATACATGCGAGCGACCCTTGGGAGCGAAGCAATCCGGCCCTGGGATTGCCCCGAGCATGGCGAGAGATCTCCGGGTTTGCTTCGGCTTCGCCTTGCCACCCACTCCGTCCTTTGCAATGAATCATCACTGAGTGGCTTCATAATAAAGAGGAGGCGAACATGAAAAAGCCGTTGCTTCTGATCATAACGCTCTGTCTTTTCCTCGGCCTCGACCTGGCCGCCCAGTTCGGTTACCGCTACACCAATCCCGAGTTGTGTGACCTTATCAGGAAGAGCAAGCTGGACGAGTTCCTCGTCCCGATCATGGAGGAATACGGGATCGACTGTTGGGTCACACTGACCCGCGACCCCTGCGACGACATGACCAACGTGATCTGGGAACGGAGTAGCCAGCTCGATCCGGTCGTCGAATACATCGGCGGCGAGGGAGTCACGGTTCCGGCCGCTTTCATCTTCTCGGTATCGGGCGAGAGAATCGCCATCGTCGCGGAAAGCGATGCCCAGGCCATCGGGGACACAGGGATCTACAAGAAAGTCTTGGAATACGCTTATAACCGCGAAAAAGGCCACACCGAATTCCTGGAAAAGCTGGGGAGTGTGCTCCAGGGGTTGAACCCGAAAACTATCGGCCTCAATTTTTCGGAAGACGAAGGCGTCGCCGACGGTCTGAGCTACGGGATGAAGTTGATGTTCGACCGGACGGTTGGAGCGGAGCTCGCCGCGCGGGTCGTCCCGGCGGAAATGGTCATCATCTCGCTCTGGAACCGCAAGGTGGCCGCCGAAATTCAGCTCATCGAGAAATCCAGCCGCAAGTCAGCTGAGATCACTCTGGAAGCGCTCCGCATGATCAAACCCGGGGTGACGACGGCCAGGGGGATCTTCGATCACATCCGCAAGAGGATAAAGGAAGAAGGGATGGGTCCGGGCTGGCAGGAATGGTGGTGCCCGACGGTCACGGTCAGCGCTTTCCGGCTGGGCCGGCCGCCCAGCGATAAGGTCATCGAGCACGGAGACCTCGTCGTCATCAACTCGGGATTTCTCATCGAGGGCCACATGTCCGACTTGAACAAGGCCGCCTATGTCCTGCGGGAAGGCGAAAAGGAGCCGCCGGAACTCGTCAAGAAGCTTTTCGCCACGGGTCTCGAAGCCACCCGGGCGGCCGTCGCCAAGATCAAGCCCGGCGCCACCGGACATGAAGTCGACCGTGCGGCGAGGGATGTCGTTAAGAAGGCGGGCTTCCCCGAATACGGACACGCCACCGGCCATACGACCGGAGTTTGGGTGCACGGGCTGGGGGCCATCCTTGGTCCGCCCTGGAAGGCCTACGGGGAAAAGATCCGGATGAAGATCCACGAGAACGACATCTATGCGGTCGAGCCCAGCCTCGGGGCTTACTCCGAGGCGCATGGGGGCCATCTCAGGATGCATTTCCAGGAGATGGTGATCGTCGAGAAGAACGGCGCCCGCTACCTGACGCCGCCGTTGACCGAGCTCATCCTGATCCGATGAGAAACATGTCCGGCAGGTTGCTCTGATGAAAAAGGAATTCGTCCCCGGCTGGCTCCTCATGGTTGCAGTCGGCGTCCTTTCCTTGCTCCTCTCCAGCCTCGTTATAGCCGGGGGAAAACATCCGCTGGAAGCGACGTCGCTGGCCGTCATCATCGGCCTGATCGCCCGGAACCTCGGCCTCGTCCCGGCGTTTTTCCACTCCGGCATAAAGCAATTCGAAAAGCCGCTCATCTGGGGCGTCATCCTCATCGGCGCCACCCTGAATTTCAAGGACATCGGCTCCCAGGGCCTGCGGATGCTGGCCATCATATTGGTGACCATGACCGTCAGTTATTTTGCGATCTACGGCCTCGGCCGGCTGTTCAACCTTTCGCCCACCCTGTCCACGCTGCTATCGGTGGGCACGACGATTTGCGGCGGGTCGGCCATCGCCATCACTGCACCCCTCATCAAGGCCAAGGAAGAGGAGACATGCTACGCCATCGGAACGATCACGCTCTGGGGGCTGGCCGCCATTCTTTTCTATCCCCAGATCGCCAGGGCGTTCGGCGTGGGCGATATCGCTTTCGGGGTGTTCGCGGGCACGGCCATTCACGCCACTCCCCAGGTCGTCGGCGCGGGATTCATCTTCTCCGACCTGGCCGGGAAGACGGCCACGGCCGTCAAGCTCGTCCGCAATTGCTTCATGGCTCCCCTGGCCTTCCTGCTCGCCGCCTGGTTCACCAGGACCTATCTCCAGACTGTTGCCCGGGAAAAAAGGCGGGTCAACTGGACAAAGGCCTTCCCCTGGTTTCTCTTCGGCTATTTTATCATGGCCGGGCTCAACACCGCCGGTTATTTCTCGGCCAAAGGGATCTCCGGCCTGACCTGGCTGGGGCGTTTTCTCGTCGTCGTCTCCATGGCCGGGATCGGGCTTAACACGGTCTTCAGCGCCTTTAAGAACGTCGGGTTCAAGCCGCTCGTCGTCGGCCTCCTCGGCGCGCTGGTCGTCGCCGCCTCCAGCATCCTGATGATCCATCTTTTGTTGTAACATGGTGGCCCCCCCTAGAGTGCTTTCTTGCCAGGGGGTGCGGAGAGGACGGGCCTTCGATCCCCAGCGCGGACGGGAGGTTTCCCGTCTCCATTCGTAGCAGGCAGGAGTATCTTTGCCTGGTTATATCATAACTCCCATGGCTTTCCAATCTCCTTTGCTTTCTTATCCAATGACGCTCATGATCGTGCCGAATTCTTATCTCCCACTGATGGAGATAGCCGGGAGAGCGCTTATGTGTTAAATTGGGGGAAAGGAAATTCTTGGACCACCGCAAAAGAAAATAGACATGAAGAAAGCAAACGGAATGACCAGCCAAGCAACGCGTGAGGACAGCATGCTCGAGATCAAGAACCTAACCAAAGTCTACGGCGACGTCTTGGCCCTCGACCGGTTCTCTCTGGACCTGAAAAAGGGAGAGGTCCTGGGCTTGCTCGGCCCGAACGGCGCCGGCAAGACGACACTCATCTCTATCCTGGCGGGAACGCTCGGCGACTTCACCGGGATAGTGAACTTTCAGGGCCGAAACCTCTTCTCCGACCGCCGGCTCAAGAACCGCCTGGGCATCGTCCCCCAGGACATGGCCTTTTACGACGAACTCAACGCCATGGTCAACCTGCTCTTCTGGGGCGGCCTGTATGACGTGTCCAGAGCCGAACTGAAGCGGCGGGCCGCGGAGCTCCTCGAGCTCGTGGAGCTCGCCGAGGTGGAGACGACCTGCTCCCGGATCGCCATCATGGACCGCGGCCGCATCCTGGCCCAGGGAACGCTTGACGAGCTCGTCCGCATCGTCGGCGAGCGCGACATCGTCGAGATCACGGGGGAGTTCGCCGCGGCCCCGTTCTCAGAGGCACTCCAGGACCTCGCCGGCGACGCCGTCGAGCTCCTGTCCGTAGCCGACAACCTCGCTCTATTGGCGGTTTCCGCGACCGAGCAAATCCCGCGGGTCATGGACCGGCTCTTCCGGTGGAAGCTCTCCGTGACCGACCTCAAGATCAAGACGCCCAGCCTGGAGACAGTGTTTCTGAAGCTGACCGGCCGCTCGAGCTCATCGGCGCCCGCATCTTCGGCGGCTGGATCATGGGCGTCATCGTCCTCTTCGTCATGGCCGCCGCCGGCACGCTCGTCTTCCGCGTGAGCTGGGGCCCGTTCGGCTATTTCCACGTGCTCGGCGCTGTCGCCTCCTTCTGGACGGCCGCTTTCTTCGCCCTCCTCCATGCGCTCGTCCGGAACCGGAACCAGGCCGGAGCCCTGAGCGCGCCGATCATCCTGGTCTTCAGCCTGTTCGGCGGATCGATGATGAACCCCGAGGCGATGCCAAAGGCCTTCAAGACGGTCGGAGTCCTGACGCCCAACCGCTGGTTCATCGACGGCGCGGCGCTCGTCCGGGACGGGCGCTTCCCCCTCGTCCCGCTCCTCGTCCTGGCCTTCAAGAAGCGATCCGGGGCGTCGACGAAGGCGGCCGCACGGGTCGAGACCCGGCTCTACCAGACGATCGCCCGGGTAATCAGCGAGCTCGTCCTCTACGGCGAGGGGGACCTCCCGAAATTCCTGGACGGCCACCCGGAGTTCCGCGACATCGTCCGGGTCGAAAGCCGGTTCCCCGAGAACACCGTCACCATCGTCCCCAGCGGGTTCGATCACTCCATCCCCGGGACGACCATTTAGTTCATCATGATGATGGTCATCATCTACGGCGGCATCACCGTTATGGAGGACCGGAAGAAGGGGGTCCTGGGGCGGATGCTCTTTTCGCCGCTCTCGACGGGAGATGTCTTCCAGGCCAAGCTCCTGGGGCGCTGGTCGATGGGGCTTCTCCAGGCGCTGATGCTCATCACGGTCGGCAAGATCTTCTTCCGGCTGAACCTGGGCAGCCTGCCGCTCGCGCTTCTCGTCATCGCCGCCTTCGCCCTGGCCATGGCCGCGCTCAGCGTCTTCATCGGGTCTCTCTGCACAAAAGAGGACATGATCATCGGACTCGCCGTGCTGCTGGCCAACATCTTTGCCGGGCTCGGGGGTTGCTGGTGGCCGAACGAGATCGTGCCTCCGGCCGTGCGCAAGGTGGCCATGATCTCGCCCGCTTACTGGGCCATGGACGCCCTGCACAAGCTCCGGTTCTTCCAGGGCGGATTTCCCGACATCCTGCCGCAGCTGGGGGTTCTGCTGGCGCTTGCGGCCGTCATGACGGTACTGGCCGCGCGCTTCTTCAAGATCCGGGACTGAGGCCGGGTCTAATCAGGTCCGGCTGATTTACGGCGCTTTTACGAGTCTCGGCAGCTTTTTGAACCGCCATAAGCAATCCCTAACTCAATTGGACATCTCATCAGCCGCGATTTATTCCCTCTGAGGATGACCGGGGGGGGGCAAATTGTCACAAAGAGTCTCGCTCGGCCGGCACAACCAGAAAGGAGATTCTTTTCTCTAGATGCGAATCCTTCCCGGTCACATCTGCCAGGCGTAGCCGATCTTAAAGAAAAAGGTCCGGTTGATCCTCGTGATATCGATGCGTTCGAGGCCGAAGAACTCGCCTCCCTGGGAGTTGTCCGAGTAGCCCAGGAAGAGGACGGTCCTGGGATTGAGCTTGTAGGAGAAGAGGAACTGGGTGAAGACGCCCCGGCTTCGGGGATCCACGGGAAAAAGATACATCCCCACGTCCCGCTTGGTGTCCCGGTACTGGGCGATGGCCCGGACGAAAGCCCGGGTGCTGAAATTGTAGATGAGGCGGGCCTGGAAGATCGTGGCCGTGTAGATCGTGTCCCCTTCGAGAAAGAGCCTCTCGTAATCGAGGGAAGCCATCATGTTAAGATGACGGCCGATCGTGAACGAAGCTTGGGGGCTCACCGCCAAAACAGTGGCCAGGCGGGAGTTGGAGAAGTCCACGGATTGCCCGGCGAGGCCCTGGATGCCGATCTGGGAACCTCTGAAGGGCCGGATTTGAAACGTGAGGTCCCCGTTCACCGTGTCGAAATACTCCCCCTCGTAGTAGGTCCTCGTGAAATTGCCGTGGACGTTGACCACGGTTTCGAGATTGCCCTGATACATGACCCCGAGGGTCAGATTCCGGTCGGTGAGAGTCCCCTCGTGGTCATAGACGGCCTGGCCGAGGACCCCGAGGCGGATGAGGTTGAACCAGCCGCCGGGTTTCCCCCAGATCTGGCGAAAAACCAGGGCGGTTCCGCTTTGGACGTCGACCCGGGGAACGAAGCCGTAGTCGGCCCGAAATCCGGCGCTCGTGTCCTCGTACTGTCCCTGGACGATCCAGCCTCGCGAATAGTGCATATAGTCGAGAAGAAGCCCGTTGCCCCCGAAGCGTTCTGTGTCCTGCCTGTAGCCTAAAGCGAAATCTTCGGGATATCTCGTCTCGGAATGGAGGAACTGAAAGGACAGAGTGTTTTTCTGGTCGAAACGGAGAAAGCCGTCGATCCCGCCGACATGGTTGCCATAGTCGTTTCCGGCCCGCCCGGTGTAGAGCACGCCGAGAGTCGAGCCCCGGCCGACGTCCTGGCGAAGTCTGAAGACCCCGCCGAGGGAGTCCTGGCTCAGGGGCTCGGCGGGAAAAGACCCCTGGTTGGAGGGGATGATGAGGTTGGTCATATTGTCCTGGGCGGCGAAGAATCCCAGCGCCGTCCGTCCCATCTTGGCCGTCATCTTCGCTCCCCAGTGGGGGTCGGCAACAGTCCGGGTGAAGACCGCCTGAATAGGGGTCAGGAAGAAATCCGCTCCCTCCAGGAAGAAAGGCCTTTTCTCGGGATAAAACAGGGCGAAGCGGCGATTGATTTCGAGTTGGGCGATGTCGGCTTCGACCTGGGAGAAATCGGGATTGGCGGCGGCATTGAGGATGATGTTGGGAGTAATCCCCCATTTGGCCGACATCCCGTATTGGTCGTCGATTTTCCCTCTCTCAAGTGGGCCCGCCGGATATCCCGCCATGTCCATGGCGTCGGTCCGGCTCGCGGTCACCGTAGGAGTGAGCTCGACGTTCCTGCTCGGGGTGATCCCCTCGAACCCGGTGAGTTTGTTGAACTGGCAGAGGATACAGCCGACGTTCCGGGAGCGGATGTGAGAGGTGATCCGGTGCCGGGCGTCCCGAGGCCAAGACCTCTCGGCGCTGAAGCCGGGCCCGGCCCGGCGACCAATAGCGCCGCGGCAATAAAGCCGATGGCTGCTCCCGAACGGCGCGATCGAACTCGCGGGATCCTCTTCATTCCGGCTTCTCCTTGGACTGATACTCTAATTTAATACGTCGATTGGGCAATAAGGGTTACAGGGGCCGCCCGCCGGCCGGCGCCGAGGTCCCCAAGGCCCGGGTGATCTTGGCCACGAAATTCGCGTTCGCCCTCATTCTATTCAAGACGGGCTGAACGGTCAGCACTATTTGTTGCAACCTCATCTCAACACCGCTTCCGGCCGAGGAGGCCAAAGAGGGTGATCACGCCCAAGGACAGGAAAAAGGCCGGGATCAGCTCGTAGACGCCGGTGACATCCTTCAGGAAGACCTTCCAGAGAATGGTCGTCAGCGTTCCCGTCGCCATGCCGGCCACGACGCCGGCGATGTTGGTCCGTTTCCAGTAGAGGGAGAGGATGAGGACTGTCCCGATGGAAGCGCCCAATCCTCCCCAGGCAAACAGGACGAGCCAGAAGACCAGGTCCTTAGCCAGGTAGGCCAGGACGATGGACACCACGCCGCTTCCGAGGACGACCCACCGGCACAGACCGAGCTTCTTCGATTCCGGAAGGGGCCGGTCCTTTCGGATGATCTTCTCATAGACGTCCCGGACTAGGGTCGAGGAGACAACGAGGAGCTGGGAGTCCGCCGTGGACAGGATGGCGGCGAAAATGCCGCCGATGAGAAGGCCGTAAACGACGGGATTGAAGAATTGGGCCGACAGCACCAGGTAGATCATCTCGGGATTCGAGTCCGGGACGGCCGTCACCTCCGGGATCTGGGCCCGGCCGATGAGGCCGATGAAAACCGCCCCCCAGCCCAGGACGACGTTCCAGAAGGTGCCGATCACGGCCGAGTACCGGAGCTTGGCGGGGTCGGCGATGGTCATGTACCGGACGACGATGTGCGGCTGGCCCGGCGAGCCCAAACCGATGCCAAGGAACCCGATGAGAGCCCCGAAACTCAGGGCCAGGGGGTTGATATGAGCGGGATTGAGGGCTTCCAGAGTTCTCAGGAGAGCCGGCAAACCCCCCGTCTTGGCCAGGCCGTAGAGCGGGAAAACGACCAGCCCGACGATCATGACCAAGGCCCGGACAACGTCGTTGTAGACGACGGCGAAGTAGCCGCCGAGCATCATGTAGATAAGGACCAGGGCAGAGGCGATGAGCAGGGAAACGGCCAGGGGCAGCTTGAGGGCAACGGACAGGGAATTGGCCCCGGCATTGAACTGGGCGGCGACGTAGGCCACCAGGAAGATGCCCATGATGACGGCCCCGACCGACCGGATGACCTGCCGCCTGTCGTCGAAGTGGGATTCGAAGAAGTCGAGGAGGGTCATCGAATCGTACTTCTCGGAGAGCCGCCTGAGCCGTCCGCCGATGGCCACGAACTGGACCATTTCGGCCGTGATGTAGCCGACGACGGACCAGACCGCCGAAACGCCCATGGTGTAGGCCATACCGCTGACGCCGAGAACGAGCCACGAGGAGCGGCCCGAGGCGACGGCGGAGAGGGCGATGGAAAACCGGCTCAGCCGGCGCCCTCCCAGGAAGAAATCCGACTGGCAGCGGGTCTTCTTCCTGACCAGAAGGCCGATGATGACCGGAAGGAACAGGGTGAAGACAAAGACGGCCAGCGCGGCGGGATGCGTGAGTTTCTGATAGACGTTCACGGCTCACTCCCTCCGCCCGGGCTTGCGGGCCAAGCGGAAGACGACGAGCGACAGGCCGACGATCGCCAGGGGGAGGACGATGAGGGCGAGATAGGCTCCGGTCATGGGTGCACCTCCGGACGGGCCGGTTTCGGAAGGCCCCATTTTACAGGCACAGGGCGCAGTCTGACAACCTGCGGCGCTGAATCAAATATGACAGGGTGGCACCTTAAGGAACGTCCCCAAGGTGGAGGCCGAGGACGATGGCTTCTTCTGGGGGAATTGTATAGTAGCCTTTCCGGATGCCCAGCAGCCTGAAGCCGAGCTTCTTATAGAGCGCCAGGGCCGACGTGTTGGAGGGCCGGACCTCAAGGGTGATCAAGCGCGCACCACGGAATGATACCCGCTCGATGATCTGCCTCAGCACCTGTTCGCCGATCCCCATCCTCCGGAAATCAGGGTGGATGGCGATATTGTTGATCTGGACGTCCTCGCCGATCAGCCAGAAGATGACGTAGCCGATGACCCGGTTGAGTGTCGTGTGAACGATGACCAGCGGGAAAGAGATCGGTCGGTGCTGGATCTCGCCGCGGAACGTGCTTTCGTGCCAGGGGTTGGGAAAGGACAGGCGTTCGATCTCCAGGACAAACGGGAGGTCTCCCGTCTCCATTCGCCGCAGGCGGTAAAACCTTTCGGCAAGCTTCTCGCTTTTTATTTTCTATCCTCCGCCTGGGACTTGCGGTAATAGAGAGGCTCCAGGACTTCGGCGCTCACTCCTTTGCCCTTTCTCAAAACGCCGTAACCGATCAGGCCGACCTCGAAACCGATGAAGAGCGACCTTGAGGACAGCCGGGCCTTGTCCCCGAGATAGGCCAGGATCTTCTCCCTGTAGGTCTCGACTCCTGTCCCGATGAAGTGGATGACCCGGTGAGCCGGTAACCGGGCGAGCAAAGCGTCGGGGCCGTAGGCTCCTTCTTTGATAACCGCCTTGAGATTTCGGCCCTGAACCTCGAAGAGCGCCGCGAAGACCTCCCCCTTCTTGGCGTCGATCAGTGGACAGAATAAGCGGCCCTGGGTTTCCTGGAGCTTCATGGCTAGAGCCGCCAGGCTGGACACTGGAGCAACCTGTTTTTGAGAGGCAAAGGCGAAAGCCTTGATGGTGCTGAGCCCGATCCGTATCCCGGTGAAAGACCCGGGCCCGGCGGCCACGGCGAACCCGTCGACATCCCGGATCTCGAGCGAATGCTTCTTCAGCAGTTCGTCAACGGACCGGAGGAGCCTGGCCGAGTGGGTTGTGGGAGACTCCGCGTTGGCTTCGGCCAAGAGCCGGGCATTTTCGAGCAGGGCGACCGAGCCGTTGCCGGTTGTCGTGTCGAGCGCCAGGATGCGCATCTCAGTCTTTCCGGTCCGACGACCGGCCGAAGGCAAAGAGGTCTCCCGCCCTGAAGATATCCCGCTGGACCTCGCTCATCGGCTCCATCGAGAAGCCGAACTCCCTGGTCATGTTCTGCCCGCGACCGTCCAGAAAATTGACCTCGACCTCGTCGCCCGTCTCCAGCTTCCGCCCGGCGACGAGTGAATCGAGATCGCCGCACCTGAGCACGGGAAATCCCGAATTGACGGCGTTGCGGAAATAGATCGACGAAAAGGAAGGAGCCAGGATGAGCCCGACTTTCAGGGCGATGAAGCAATCGACGGCCTGCTGGCGTGAAGATCCGGCACCGAAATTTCTCCCGGCCACGACGATATCGCCGGGCTTGACCTTCTTGGGGAAATCGTTCCAACCCTCGAGGTTGCCCAGGGCATACTGCCCCATCTCGGCGAGTTCCGTGATGTGCAGGAAGGCGTTGTGGAAGATCTGGTCGGTATCGATGTCCTGGATCAGCTTCCCGGACTTGTCGGTGAGAACCCAGATGCGGCCGCAGTGTGATGTCGTCTCCATGTTACAGGTCCTCCGGCCCGGCGATGTGGCCCAGGATACAGGAGGCGGCGACGACGCCGGGGCCAGCCAGGTAGGTCTGGCCCTTTCCCTGCTTGCCAGGGAAATTGCGGTTTCCCGTGCTGATCTGGACTTCGCCCCGGCCCGTCAAGCCGACGTGGCCCTCGGCGCAACCGCCGCAGCCAGGGTTGACCACGATGGCGCCCGCTTCAAATAGATCCTGGAGAACTCCTTGCGCCAGGAGCTCCTTATAAACCCGCCGCGTTGCCGGCACGATCTTGAGCATGATTCCCTTCTTGACCCTGCGGCCTTTGAGAAGGCGCGCCGCTGCGGCGAAATCTTCGAACCGGCCGTTGGTGCAGGAGCCGATGAATCCCGAGTCGATCTTCGTTCCCCGCAGCTCGGCCGCCGGTCTGACGTTGGTCGGCGAGGGTGGGGCCGCCACCTGGGGCGGAAGCCCCTCGACATCGATTTCGATCGTTTCGGCATAGCCGGCATCCTGATCCGCCGCGAGAGGAAAGAAAGGAACGCCGGAATATCTTTCGATCTCTTCGCGGGCCGCGGCCCCGCATTCCGGAATGAAACCGATGATCCCGGCCATCTCGGTGACCATACTGCAGAGCGTCAGCCGGCCGGCCAGCGAAAGCCCGGCGAGCGCGGGCCCGTAGAACTCGGCCGAGCGGAGGGCGATCTTTTTCGTTCCCAGGACTTTCAGAAGAAAGAGGGTCAAACCCTTGGCCGTTATCGGCTCCTTCAACGTCCCCTTGAGGACGACTTTGACGCTCTCCGGGACCTCGAACCAGGTCCGGCCGGTGCGGAAAGCGAAGGCGATGTCGACGTCGCCCATCCCCTGGCCGAAAGCCCCGAGTGCGCCCAGAATATTCAAATGACTGTCCGTGCCGACGATGGTGCTGTTGGGCCGGACTAGCCCTTCCTCCATCAGGACGTGGGTGCCAATGCCGCTGTCGACGTCAAAGACCCGGATGCCGCTTTCGCGGGCAAAGTCACGGCAGACTTGCTGGTTGTCCGCGTACTTGAGCGTGCACGCCGGCGCGCAGAGGTCGAAGGTGAAGAATGTCCTCGCCTTGTCGGCCAGGGGAAGACCGGCGTATTCACGCTCGTAGTTTTTGACCACGTTCGGGCCGCCGAAATCCCGGGCCGAACGGATGTCCAGGTCCATCCAGACGATTTTGCCCGGCGCGACCTCGTCGGCCGTGTGGGCCTGGATGATCTTTTCGATAACCGTCTTGCCCATCCGGAGCGCTCCTCTATAATTTATCGGCCACGGCACGGCCGACGTCGAGGGTCGTCGAAGTCCCGCCCATGTCATAGGTGCGGACCTTCCCCTCCTTGATGACCGCCGCGATGGCTTCTTCCAGCCGCCTTCCCTTCTCTGTCTCTCCCAGCCATTCAAGCATCATCTTGGCGGCCAAGAAAGTGGCGAGCGGATTGACCTTGTACATCCCCGCGTATTTAGGCGCCGACCCGTGAGTCGGCTCGAAGACGGCATAATGATCCCCGATGTTCCCGGCCGAAGCGAACCCCAGTCCGCCGACGAGCTGGGCGCTGAGGTCGGAGATGATATCGCCGAAGAGGTTCTCGGCAACCAGGACGTCGTAGTCATGAGGATTTTTAACCAGCCACATGCACATGGCATCCACATTGGCTTCCTTGAAGGGGATCTCGGGATATTCCTTGGCGATGGCCCGGGCGACACCCAGCATCAACCCGCCCGTCTCCCGGAGCACGTTGGGCTTCTCGACGATAGTCACCGAGCGGCGCTTGAATTCGCGGGCGTACTCGAAAGCGGCCCGGACGATGCGGCCACAGCCTTTTTTGGTCATGATCCGGGTGGACAGGGCGACTTCATCAAGGGGGGTCTCCTTGAAGGCTTTCATCTTAGGATGGACGAGCAACGCGTCCCGGACCGCCTGGGGAAGCGGATGGAATTCGACTCCGGCGTACATGCCCTCAGTGTTTTCTCTGAAGATCACCAAGTCGATATTGTCCCGGTAGTTTAGCGGATTCCCGGGGTAGGCTTTGCAGGGCCGGCGGTTGGTGTAAAGGTCGAATTCCTGGCGAAGCCGGACGATCGGGCTGAAATAGGAAAGCCCTTTACCCCTCAGGGAGGGATCGAGCTCGACGGCGGCGTCTTCCTTCGGCTTCGAGGTGATGGCCCCGAACAGGCAGCAATCTGTCTCCTTGAGCATCTTGACGGTGCGGTCGGGAAGGGCGTTTCCCTCCTTGCACCAGTACTCCCAGCCGATATCACCGTAGATATATTCCGCATCCACAGCCAGCGTGTTGAGGACCGACATGGCCGCTTCGACGACGTCCCTTCCGACTCCGTCCCCGGGCAACACGGCGATCTTGTAGTGTGGCATGCCGAACTCCTTTCTTTCTCGGGGAAAATGTAGCATAATCTCGATTTCCATACAATGGCCGCGCATAGGAGAATAAAGATGAAAAAACAAAAATTGGGCGTTGGCATCATCGGCGGAGGCTTCGTCGCCAGGTTCCACATCCGCTCCTGGGTCGGCGTCCGCGATGCGGATATCCTGGGGATCTACGATCCCGACAACAAGAGGGCCGAGGAGGCGGCCGGCATCGTCCGGAAGCTCAACGTCGGCGCGGCCAAGACCTATAAATCCATCAGCGAAATGGTGGCCGACCCGAAGATCGACGCTATCTGGATCTGCGCCCCGAACTTCACCCGGCTGGAAGTGACCGAAGAGATCGTCAACGCTTTGGAGAAAGGGAGAGGCGGTCTTATCGGCGTCTGCTGCGAAAAGCCGCTCGGCCGGAACGTCAAGGAAGCGCGCCGGATGTGGGAGCTCATCTGTCGAGCGAAGCTTCTCGACGGCTACCTGGAAAACCAGGTCTTCGCCCCGGCGATCGTGCGCGGCAAAGGCATTCTCTGGGCGCGGGGGGCGACTCTATCGGGACGTCCGTATCTCGCCCGGGCGGCCGAGGAGCACAGCGGTCCGCACATGCCCTGGTTCTGGGAAGCCCCCCTCCAGGGCGGCGGCGTGCTCAACGACATGATGTGCCATTCCGTTGAAGTCGCCCGGTTTCTTTTGACCCCGCCCGGAGCGCCGCGGGGCGTGCTGACTCCCGTCAAGGTCAGCGCCTATGCCTCCTGCCTGAAATGGCAGATCCCGGAATATGCCAAGGTCCTCCGCGACCAGAGCGGCGGCAAGACCGATTATCTCAAACGGCCGGCCGAGGATTTCGCCCGCTCGCTCATTGAATATAAGGATGAAAAGGGAAACGTGGTCATCGTCGAGACGACGACCTCATGGTGCTATGTCGGAGCCGGATTGCGTCTCAGCATGGAGCTCCTCGGGCCGGAATACGCCCTCCAGATCAACACCCTCGACGCCGGACTCAAGGTCTTCTTCAGCCGGAAGGTCAAGGGAAAAGCCGGCGAGGACCTGGTGGAGAAACAGAACGCTGAGGTCGGCCTCATGCCCGTGGTGGCCGACGAGGAGAACGAATACGGCTACCAGGCGGAGGACCGGCACATGGTTCAATCCTTTCTCAAGGGCGTCCGCCCGAGCGAGAATTTTGACGACGGGCTCAACGTGACCGAACTCCTCATGGCCGCCTACATGAGCGCCGAGCGGGATAAAGTTCTGTCCTTCCCGCCGCCGGGATTGGCGAACTTCATCCCCGCCGTCGCTCAAGGAAAGTGGAATCCAAAGAAGGCCTGATACGCCTTCGGGCTGATTTTGGGGAGATTGGAATGAATTCTCTCAGCGGCCGGCGGCCAGCTTCTTTTTCGTGAACTCAATCAGGCCGCCGGCCTCGATGATGCCGATGACGGAATCGGGCAGCGGGAAGAATTTGAAAATGCTTTCGCCTGAGATGATTTCCCCTCTTTCGAAGTCGATCTCGACTTCGTCGCCGGCCTTCAGCATGTCCGAGGCCTCTTCACACTGAAGCACGGCCAGCCCCAGGTTGATGGCGTTCCGGAAATAGATCCGGGCGAAAGATTTTGCGACCACGGTCTGGACTCCCGCCGCCCTCAGGCAAGCCGCCGCCTGTTCTCGCGAGCTCCCGCAGCCGAAATTCCGTCCGGCGACGATGACGTCGCCCAGCTTGACATACTTGACGAAATCCGGATCGAGGTCTTCCAGGGCATGTTTGGCCATCTCGGCCGGCTCCATCATCTTATAAGTGTACCGCCCGGGAAAAATGACATCCGTATTGATATTATCCCCGTATTTCCAGACGCGTCCCTTGCTCATCGGTATTTCCTCGGATCGGTGATCTTGCCTTCGAGCGCGGACGCTGCCGCCGTTGCCGGAGATGCCAGAAAAATCTCGGAGTCACGGTTTCCCATCCGGCCCCGGAAATTGCGGTTCGAGGTGCTGACTACGCTCTCACCCGCCGCCAGGAGGCCTTCATGCGCGCCGAGACACGGTCCGCAGCCAGGATTGAGGATGACGCAGCCGGCCTCGGACAGGATTTCGAGGAATCCTTTTCGCATGGCCTCGACATAGACTTCGCGAGAAGCCGGCAGGACGAGCGCCCGGACGCCCGGGTGGACCTTTTTCCCCTTCAAAATCCCGGCCGCGACCTCGAAGTCCTCCAGGCGGCCGTTCGTGCAGGTTCCGATCAGAGCTTGATGAATGGGCTTGCCTTCGACTTCACGCACCGGCTTGACGTTATCGACCGTATGAGGGCAGGCAATTTGGGGCTCGATCACGGACAGGTCATATTTCAGAACCGCTTCATACTTCGCATCCTTGTCCGAGCGGACGACTTCATAATCCGCCCGGGCCCGTGCCTTCACCCAGTCGAGCGTCTTCTCGTCCGGTTCAAAATAGCCGTTCTTGGCGCCCATTTCAGCGGCCATATTGGCCATCACCATGCGCGAGGCCAGGCTGAAATTTGCGGCCGCCGGACCGCAAAACTCAATCGCCTCGTAATTTGCCCGATCGGCGCCGTTATCGCCGATGATCTTGAGGATGACATCCTTGGCATAGACACCGGTGGGAAACGTCTCCACAAATTCGATCCGCAGCGTCTCCGGCACGCGCAGCCAGATTTCGTCCGTAGCCCAGATGGCGGCGGCCTCGGTCCGCCCGATCCCGGCAGCGAAGGCCCCGAAAGCGCCGTAAGTCGTGGTGTGGGAATCGCTCCCGACGACGAGCTTTCCGGGAAGGGCGAAGCCGGCCTCGCTCAGCACCTGGTGGCAAACGCCGTGTTGGATATCGAAGAAATTCGGCAGTCCCTGGGCAGCCACAAACTCGCGGATGGTTTTGTGGTTCTGGGCGTACTTTTCGTCCGCCGCGGGGACGATATGATCGAGGACGATGACCAATTTCTCCGGCGCCTTGACCCGCTCAACACCTAGCTTCCTGAACTCGCTGATGATGGCCGCCGAGTTGTCGTGAGAGAGGCAGTAGTCGGGGGCGACCGTCACGACCTCGCCGGCGCTGACTTCCTTGCCCGCCTTCTTGCCGAGGATTTTTTCTGAAAGCGTCTTACCCACGCCCCCCTCCTTTACCCCCTGAGCACATCGAAGTTGACGAAGTCGGCGTGGTTGACGATGATCGCCTCGACCGTGCGCCTCGACCCGTCGCCCTCCTTGGAATGGGCCGCGATGATATGGACGATCTCCTGGGGAAGGCCGTGGGCGAAAGCGAAGGCCGCTCCGGAAATCGGATGACGCAGCAGTTCTCCTTCCCGGCTCTTGACGAACTCCCCCTTCTCCCGCTTGTACTCAAAGAGCTTGCCGACGTCGTGCAGGATGGCGCCGGAAAGAAGATAGTCGCGGTGGATAGAGATCTTGCCCGGATACTCCGCCAGCAAGACCTCGGCGATCTTCAACGCCGCCAGCGTGACGGCCCGAGTGTGGGTGACGAGGTTGACATCGGTGTGTTTGATCAAGAGGGTGAAGGGCATCTCGGCCAGGTCCTTGATTCCCCAGCCGGCTCGTTCCATGGCCTCTACCCAGACCTTGAGCGTCTTCTCCCGGAGTTCCGCATCTTTGATGAGTCGAAGCTCGGGGAACAGTGTCTCCAGCTGTTTTTTCATGGGATCTCTCTTTCTCCCGGCCCGTCGTACTCGTGGTCGGACGGGTGAATTTTACGCATGGGCCTCATCCGGGTCCTTTCCTCCTGGATGTGGGCGACGAGTCCCGGCACCCGCGAAATGATGAAAAAAGCGTTGCCGATCTCGGCCGGGATGCCGAGGTCACAAAGCAAAGCGGCGATGGCGCCGTCCACGTTGATCGGCAGAGGCTTGCCGCCCTCCTTGAATATCGACTCAACGATCCGGGCGATCCGGACGTAGCGCCCGGCCAGCTTGAGCCCCTCGGCCATGGCGAAGAGTTTCTCGGTCCTGGGGTCCTGGGTGTGGACACGGTGGCCGAACCCGGAGGCGCGCTCGCCTCTCCCCTTCATTTCGGACAAAACCGCCTTGGCCGCGTCTTCGACCGTGATCTTCATCTCCTCGGCCCGCTGGGAGATCGCCTGAAAAAGCTTCATCCCCTCCTCGATGGCCCCGCCGTGAAGGCGGGAGATGGCCAGCACCCCGGCCGCGATGGCCGCATGGAGCTCGGCCCCGGTCGAGGCGACGGTGCGGGCGGTGAGGACCGACGGTGGTCCGGCCCCGTGATCGACCGAGGAAACGAACACGGCGTCGAGGAGTCTCCCGACCTCGGGCGAAGGCAGCTCACCCTTGAGGACAAGGTAAATCGCTTGAGAAAAACTGATTTTTCCCATCAACTCGTCGATGGGATAGCCGCGCAGCCGGACCTTGTTCGGCTCCACGGAGGTGATTCCGGTTTTCCAATGAAGATCTTCGGTCATGATTTTTTCCTCGCTAATTCGGGCTCGACCCGGCAATCTCCCTGGCCTTGACGGGAATATCGGAGATCGCCTCGACGACATGCGCGCCGACCTCACGCAGCCTTTTCACCTTGGTCTCGTGGGAGCCGCGCGAACCTTCGACGATGGCCCCGGCATGGGAGAAACGTGTCCCCGACTTGGCCGCTTTGCCGCCGATGTAAGCGATCAGGGGCTTGGTGAACTTCCGGCTTTCGATGAGGTCGGCCACCCGCTCCTCCTGGGACGTCCCGATCTCCCCGAACATTACGGCCATCTTCGTCTCCGGGTCCTCCTCGAAAAGCGCCATGACCTCGGGATGGGAGAGGCCGACGACGGCGTCGCCACCGACATGGACGATGGTGCTCTGGCCCAGGCCGGCCCGGGTGAGATAATAGGAAATCGCCGAGGTCATGCCGCCGCTCCGGGAGCTAACCCCCACGAACCCCGGCTTGAACCATTCCCTGGCCCGCTCGGCCCGGCCTCCGATCATCCCGAGCACGGCTTTGCCCGGGCTGACCAGCCCCAGCGTGTTGGGGCCGACGAATCGCGCGCCCTTCTCAGCGGCCCGGGCGGCAATCTCCAGGACGTCGTGGATGGGCACGCGGTCGGGGACGATAACGAGAAGCTTCACTCCGGCGTCAATGGCCTCGAGGGCCGCTCCCCTGACCAGCGCGGCGGGGACGAAGATGACGCTGACGTCCACGGGCCCCTCTTTCTCCCAGGCCTGGACGACAGAATCAAAGACCGGGACGCCGTAGACGTCCTGGCCCCCGCGCCCCGGCGTCACCCCGGCGACGACTTTCGTTCCGTAATCCTTCATCAACCGCGCCCGAGCCATGCCCTCCCGGCCGGTGATCCCCTGGATGATGACCCGCGAATCTTCGTTCACCAAGATGGCCATGATGTCCGATCTCTCACCATATTCTATTATTTCTATCGGCTATATAAATATTAACGATTTTCCTCTTCGCCGGCGATGATCCTGTCCCGGTATTCCTTGAGACCCGGGATGGGAAGATGGATGAGGATGGCGTCCTGTTCGTGGAATTTGCAGAACATCTCGCAGGCCAGGCATTCGGTGCACTTGCCCTTCCTGGCCTCCTCCGGCGAGACGGCTAGAACTGGCTTCCCTTCCTCGATCTTCAGGATTTTGGGCGCGCAGGCCGACACACAACCCTTGCTTTGGCAGGCGGAGCACTTGGAATGATCGAAAGAAATCCGCCCCGAAACGGTCTCGAAAACATAGGCGTTTTCCGGGATCGCCGTCTCGACGACCGGCCTGACCTCATACCGCTTGCCGCCGCTCTTTCCCACCAGTTCCTCGAGACGTCCGGCGCAGAACTCAGGGGAATCGTCCCGGCCATACCCCTCAACGACGCCGGGGATATCTTTGAGGTAAGTCTGGAGGATCTCGATCGCCTTCTCCTCGAAATTCCCGCCCAGCCGGATGACTGCGGGGATGTCCAGTTTTTCTTCGTGGAACGCCTTGGCCAGACCGCGGGCCGAATGGTACTGCTCCTGGCTGGCCACCCCCGATCCCGAAGCGAAATAACCCCTGATGCCGGGCTGGGAGAGGATGATCTTGGCGGCGCGATAGACCTTGCTCGCCGGCGGATTGCCGCTCGTGTCGCAATAATTGGCCAGCTTGAAACCGCGGTTGAGGACAGCGTCCATGGACATCATTGAGCCGCCGCCGCCGGCGCCGTTGAAGCCGATGTATTTCTCGCTTCCGGCCGTTTGCTCGACCATCTGGAAGAAGTAGAATGTCCCGCGGTAGTCCTTTTCCTCAACCTGGTAGGCGATCTTCTCCAGTTCGGTCGGCGGCCGGTCGAATTCCCGGGCGATCTCGATCCCGAACTCGGGATGGCGGTAAACGGCATAATCATCGACGACGAGGTGGCAGTCGGCGGCATAGAACTTGTCATCCGCCGTCAGGACAAGCGGGTTGATCTCGGCCGAGCGGGCATCGCTCGTCCGGACTACCTTATAGAGCTTGGTTAGGAGGTCGGCCAGCTTCGGCAGGAACGGCCCCTCAATCCCTACCCGGAGGAGCATGTTCCGCGCTTCGTATTCGGGCAATCCCTTGAGGACGTCGATGCTCTGCCGGGCGACTTTTTCCGGGTGAAGGCGGGCGATCTCCTCCACACCGGTTCCCCCAACCGGGCTGAAGATGAGGAGCGGCCGCTTGGCCGCATCGTCGATGACCACTCCGGCGAAATACTCGGCCTGGATATTCAGTTTTTCTTCTACCAGGACCCGGTCGACGACGAAATTTTTGACCTTCATGCCGAGGAGTTGACGCGCCTTGGTCTCCGCTTCCTCGGCAGTATCGGCGAACTGAATCCCTCCGATCCCGGCGCGGCCGGTCACCCAGACCTGAATTTTTAGAACCACCGGCCTTCCGATCGTCTCGGCGATCCGGCGGGCTTCCTCAGGGGTGGAAGCCACATCTCCCGGCGGAACCGGAATCCCGGCCTGCTTGAGGAGTTGCTTGCTTTGATATTCAAACAATCTGGCCATGGTTTTTTCTCAGGGGTAATATTATTGAGGCTCGCCAGGATAAAGTCAACGGGTCACAGTTCTGCCCGCGATCTCTTCACGAGCGGGTGCTTTGCGTAAGCCTTGTCAGTTTCGGTCGGCGTGGATAAGCCTCAGATTCACTCGATCCAGATCCTGATGGTCCGGCCCCTGTCTTCAATGGTACGGATCTCGATGATGTGGCCCTTCATCCGGGTCAGCTGATAGATGATCTTGTCCAGATCATAGCCTTCGCGCCTCAGAGCGGCTTTGTCCTTTTCGGGAATGGCCGAAAGGGCCAGGTCGGCCAACGCCCAGGGAATATTCAGCGAAAACTCCGCCTCACTCCGCCCTTCGACGAAGGCCCTGATTTTCAGGACCTTGGCCCTCCCCTTCTCCTCCCTGTCTTCGACATCTCTCAAAGAGTCGGGAGATATCCGCAGCAGGGCGATCTTCGCCCTGTCCCTGAGATCCCTGTCTCTCTCTTCCACGATGATCCTCTCCAGAACCGGAATGGCCTGGATAGCGATCTGTTTATCCCTAACCAAGCTAAGCTTAAAGGCGGCATAATAGCGGATATCACGGTTGGAACTCTCCAGGCGTTGCTCGATCTCGTCCAGAAAGTCATCCTCGTCGTCTTTGTAAAGCTCATAGGCAAGGTCGATAATGGACGTCTCCGCCTCCCTGGCCAGACTGTCATTCTTCTCTTTGATCGAAAGATAGTCTTTGTAGGCCTCTATGGCTTCTTCCTCATGGCCTTTCCGCCTGGCCAGACAGGCTGCCCGGTAGAAGGTCGCCTGCGGGGCGAGCGAACTGCCGGGATAATCGTCCAGCAGATCTTCGAAGGTCTCCTGGGCGTCCTCCCATTTCCCATCGAAGAAGAGAAGCTTGGCCCTCTGAAAGAGTCGTTCCTCCGGAGAGGCCTGGGCCGCCGCCCGGATGAAGACGACACCTAAAAGGACGATGATAAAAAGGGCTGTTTTTTTCACCTCAAACCTCGCTCCCTTGAAGCTCTTTTTTCAAAAGCTTTATTTTTAAAAGGATGTTCTTTTCCTCGATCATATTCTGGATACCCCGGCACTGGGCGGGAGTGAGGTTTTCGCTGATCTGGGCCAGCTCGTAAAACAATATCTCAATCTGGTCGCAGATGTCTTTGGCTTTGGCCATCCGGGCCTTCTCGAGCTGGGGATTCAGGTATTTTTTCTTGGCGAGCAGGTCCCTGGTCTCACGCGCCGCGGCATCGGTCAGGCTGCAGTCTCCGTCCCCTGTCCCGGTATGGGCGAGCTCGAGCAGCACGTACTGGCTCTTGTCCAGGTAGTCCAGGGTTTCCCGAAGGGCCATCTCCTGATCGACCCGCTCCAGGAACTCGCGGGAAGCGAACAACGTTTCGCCTTTTTGTTTTTCAAAAAGGCCACTTCTATAAGCGACGAACATCGCCGCCCCTCCGACCGCAATCCCGAGGAGGAGTCCGGCGAGGATCGGCCGAAGCCGGAAGACGGATGTCCGGGGCCGGGCCCGCTTCGGCTCTCCCTGTCGGCGTTTTCTCTCGTCCCAGACGGCGGCAACGACCTTTTCCGCCTGGGCGTCCCAATCGATTCCGGCCAGGACGGATTTCATCTCCCGGCCCAGGGAATCGGCGCCCTCCAGGATTCTCTCCAGTTCCTTAGACTCAGCGGCGCAGGCCGGGCAGGCGTCGAGATGCCGCTTGACGTTTTCACGATCGCGTTCGCTCATCTCCCCTCCCCGATAGGCTGCGAGATCTCGCCTCAGTCGTCTGCATTCGTTCATGGTTGCATCCCCAGTTGCGGAGTCAGCCAGTGCTTGAGATTCCGGACGGCCTTAAAATGCAAGGATTTGACCGTACCCACGGAGATCCCCAGGATCTGGGAGATCTCCCTGTACTCGAGACCGTTGCAGTGTCTCATCAAAAAGATCAATCTCTGCCTCTCGCCCAATCGTTCGAGACAGCCGGAAATAACCCGGCGCAGCTCGGCGGACGCCGGATTCGAACGGTGGTCGCCGGCCGCCAGGTTGAGATCCTCGATGCTCCGGCCGCTCTCCAGTTCCCGGCGCCGGCCGCGGTGCTTCCGGAAATGATCGATACTGAGGTTCTTGGCGATCTGGAGGAGCCACGGTTGGAAATTCCTCTCCTTTTCGTAGGCGCCAAGCTTCTGATAGAGGCGCAGGAAAGTCTCCTGGACGACGTCCAGGGCGTCTTCTCGATTCTGCAGGATGGAATAGGCCAGGAGGAAGACTTTCTGCTGATAGAGGCCGACGATTTCCTTGAAGGCCTGCCGGTCGCCCTCAAGGGCCCTTTCGAGCAGAATCCGGAGGTTTTCATGATTCGCCGTCCTGATATCTTCCATCCTTGGTCTAGCGGCCATCACCGCGACAGCGGAGGGCGATGTCGTCCCGCCATTCGACGGCGGAGGCCGCCACGGTCTCATGCTTCTCGATGTTCACTCCTGACCTCACCGGCCCACTTCACAGACTTCTACGAACGGATTCGGACAAAGGTTCACCTTCGGGTGAAATCAGTCCAGCGGGGGAAGACAAGAAAGCGGATTCCTCCCTTCTCCGGAACCTTCGCCTGGGGAATTCCCGGAAAAAGGAGACGAAAGGGGAGAACTGATATTAGAACTTATCGAAATCTCTTCGATCTCTCCGCTCGCCGCCGAAGCGACCGCCTTTCTCTGTTCTTGGGCGGGCGTCGTTGACGATGATTCTCCGGCCGTCGAATTCAGTGCCGTTCAATTTCGCCTTGGCGTCCTGGGCGTTTTCCTGGGTGCTCATCTCGACGAAGCCAAAGCCGCGCCCCTGGAGGATGTTGACTGAAGTCACTTCTCCGTACTGGGAAAAGAGCTCTTTCAGCTTGTCCTCTGTGGTCCTGTAGTTGAGGTTGCCCACATATAATTTTGCAGCAGCCATCTAAAAAGACCTCCTTGCGCAATCACCATCATCCTTCCCATCGAGAGACGGGATGACGGCGAAGGCCTCAACATTCTTCCATATCCATTTTAGGAAATCAAGCCCTATCTCCGCCTCAGTATTTTCTGATATAGTGGAGCCGGCGGCTTAAAAAACTCGTCTCGAAAAAATCCGTAATCAAGATAAGGAGAAGAGATGAAGAAAGGAAGATATGTCTTTTTGATATTCCTGTTTTTTGCGGTCCTGCTGGCCGCCACCGTCCTGGCCTTTCTCTACAGCGAGTTCGGCCGACCGCCCGAAGTCAAGGCCGGTTCTTACCTCGATATCGACCTCGCGGGTCCCTTCCCGGAGTACTCCGCCCCGGATTTTCTAACAGGCTTTTTCTTCGGGAAACCCCTTTCCGTCCGCGACATCTGGGACAGTCTTCGCAAGGCCGCTGTGGACAGCCGGATCCGTTGCGTCTTGGTCCGTCTGGGCCCGCTGGAGTGCGATTGGGCCAAGGTCAGCGAGGTCCGAAACGCCATCCAGGAATTCCGGGCCTCTGGAAAAGAGGTTTTCGCCTACATCGAGGAGGCTCCCGAATTCGACAAGGAGTATTACCTGGCCACGGCCTGCGACCGGATCATCCTCCATCCCCTCGGCTGGCTGGGTGTCAACGGGATCGGCGGCTGGACTCCCTTTTTTAAGAGAGGATTGGACAAGTTGGGTATCGAGGCTCAGTTCGAACACGTCGAAGAATTCAAGACCGCCTACAACGTGTTCATGGAAAGGGGCTTCACCGATGCCCACCGGCTGATGCTCGAGGCTATCTATGAAGACATCTTTTCCGAATATGTGCGGGGGGTAGCCGGGGCCAGGAATAAAAGCGAAGCCGAGATCCGGGCCATCATCGACCAGGGCCTCTATCAGGGCGAACAAGCACTCAACGCCGGTTTGGTGGACGAACTCCTCTATGAAGATGAGCTGGGGAAGCTCCTGCGGGAGAAAGAGCGGAAACTCCACCGCACGCCCCTTTCTGAATACCTCCGGATCAGCCCGGCCTCGCTCGGTCTTGAAACCGGCCGGAAGATCGCCGTTATCTATGCTTCGGGTCCGATCGTCGGCGGCGAAAGCCCCTTCGGCATGATCGGCGGCCGGACGCTCTCCCGGGCCATCCGGAAGGCCAGGGAAGACCGATCCGTCGCCGCGATCGTGCTTCGGGTCGACAGCCCCGGCGGCTCGGCCGTCGCCTCGGACGTCATCTGGCGCGAGACCGTCCTGGCCAAAAAGGATAAGCCGGTGGTCGTCTCCATGTCCGACCTGGCCGGATCGGGAGGTTACTGGATTTCCATGGCCGCCCATAAGATCGTCGCCCAGCCCCAGACCTTGACCGGGTCGATCGGCGTACTGGGAGGAAAGTTCAGTCTGGCGGGGCTCTATGAAAAACTGGGAATCACGGCCGAGAAGGTGACCTTCGGACGGAGGGCCGACTTGTTCTCCACCTTCCGGCCGTTCAACCCGGAGGAGCGCCGGCTTTTAAGAGAGCAAATCCTCTGGACCTACGACAAGTTCCTCAGCAAGGCGGCGGAAGGCCGCGCTCTCACCAGGGAGGATGTCGACAAGGTCGGCCGGGGTCGGGTTTGGACAGGAAGACAGGCCAAGGAAGTCGGACTGGTCGACGAACTGGGCGGCCTGGACAAAGCCCTGGAGCTGGCCAAAGACCTGGCCGGAATATCCGTTGAGGAGAAGGTCAGGCTGGTCGTCTGGCCGAAGAAAACGACCCGATTCGGGACCCTTTCCGGCCGGATTGAGGTCAGGACTCTGCAGCCTTTCCCTGGAGGTTTGCCTGGTCTGTTGCGAACACTGGACATTCTGCAAAAAGAGAATCCCTGGGCAGTCATGCCCTTCTGGCTGCCCACCAATTGATCTTTCGCCCGCCGTCCGCGGGTGCGTTCGGGCCCCCCCGAGCCTCCTTATTAATAGGCGTATGTTTTTGGACAGATCGCCTTGAACTCGCAGAGCCGGCAGTTGTGATAATCGGGCCGGGCGGCGAAATTCCGGATCCGAATGCCTTCTTCCGCTTCCTTGATTTTAGCCCAAGCCCGTTGGATTTCCTTTTCGCCTTTGGCAGCGCGTCCGACCAGGTCCGATTCCAGAAAATAGAGCTCTGTCGCGAGAAGAGGGCCGTTCTGGATCTTGACGAATGAAAGGGCATAAAGATCCATCTGGAGGCTGTCCGCCGCCCGCTTGTCCGCTTCTTTCTGGTTCTTGGCCTGGGTGGCTTTGAAATCGACGATAACGGCTCCCTCCGGGCGGACATCAACGCGGTCCCAACGGCCGATGAACCGGATCCCGTCCTGCATCCACTTGAAGCTTTTTTCGAGGTGCGTGGGACGGCGGCCCGCTCGTTCCTCCCGCCGGAAGAAGCGCTTCATCGCTTCCCGCCCGGCCTTTTTTCTCTGCGCCTCATGCTCGCGGCTCAAGAAGCCCTCGTTCGTCCACTGTCTTTCGTACTCCCGGAGGAGCTCTTTTTCGGCGACTTTTTCACCGGCCATCCTTTTCAGCAGGTAGGAATGGATGACGTTGTGAAGGATCCGCCCGAAGACGAGGGCGTGATGAGGCGGGACAGGGATGCGCCAGACATGCCGGAACTGATATTTGAGCGGGCACACAAGGTAGTCCTCAACCTGGAAATGGCTCAAGGTGATGATGTCCTTGACCTTGAGCCGGGGCGAAACCCGGTCCGTTGATGGTCCCTTTCCATAGCGGACGATCTCTTCCAGGGACGAAGTGCGCTGGACCTCCTCGGGAAGCTTGGGAATGTCCAGTGCTTCCAAGACGAACGGGCTCACTTTTTTGAGGCGCTTGAGCCCATAATCTCTGGCCCACGTCAGGTAGAGATCCTTCTTGGCCCGCGTCATGCCGACGTAAAAAAGACGTCTTTCTTCGCGGAGCAAACTCATGTCCAGGGACTCACTCCCCGTCCCGGAATCGTTGCACGCAGGGAGCCTCTCCTTCAGCAGGTCGTCCGGGAACGGGATCTTCTCTTTTCTTTCCCGGCCGGGGAAACGGTCGGCGATCAAACTCACCATGAAGACGATCTCGAATTCGAGGCCTTTGGACTTGTGGACGGTCAGAACGTTGACCGCCTCTTCCTCGAGCTCGGCCTCGGCCGTCGCGGGATTGTCTCCGACCTCCTGCAGCAGGTCGACATGCCGGGCAAAAGCCTGGATCGAGTCGTCCTTCGCAACTTCGGAAAAATTCCTGATCTTGTCAAAAAAGAGACGGAGATTCTTGATCTTGAGCTCGGCCTCGAGGCTCCCCGATTCAACGAGCGTTTTGATGTATCCCGTCTTCTCGAGGAACGCAAAAACCACCTGACCGGCGTTCTTGGTTTCGGACAGACGGACGAAATGGAGCAGGTCCTCGTCGATTCTCCGGACCTTCTCGACGGCTTCGGGCGTAACCTCAAGGGTGATGGCCCCCTGCGCCATCTCCCGGAAAACCCGGTGGAGTGGAAGATTTCTCCTCTGGGCGTAATTGGAAATGACCGTCAGGCTGTATAGATCCATGCGGTAGACTTCAGAGTAGGCGAGAAAGAAAAGGCTGCGGCTATCCTCAAAATCGGTCACTGCCCTGACGCACGAAACCAGAATCTTGACCTCTTCCTGGGCATAGAGACCCCGGCTCCCGGAAAAACGGAAAGGAACCTGTTTCATGTTCAAGGCCCGCAGGAAAGGGTCGGCATCGGCGTTTCGGCGGACGAGAACGGCGATCTCCCCAAGCCGGACCCCGGCTTCCCATTTGGCCCGGATGAGCTCGGCCACTCGATCCGCTTCGTAGGACAGGGTATCGAACTGGAGAAGATGGATGCTTTTACCATCTTTCTCCACTGTCGACAGGAGCTTCTTCCGGACCTTTGCCCTGACCTCCAGGCGCTCAGGATTGTTGTGCTGGATCAAGGTGTAAGCGGAGTCCAGGATGTGTTGAGTGGACCGGTAGTTCCGGGTCAATATGACCTCCCGGACCTTGACCCCCCGTTTTCTATAATAATCGCGAAAGTTGAGGATGTTGGCTAGAGAGGCCCCCCGAAATCTGAAGATACTCTGATCATCATCTCCCACGACGGTGAGATTGTTGTGATTCGCAGCCAGGAGTTTCAGCAACTCGAACTGGATGAAATTGGTATCCTGGAATTCGTCGACCAGGATGTACTTGTATTTTTTTTGGAACTCCGCGAGGACGGATGCTCTTTTCCGGAACAATTCGACCGTCAACCGGACCTGGTCCTCGAAATCGATCTTGCCTTCCTTCTTGAGAGAGCTCTCGTAGACTTCGAAAACACCGGCGATCTCCAAGTGTTTGCGGGCTTTCTCCTTGTCCGCGGGATCGGTGGACCGCTTTCCCAGCCGGCCGGCGTAGCGGAGATAATCCCCCGGGCGGATATCTTCCTGCTTGAGCTTTTTGATCGTGTCCAGGAGCTCCTCGATATGCCGGGTGGGGACACTGAGGGGACGGTAGTAATCGAGGGGAAAACGGAAGAGCCTCTCCCGGAAAAAGATGGCCTGCTCGACATCGTCGAGGAGGCGGAAATCCGGCGGATATCCGAGGTCGAGAGCATAATTCCGCAGAACCCTCTCTCCAAACGAATTGAATGTGCTGATTTCGACAAAGGAATAGCTATAGGGGATGAGCTGGTCGACCCGCTCCTCCATCTCGTTGGCCGCTTTCTCGGTGAAGGTCACGGCCAGGATCTCCTCCGGCCTGGCCATCTTGGCCGCGATGAGATAGGCGATCCGCTGGGTGATGACCCGTGTTTTGCCGGTGCCGGCGCCGGCAATGATGAGGAGCGGACCGGGGCCGTGCACCACGGCCTTTTTCTGGTCAGGGTTGAGGTCTTTGAGAAGGTCTTGCGTTTCTTGGAGCGGGGGCCTCAACGCTTCTCTTCTTTTTTCCTGACGACGACCTTTTCGTCGGGCTTGATCAGCCAGAGTTTTTCGCGGGCCTCTCTTTCCACGGCCGACGGGTCCCTCTGGAGTTCCTCGATCTCCTTCTGGAGCTGGATTTTCTGGGCCTCGAGGCTCCGGACCTCCTGGAGCAAAGCCTCGTAATTCTTCTTTGCCCGGTAGATTTCAATGAGTCCCTTCTTGCCGAACAAAGTCGAAATAAGAAGAACGAGAAAAAAGAAGGCCACGGCCGCCAGGGCCAGCTTCCTCCGGAGGGAAGGGCCTTTGCGTTCTTCCCGAACCATCAGGACATCCTCTTCATTCCCAGGGCCAGAAGCGTCTCCAGCTCCGCCCTGGAATTGGCCTCGGCGTAGCAGCGAATGAGCGGTTCGGTTCCGGACAGACGAAGGAGCAGCCAATCGTCATCTTCAAAATCGAGCTTGATGCCGTCGATCCTTTCGACACCTTGAACCCGTCTCCCGCCGAGCTGCTCCGGCGGGTCGATCAGGAGTTCTTTCAAGAGGCGCTCGCTTCTCGGCTGGAGAGGGAGGCTTCGCTGCCCGCTGAATTTGCGCCCGTATTCGCGGTAAAATTCCTGCTGCAATCCGGTCAGGTTCTTCCCGCAAACCGCCATCATTTCGGCGACCAGGAGGCCGGCGAAGATGCCGTCCTTTTCCGGCAGGTGCGATTTGACGGCGATACAGGCGCTTTCCTCACCGCCGAAGATGATCTGCTGGCGAAGGAAGAGGTCGGCCATATACTTGAATCCGACGGGTGTCTTGAACAAGGGCAGACCGTACCTCCGGGCGATTCGGTCGATCAGGTGGGAGGTGGCCACCGACCGGGCCACCCCACCCCGCCATCCCTTCACCCGGACGAGGTAATCCAACAGGAGGGCCAGAATGATATTCTGGATGACGAAATGACCGTTCTGGTCAACGATGCCGAAGCGGTCCCCGTCCGCATCCGTAGCGATGCCGAGGTCGCATTTTTTCTCCAGGACGAGCTGCCGGAGCTCACGCAAGTTTCGCTCGCTGCAGGAGGGCGTGATCCCGCCGAAATAGGGATCGACATAGCCATGGATCTCCTCGACGGGGATGTCGTTGTCTTCAAGGATTTCGTCCAAGTACTCGCGACTCGTCCCGTAGAGAAGGTCCACGCCGACCCGGATCTCGGATTTCCGGATAGACGCAAAATCGATCTTTTTCCGGATGAACTCCAGATAGTCGCTCTGCAAGTCGATCTTCTGGACGAATTCGCTCCGCGGATAGTAGGGAATGAAAGCAGGGAGTTTCGACAGGCGACGGACCTCCTCCTCGACCTGGTCTGTCTCAAAGGGCAGCGCGGGAGCTCCGGTCTCGAGGTTCAATTTCAAGCCATTGTATTCGGGCGGGTTGAAGGACGCGGTGAAGTTGATCCCGGCCTGGGCTTTCCGCATGATCACTTGAAGAGCCTGGGCTTGAGACGGAGCGTCCCGGTCGGAAAGCAATACCTGAATCTGGTTATGGGAGAGGATTTTAGCCGCCTCGTTGGCGAAACGCTCCGAGAGGAAGCGGGTATCGTAGTTGACGACGACCGAGATCGTCCGGCCGGCAAACCTCCGTTTCAGATAGTTGGCGATGGCCTGGACGACGATCCGGACATTGGAAAACGTGAACTCCGCTCCCATCACGGCCCGCCAGCCCGAAGTCCCGAACTTGATCATCTCGTGCGGGCCAAAATTAGCACAAGAACAGGCCGAAAAGCAAATCGGCTAGCCGTTTTTCTTCTTCTGCACCTCTCCTGTCATGGGAACGAAACGGACGCCTGAGACCTCTTTTTTCCGCAGCCTCCCGCCCTCTTTGGTGAGCAGCGTCAGGGTCTGGAAATGACGCGCGCTTCCCAGCGGGATGACCAAACGGCCGCCTTCCCCGAGCTGGTCGACAAGGGGCCGCGGTATCTCGGGGGCAGCGCAGGTGACAATGACGGCATCGAACGGGGCCTCCTCGGGCCAGCCTCGATAGCCGTCGCCGCACCTCACCCGGATGTTGTCGTAACCGAGCGCCCGAAGCGTCCGGTCGGCTTGAGTCGCCAGTCGTTCGTTGATCTCAATCGAAAAGACCCTCGCCCCCATCTCGGCCAAGACGGCCGCTTGATAGCCGGATCCCGTCCCGACCTCCAGGGCCTTTTCCCCTCCTTTCAAGCCCAGGCATTGGGTCATCAAGGCGACAATATAGGGCTGAGAAATGGTTTGGCCCTCTTCGATGGGCAAAGGGAAGTCCTCATAGGCCTGGTCTTGATAGCCCGGAAGGACAAACAAGTGCCGCGGAACTCTTCTCATGACCTCCAGGACGCGGCGGTCCGAGATATCCCGGTCGGAGAGTTGTTCGGACACCATGCGGCGCCGTTTTTCGGCGTAGGCGTCCGGGTGCTGGCTTCGCCAAGAAACCAGGGTTATGACGGCGCACAACAAAAGAAGACAATGACCGGGACGTCGTCTCCAGGCGGCATTTCTCAGGCGGATCTCCTTTATTTATATTGTCCCCCATTTCCGCCGGCAAATCAACCGCCTGAGCGGGAACGATGACATTCCCAAGTGGTTCACCCTGATTGGTGAGGCGGGGCGGCAATTTTTCACCTCCCATCTCCCCGCTAGGGGTGATTGACGACCCTGGGGGGGTTATGAGATGCTGGGCCCCGTCATCAGTCTTTGGCCGAGAGGAAGTTTTTCTGTTGACAAAGACAAAACTTTCTGATAGTGACAGGAGTAACCTGGTTGAGACGGAGAGAAGAATGCCTTGGATGGAGAGAAAAGCCGTATACCCGGGCTTCTTCGATCCCATCACCAATGGCCATGTGGACATCATCCTGCGGGGGTTGAAGCTGTTCGACTCAATCATCGTCGCCGTGCTTAAAAATCCCAAAAAAGACTCCCTGTTCTCGACTAAAGATAGGGTAACCATGATCGAGGAGATCTTTGCCGACCAACCGAAGATCGAGGTCCAGGCCTTCGGTGGACTTCTGGTCGAGTTCGTCCGGAGCCATCAGGCCCGGATCGTGATCCGCGGGCTGCGGGCGGTTTCCGATTTCGAGTATGAACTCCAGATGGCGCTGATGAACCGCCAGCTCGACCCGGAGGTTGAGACACTCTATATGATGCCCAGCGTCCATTATTCCTTTTTGAGCTCGAATATCGTCAAGGAGGTCGTCTCCATTGGCGGAAGCGTCACCGGGCTGGTTCCGGAGATCGTGGAGAACCGGCTCAGGGAGAAGCTTCGGCAGGGCAAGCTATCGGTTTCTCATTAACCTCAATAAAGGCAGGCGCAAACATGCTCGGTTTAAACCAAGACAAAGGGATCGTAGGATTGGACATCGGTTCGCACTCCATCAAGGCGGTCGAGCTGGCCGCCAAGAAGAGAAGGGACCGGGACGTCTTCGAAGTCGTTCGCATCGGCTACGAGCCGCTCCCCCATGACGCCATCGTCGAAGGAACGATCATCGACTCGACCGCCGTCGTCGAAACGATCAAGATGATTTTCGACGAAAACAAGTTCAAGAATCGAAACGTCGCCATCTCCATATCCGGCAATTCGGTGATCATCAAAAAGATCTCTCTGCCGGCGATGGACAAGGAGGAGCTGGCCGAATCCATCGTCTGGGAGGCCAAGCATAACATCCCCTATCCGTACGAGGAAACAAGCGTCGATTACGCCATCCTCCGCCCTCCTCGCGGTTCGGAGGAACGGAATTTGGACATCCTCCTAGTGGCCGCGAAAAAGGACAAGATCGCCAACTACAGCAACGTGGTCAACCAGGCCCGCAAGAATCTCATGGCGATCGACATCGACGTCTTCGCGCTCCAGAACTCCCTGGAGGTGAATTACCCTGAAGATTTTCAATCCAAGATCCTGGCCGTCGTCAACATCGGGGCCAACATCACCAATGTGGCCATCATCGAGCGGGGGACTTCACAGCTCGTCCGGGACCTTTCCCTGGGCGGTTTCTTCTTCATCGAGAACATCCGCAAGGAGCTGAATCTTAGCTTCGACGAAGCCGAAAAGCTGCTCAAGGGGATTCCCGTCAAGAGCGTGGCTGCCGAAAAGGTGGATGAGCTGGTCAATTTCAACGTCAAGGACCTGCTCGATGAGATCGACAAGACCTTTTCCTTTTATGAAGCCGGTGAAAAAAGAGAAAAGAAAATAGAGCAAATCTATCTGAGTGGCGGACTGGCCCAGCTCAAGAACATCGCCCAGTCCTTCGAGCAGAAGTTCGGGATCAAGACCGAGGCCTTCAATTCCTTCCGTAACGTCACTTATGACGAGAAAAGGCTTGATCCCGTCATCCCGCAGGACATGGCCCCCGTCTTCGGTGTGGCCGTCGGGCTCGCCACCAGGAAAATGGAAAAGTAACATGATCCGAATCAACCTCCTAAAACCGGAAAGCAAAGAGTTCAGGGAAGGGCCCGTCGTCTCCGGGCCGGAGTTCAGGCCGAAAAAGGCTTTTCCCTTCACCTCGGTCTTCGTGCTGCTCCTCATTGGCGTCCTGGCCGCCGGCTTTTTCCTCCAAAAAAGGATGATCAACCAAGAACAAGAGCGGCTCCAGGCGGCTCAGGCCGAGAAGAAGAAGCTCGAGTACGTCATTGCCAAGCTGGACGAGCTCGAGAAGCAGAAGGCCGTTTTTGTTCGCAAGATCGGCCTCATCCGGCAGCTCCGCGCCCAACAGGACAGCGCCGTCACCATCATGGACGAGCTCAGCAAGAAGCTCCCGGATTGGGTTTGGCTGACAGAGCTCTCCTCCCAGGGACAGATGATCCAGATCAAAGGGAACGCCCTATCCAACAACCTGATCGCCGATTATATTTCCAACCTGGAGAGCAGCCCCCACCTCACCAACGTCAACCTCATTTCCTCCACTCAGAAATCGGGGCGAAGCGCCCAGTTCCTCGAGTTCTCGCTGACCTTGAACTACGTGCTTCCTGAGGCCGCGCAATCGCCGCCTCAGGAAGCAGCGGCCAAGCCGAAGGCCAAAGCCAAGAAAAGGTGATCGTCATGAAAAACACGTCCTGGTATATCTATGTCGTCCTGGCGGTGATCATTCTCGGCCTCGCCTTTTTCCTCTATTTCAAGCCGCAGCAGGCCGAACTCAACCGGATCAAGGTGGAAAAGCAGAATGTAGAAAAAGAGGTCCAGGAACTCCTCGAGAAGAAACAGCAACTGGACGTCATCGAAGCCGAGCTGGCCACCCTCACCCAGACCCTGAAAGAACTGGAAGTGATCATCCCTCTCCGGAAAGAGGTCGATGTCATCCTCAGGCGGGTTCAGCAAATGGCCTTCGATTCCCGGCTGGAACTCATCCGCTTCACCCCCCGGGGAGAGATCAACCGGGAATTCTATTCGGAATGGCCGATCCCTATGGAAATCCGGGGAAGCTATCATAACCTGGCCTCATTTTTTGACCGGCTGAGCAAATTCGCCCGCATCTTCAACATCGAGAACTTCACGGTCAAAGCTCTGAATAACCAGACCAGTGATCTGACCATCTCCTCCACCTTCACGACCAAAACCTACATCTTCCTGGAAGAGGCGGAAACCGCGCCGGCGGCCAAACCTCAGCCCAAGAGGAGGACACCATGAAACGTCCCGGCATTTGGCTCGTTTGTCTGAGTCTCTTTCTCGGAGGAGGCGGCCTGCTCTTCCC
>JBAUIH010000164.1:0-2096 GCA_049682755.1 Candidatus Aminicenantales bacterium | reverse complement strand
AAAGAAGCCTGTGGTGACAAGCCGAGGTTAGGCCTGTTCATGCCTACGAGCCTCATCTTCAGCGAACCGAAAATCGCCGTCGGGAGCTGCTGTAGCACAGAGGGCATTCGGCATCGCGGCGCGCCACATTGACATCGCTTTCGCCGTCACATCCGGGAATCGGAAAGGGGGGACGCAGCTAGTTTTATCCGAGGTGCAGTAGCCATTCGCCGGCGGCTAACAGCCGCTGGAGAAGCGCGAACCTGTCTCGCCACACCGGCGGCTGTTAGCCTTAAGTTTACCCACATTTTTGCTATGATGGGAGGCGGCGGAACGGGTTGCCGCCGTTGGTCTTAAGCAAGGAGGCGGGTCATGGATGACCGATTCACGTTGGGAGGGAGTTTTGGGGAAGAGCATTTCGGGGCGGCGGAACTGGGAGACCGTCGCCGGACGAAGCGGCTGGTGCAATTGGCGGACAGGATGGTGATGCATCCCGGAGGGACTTTGCCTGAGAAGATTGATGATCCGGCCAGCCTGAAGGCGTTGTATCGTCTGATGGACCAGGAGGAGGTCACGCACGCCTCGGTGCTGACCCCTTCGCGGGAGCGGACGTTGCGTCTGATGGGGGAGGCGGAGGGCACGGTGCTGGTCGTCCAGGACACGACCGAACTGGAGTTCACGGGCTTGCGATCGATCGAGGGGCTGGGGGAGATCGGCAATGGAACGTGTCGCGGCTATTTGGCGCACAATGCCTTGGCGGTGCTGGCCGAGACCCGCGACGTGATTGGGCTGGCCTACCAGAAGTTGGCGAAGCGTCCGAAGGCCAACAAGAAAGAGACACGCCAACAGTGTCGCGAGCGTACGGATCGCTTGTCGCGGTTGTGGAAGGATGCCAGCGCGAGTATTCCGCCAGCGGCTGCCGGGCGGCGTCAAGTGGAAGTGGCCGATCGCGGCGCGGACGTGTTGGAGTATCTGGATTTTGTGGAGTCGCAGGGAAAGTCGTACCTGGTCCGGTCGCAATACAATCGGCAAATCTGCCTGGAAAACGGGGAAACAACGAAGCTGCACGACTACGTGCGGGCGTTGCCTGGCCAGGGCCACAAGACGGTGGAAGTGCCGGCGGCGGCGCAGCGCGCGGCGCGGACGGCCACGGTTTCGATCGCCTGGGCGAAAATGACGTTGCTGGTGCCGAAGCAGCCGCGGGGAGAGATTCGCGGCGTGCCGTTGACTACCTGGGCGATCTGCGTGCGAGAGACGGATCCGCCTGCGGGAATCGAGCCGTTGGAATGGATCCTCTTGAGCAATGTGCCGGTGGAGACGGTGGAGGATGCCTGGCAGCGCGTCGGTTGGTATGAGTGTCGCTGGATCATCGAGGAGTATCACAAGGCGCTGAAGACCGGCTGTGGCGTGGAAAGGCTTCAATTCACGAGCGAGGAGCGGCTGCAGCCGGCGATCGCCTTGATCTCGGTGGTGGCGTTGTTCCTTCTGAACCTGCGCAACGCCAGCCGCCGTGCTGATGCACACGAGCGTCTGGCGACGGACTTGATGCCGCCCTTGTACGTCGTGATGCTCAGTCTGTGGCGTTACAAGCAGCCGCGAAACGACTTGACGGTGCATGAGTTTTACTATGCGTTAGCTCGACTGGGCGGCCATCAGAATCGCAAACACGACCACCTGCCGGGCTGGCTGGTGTTGTGGCGCGGCTGGACGAAACTCCAACCCATGATTGAAGCTGCGACGATCCTCGGCCGTCAGAAATGTGGGTAAACTTAAGGCTGTTAGCCGCCGGCTATTGTATCGGCCTTTCTTGGGAGACGACAGCGCCCTCACCCCCGGCCCCTCTCCCGCAGGCGGGAGAGGGGAGGTGTGCGCTACTCGATCACGTAGCGGAACACGCCGGGCCGGCAGTCGATCAGCACCGACTCGCCCTCGCGGCGGACCGGCTTGCGGTCGACGAGGCCGCCGTCTTCGGCCAGGGCCTTCACGGCCGTCGGCTCGCCAAGCGGCCAGGGCAGGGCGGTCCAGCGAATCGCCACGGTAAACTCCGGGCTTTTCTCCGAGGGCAGCGGGGTGACCAGCAGGGCCTCGTTCTCCACCGTCAGCCGGCAGCCTCCGGC
>JBAUIH010000163.1:0-1957 GCA_049682755.1 Candidatus Aminicenantales bacterium | reverse complement strand
CCTCCGGTTGGTCGGCAGCGAAACCGACCCCCAAGAAAAGGACCGTCGAAAAGATCGACACCCTTGCGATTGTTCTCATTCCTTCCGCCAACCTCCTTTGCGTGTCCGGCCTGTCCGACCTGCGCGGATTCCCGTTTCCACGGCCGCTGTTTCGACGGATGTCAATAGCAAATAGATTTGTCCGGTTTTGTAGCAAATAGGTTGTCCGCTTTTCGATTTGGCCGTTTGAATTCTGTTTTTTTCGGTGTTTGGCTTCTCGGCCCGGCCGTCGCGCAGCGGATTTTACGCACTGGCCGTGGCCTTTTCGTCTTGCACCGGTTTTCCGTTTCCGTCGTAGTCGGCCAGCCGCCGCGGCCCATGGAAGACGGCCATCGAATCGTTTTCGTAGCAGTGGACCCGAACGTTGGCCTTGACGTAATGGCAACGGTGCTTGTCGGCCGGAATCTGGAGCTTTTTCCCGTTGAAGGAGACGCAGTTGTCCCCTCCGACCGTTCGGTCGTACTGCTCGCAGAGGATCTCGTTGAGGTTGGCCCCGATCAACGGAACGAAGGCCGATCCTTCCTCCGGAGGCGGTTGGCCGAACTCCTCGTTGAACGCCGGAAGATAGACCTTCTCGAGGTACCGGTTGGCCGCTTCCATGTCGGTGATCCCGTGGAGCGCCAGCTCCTTGGTCAGCCGGTCCTGGTGCGTTCCGAACATCCGCTCGGAGCGCCCCCGAGCCTCCGGGGAATAGGCCGGGATCGTCTCGATTCCCAACTGCTTCATGGCGCGTCCGAATTGGGTCAGGTTCTCCTTGTCGACCTTGCCGCCGGCCTCGGGCGTGTGCCAGTAATGGCTTCCCCGGTCGGTGTAGAGGGAGCAGAAGATCCCGCACGTGAGAAAGACCTCCCGGACGCCCCGGAAACTGCTCCAGGTGCCCTCCTCGGAGACGAAGAACATCGAGTAATGCACGTTGGTGGCGTCGTCCATGGTGACGATGAGATCCCACTTCTGCCCCGGCACCCACTCGTGACGGCTGCCGTCCTGGTGGATCATCATGCCGGGCAAAGGAGCCCGCTCCCGCCGCTTGCGATGGGCCCCGCGCCGGGGCGCCTTCTTGATCAATCCCGCCTCCTGGAGACGCATCTTGACCCAGGTGTAGCTGCGACTTCCCCCCTCCCGTCGATAGTGGGAGTGAAAATGCCGCGCATTCCACCCCCGGTAGCGCTTCCGGTACCGCTCGGCCAACGCCATCACCTCATCCACCGGCGCAAGGCGGTGGGACGCCTGGGAGATCCGCTTGTCCAGAAGCGCTTCCATTCCCCCGTCGTCGAACCGCTGGATGTAGCGACGAAACGTCCGGTCGCAAACGCCCAGAATCCTTGCCGCTTCCTCCTGAGTGAGCTTCTTCCGTCTCCAACTGCCGTAGGCCTCCTCGAACCGCATCTGCCGAACCTCCTGCAGCAGCTCCGTCCGTCGCATGTCCACCTCCCCTGGAAGTGAACATCAGAACCGGACAGTTCACGTGCTACAAGTCCGGACATATCATGTGTTCGCCACAGTGCGGTCGGTCCCGGGTTGTAAAGATCGATGATTGTAAATATCATGAAGGTGTACTTCCGGTTTAGCGTGGCAATCTCGGGACCGCGACGGGAGGTTTGCGATGAAGAAGAAACTGAGCTGCAGGGCCATGGGGATGAACTGCGATTTCGTCGCCCTGGACGAGTCGGAGCAGAAGATCGTCGAGACGATCGCCGACCACCTGAAACAAAGTCACAAGATCGAGTTCAAGGAGGAACTCCGGACCAAGGCGATCAACCTCATCCGCCTGGAAGAGGCGTAATCGGGGCGGCCGGACGATTTTCGTGTTCCGTCCGGCCATGAGCTGCATCCTAAGCATTCGAACGGCACAATAATTCCGGCGATTCAGTAAAGCTCGTATCGCAGCAGCCGGCAGTCGATCGGGCCGTTCATCAGG
>JBAUIH010000162.1:0-16388 GCA_049682755.1 Candidatus Aminicenantales bacterium | reverse complement strand
AGCCACCGGTGACGATCGTCGGCCAGATTTTATCCTGGACTTCTTTCCCGACGAAAAGGAGACCGATGCCCGTCGGCGCTCCCATCCACTTGTAAGGGCTGGAGGCGAAGAAATCGATGCCCATTTCCTTCATGTTCAGATCGAGCATGCCCAGGCCGTGGGCGCTGTCGGCCAGGACCAGAACGTCTTTCTCGCGGGCCATCCGGCTGAGCTCCTTGAGCGGCGAGATGAGCCCGGTGATGAAGACGGTGTGGCCGAGGCTGAGGATTTTGGTGCGGGGGGTGATGGCGGCGGCGACGGAACCGACAACCTCGTCGACACTTCTTGTCGGCAGCCCGAGCGGGATTTCCTTGATGACGATCCCGCACCTTTTCTCCTTGAGGCGCCAGGGATGAATGGCGCCGGGATGCTCCATGTTGGAAACGACGACCTCGTCCCCTTCCTTCATGTCCAGCCCGGCGGTCACAAAATTGATCCCCTCGGTCGTGTTGTGGGTGAGCACGATTTCCTCGGGAGAGGCGTGGACGAAGGTGGCCAGCTTCGCCCGTGTCTGTTCCCGGAAGGTCGGCAGGAAGTTATAGACATCGTAAGGATTTGTGGCCTGGAGCTTGAAGTACCTCATCAGGGTATTGAAAACGGGCTTGGGCATCGGACCGACCGTCCCGTTGTTCATCATGACGAGTCCGTCCTCAAACAGGAACTGTCTCCGGATGCCATCCCAGTAGAGGCCGTCCGGCGAATCATCACCGATGTATTTCTGGTTCAAAGAGGTGATGCTCTGGTAGACGGCGGCCGTCGCCTTGTCGAGAGCGGCGAGCGTAAAGGCCGAGCCGCCCAAATACCGGAAAAAATCCCGTCGGGTCAGGCCGCCGGAATCCGAGCCGGTCCCGGCTTCGGGGTTATCGTTTTGTGGCCAATTCATGATGGACCTCCTTTTCCCGCTTATTCTATTTTTTCAGGGCAAGCTCTGTCAAACGAAATGGTTCCTTTGCTTTGTTTTGTAGGGACCCTCAACTGGATCTAAGACGTTGCGGGAAGAGCACAAGAAGCAGGTCGTGGCGAATGACCGGGAGACTAGGCGGTGGCCTCTTTGGGCTGGAGGAGATATTCGATCGACCGGGTCAGGGCTTGAAAATCGAGCGGCTTGGAAAAGAAGTAACCGATGCCAAACCGGCTGAGCTCCTCGACGGAAACGCAGTCGGGATGAGCGGAGATGAGAATGGCCTCTCCGTGAAACCCCATCTCTCGAAAGCGGGCGATCATCTCCAGGCCGCTGAACCTAGGCAGCTTGAGGTCGGCGATGATCAGGTCGAACTTGCAGTTCTTGAAATCGCGCAGCGCCTCCTCCGAATCTTTGGCCAGCAAAACCCGGTACTGTTTCTTGAGCATGAGGAAGAAGGTCTTCCGAATGGACTCATCATCGTCGACGACTATGATCTTTTTCTCTGCCATATCTATGACCTCTGTTCACCCCTGAAGTAAGCAGATTTTGTGCCAAATCGGCTTCGCCCTGTTCAGGCCGGATCTGAGGAGAAATCCGAAATCCCTGCCCGTCCACTCAAGAATGTTTACAGCCCGTTAAGTTCGTTTACAGGGGCTGGTGGTTACGCTCCGGGGAGGCCGATACGGAGCTTGTATTCTTTGATCTTTTTGTCCAGGGTCGGCCGGCTGATCCCCAGGATCTGGCTGGCCCGGGTCTTGCTCCCCTGGGCGGCATCAAGAACATGCTGGATGTAGTCGCGCTCCACGTCACGCAGCGACACCAGCTCGCCGGGGTAGATCTTTCTTTCCCCCGACTCCAGCGGGAGGTTCTCTTTCAGGACGATATCGCCCTTGGCGAGGATGACGGCCCGGGTGAGGGCGTTCTCGAGTTCCCGGACATTGCCCCGCCAGGGCATGTCCTGGAGGAGGCCCATCACGTCGGGCGGTACCTTCCTCACGTTCCGGCGCAGCTCGCGGTTGATTTTCTGCAAAAGGTAGGCCACCAGCTCGGGGATATCCTCCTTGCGGTCCCGGAGCGGCGGCAGGAAGATCTCCACCACCTTCAACCGGTAGTAAAGGTCCTCCCGGAACTTGCCGGTCTCGATGAGGGCCTTGAGGTCATGGTTGGTGGCGGCGATGATCCGGGCTTCCGTCTTCAGGATCTTTTCGCCGCCCACCTTCATGAAATCCCGCGTCTCGATGACCCGGAGCAGCTTCGATTGAAGGTTGGGCGAGACGTCGCCGATCTCGTCCAGAAAAAGAGTCCCCTTGCCGGCGATCTCGAACTTGCCCTTGGTTTCGCAGACGGCGTCGGTGAAGGCACCCTTGGCATGACCGAAAAGCTCGCTCTCGAGCAGGGTGTCTGAGATGGCCGAGCAGTTGATCACGATAAAAGGCTCGTCCCGGTAGGGACTGTTGTAGTGGGTCGCTTTGGCGACGAGCTCCTTGCCGGTTCCGCTTTCGCCCTGGATCAGAACGTTGGTCCGGGTGTTGGCCACTGATCCGATTAACTTGAACACTTCTCTCATCTGGGGCGATCGGCCGATGATGTTGTCGATCGTGTATTCCTTCTGTCTCTCCTCGACAAGGTAGCTGACCTTCTCTTCCAGAGCCCGGACCTGGAAGGTTTTGTTCACCGTCAGGTCGAGGTCGATGAAATTGAGCGGCTTGACCAGGTACTCGAAGGCGCCGAGTTTGACGGCTTCGACCGTGGTTTTCATGTCGTCATAAGCCGTCATAATCAGGACATAGGTCTTTTTGTTGAGGTCTTTGATCTGCCTCAGGACCTCGAGGCCGTCGACATCGGGAAGCCGGACGTCCAGAATGACGAGGTCCGGATTGAACTCCCGGAATTTCCGAACCCCCTCCTCCCCTTCTTCCGCCATTTGGACATCAAATCCCTGTTTGGCCAGGTGTCCGGACAGGGTCTTTCGGATCAGCGGATCATCATCAATGATCAGAACGGATCTCATGTTTCTACCTCATAAGGAAGGCGAACCTCAAAGGCCGTTCCCTTCCCTTTTTTCTTGACGACCTTGATCGAGCCCATGTGCTGCTCCACGATCTTGCGGGCGTTGGATAGGCCCAACCCGAACCCGGACGGCTTGGTGGTGAAGAATGGCTCGAAAATGTTTTCCCAATCTTTTTCCGCGATTCCGCAGCCGTTGTCGGAGATCCGGATCCGGATCTTCTTGACGCCGTTTTCCTTGACGAGAGAGACGGCCAGGGCGATCTTCCCCCCATTATCCACGGCCTCGACGGCGTTCCGGAGGATGTTCAGGAATACTTGTCTCAGCTTATCGCCGTCAACCACTACCGTGGGCAGGCCGGAGGGGCAGATTCTCTCCAGGACGATCTTCTTCTGTTGGAAGGAGTCCCGCAACATCTTCAAGGATTCATCGATGATCTGAAGGATCGAGAACCGCTCCAGGTTCAGGTCGGAGACGCGGGTAAAATTGAGCAGCTCCTTGATGAATTTCTCGATCAGGCCGATGCCCTCCTGGGAGATGCCGAGGTGCTCCTTCTCTTCCTCGCCCAGGCTGTCGTTCTCCTGGAGTTTCTGGATGTTGAGCTTGACCGAAGTCAGCGGATTTCTGATCTCATGGGCGATGGTGGCCGAGATCCGGCCGATGGAGGCCAGTTTCTCGGCCTGGATGAGTTTCCGGTTGGCGTCTTCCATCCTTTGCCGCGTCTCGAGCAGATCCCTGGTCATCTCGTTGAAGCTCCGGGCCAGGCCGCCGATCTCGTCCTCGGAGCGGACGGGAATGGTCTTGGAAAAGTCTCCTTTGGAGATACGGTGGGTCCCTTCCACCAGCGTCTTCAGCGGCCCGGTGATCCGCCTGGCCAACACGCCTGCTCCCACCAATCCCAAGAGAAACCCGGAGCAGCCGATCAGGATCAGCATCAACCGAGTCCGGCGGATCTCCTTGTGGATTCCCTCGAGCGAGAGTCCGACCTTGACCGACCCCCAATAATCAGGCTGGGGCGACCCTCCGGCAAAGACGGGGATCTCGATCTCGATGATGGGCACGGACCTGCCGTTCATGATGAAATCCAACCTCCGGCTGACCGAGAGGTCTTCAGTGACCCTCAGAGGCAAACGGCTGACCTTGATGTCTTCCTCATCTCCCGCCAGGCCGGTGGAGACGAAGAGCTGCCGGAAGCGGTCGAAGATGACGACATAGATCAAGTGGTCATCCAGCTCCCGGTCGATGTTGGCCTTGATCCCCGTCGAATCCCAGAACTTCAGGCTTTCCAGGTTCAGGTTCGCGATGTTCTGAGCCGTCAGGATTCCGCGGATTTTAGATTCCTCAAATATGGTCCGGACCTCCCGCCGCTCGACCAGAAAGAGAATGGAGCCGACAATGAAGATCAAAATGAAAGTGATGGCGACCATAAAACGGGTGTAAAGGGATACCTTGAGCCGCGCCTTGCCGAGTCTCATTTATCCAGCCAGATCTCCTTCGCGTCGAGATAGAAAAATCCGAGGGGCGGGACCTTGACTCCCCGCACATAAGGTTGAACGGCCAATCGGTGTTGTCTGAAGTAAAGCGGGACGGCCGGCATATCGGTCAGGAGCAATTTCTCGATCTTGCGAAAAAGGGCGATCCGGGCTTTGCGGCTCTGCTCGATCTCGGTCGCCCTGGCCAGTTCATCGAGTTGGGGACTGGCGTAGTGGAGGATGTTCCGATTCAAGACAGCGTTCGAGTCGAAGAGAGGGATAATGACATTCTCGGGGTCCGGAAAATCCAGGCTCCAGTGGAGGAGCAACAGGTAGGGGTCCCTCGAGGCCTTGATATCGTCATAGGTACGGTACGTTCTTATCCTAAGGTCGATTCCGATTCTTTCCAGTTGATCCTTGAGAACCCCGGAGACTTTAGTGTCTCCGTTCCTTTGTTCCTCGTGGAGGAAAAAATCGATCCGGGGAAAAGTCTTTTCTTTGGAGAAGCCTTCTTCAGTGAGTATTTTTTTCGCCGCTTCGGGATCGAACCGTTCCTCATCGGCCGGATAGAATCCCGGCAGCTTGGGCGGAATGAAGTTGTTGGTCACCCGGGGCTCCGAGTCCAGGCGGAAGGCGGCCGCGGCGATTTCCTTTTTGTTGATGGCCAGGGAGATGGCCCGGCGGACAGTGGAATTGTCCAAGGGAGGCAAGTGGCAGCTCATCATCAGGAAGGCCGTGGCGAAGGTCGGCCCCTCCAAGACCTGGATATCCCGGCCCGACAGACGGTCTGAAGAATAGGGGATGATATCGACAGCCTCCGCGAGGAACTGCTCGACAGTGAAATAGGGATTGAGCTCAATAGCCTCGAGATATCCCCCCTTGAGGAAATATTCGTTGTTCCGTTCCAGCTTGACGCCTACGATGTCCAGCCTGGAATCACGCAGCCAGTTGGCGAACTTGAAAGGGCCGGTTCCGGATGGCCTTTGAAAGAACCCGCGCCCCTGGCGCTGGACGAGGTCATGGGGAAGAATCTTGCAGAAATCCATGCTCAGGAGATAGAGGGCCGAGACATAGGGATTTTTCCATTGGATCTCGAAGGTGTATTTATCCCGCACCTTAAACCCTTCCACATCGAAGGCCTTGCCTTCTCTGTATTCCTGGGCGCCGACGACCTTGGCGGTGAAGTATTGAAAATAAGGACCTTCGGTTTCCGTGTTGACCAACCGTTCGAGCGAGAACTTGACGTCCGCGGCCTCGAGTTCGCGGCCGTGGTGGAACTTCACCCCTTTGCGGAGGAAAAAGGTGTATGTCCTGCCGTCGTCGGAGATCATCCAATAATCCGCCAGGACGCCGACAATGCTCAAGTTCTTGTCCAGCCCGACGAGGCCGTCATAGATTTGGTTCAGGATGAACACGTGGGCCCCACCGGCGGGGTCAAATCGCGGCTGAAAAGGATTGAGGGTGAACGTGCGCAGGCGCAGCGTTCCTCCGGGCCGCGGCTTCGCAACCGGCGACTGGACGGCACGTCTCTGAAAGGCCAGGACAAGAGTGACCGTGGCAAGCAATAGGGACAGGGCGGTTCGGCACCTGCGTGCTGGCATCGGGCTTTCCCTCATAATAGAAAAGAACACATTGGAATGCAAATCGAGCAAGTTTTATGCCAGATCAGCATGGCAATAAGTAATTGATATTAATATACTTAGCAATACTCAGCGAGCAAACGGCCTCTCGCTCTGTAAATTTTTTTTACAAAATCGGGCCGGATCCCAGGATCGACGTTTGATCAATCCCCATAAAACTTTTGGATCAGGGGATTGAGGCGTGTCAGGAGCTCATAGTGGGAAACGCCGGCTCTTCGGCCGACCTCATAAGCCGTGATTTCCTCATGGCCGTCGCGACCGATGACCGTAACGACATCGCCCCCGCGGGCGCCGGCGATGTCTGTCAGATCGACGACGACCATGTCCATAGAGACCGTCCCAAGCACTTTGGCTCTCCGTCCACTGACCAGAACCTCTCCAGTGCGGGAAAGACTCCGCGGGAAGCCATGCCAATAGCCGATGGGACAGACGCCGACCCTGGAATCGCGCTTCAGGGTTTCGGTCAGGTCGTAACCGATGCCCAGACCTTTTTTAAGGGTCTTGACCTCGGAGATGATCGTCCTCCAGGTCAGGACCGGCTTCAGGACGATCTTTTTATCCCAGGCCCGTCTCGTCTCCGAGGAGGGCCAATGGCCCATGAGCCCGATCCCGATCCGGGCCAAGTCATAGTTCGCCTCGGGGTAGTTCATCACTCCCGCAGTGGCGGAGGCGTGCCGGATCGGCCGGTTCAAGGAGGCTTCGAAGCAGGCGCTGGCTTTCTCGAACTCCTTGATCTGGCCGTTCGTATATCCTCTGTCGGCCGGGTCCTTGGCGGCCGCGAAGTGGGTATATATTCCTTCGACCTCGATCCGCCCGCGGTGCCGGAGGATGAGGCGCCGGGCGGCTTCCCATTGAGCCGGCAGCAATCCCTGGCGATGCATCCCGGTATCGAACTTGAGGTGGATCCGGATCGGGCGAGAGCTTTGAAAGTCCACCAGGGCGCGAAGGTTTTCGGGGCTGGAAACCGTCAGGCTGACCCGGTGTTTCCCGGCGTCCCCGAACCGGCCGGGGAGAGTATAGCCCAGGACAAGAATAGGCTTCCGGATCCCTTTCTTCCTCAAAGTCACGGCTTCGACGATCGAATCCACACCAAACCAGTCCGCGCCCATCTCTTCCAGTACGGGCGCGAGGTCATAAAGCCCGTGGCCATAAGCGTTCGACTTGCAGATGGCCATGAGCCGGCAGCCGGGCGGCAAAAGGCTGCGGAAGACGATCAAGTTATGCTCGAGCGCGCCGCGGTCCAATTCGATCCAGGTCCGGACGAAGCGGCGGTCTGCAGGCGCTTTCATTTTCTTGCTTCCTGTTTATAGCGCAACAGCCTGGGAATCGCAAATCAACTGCAGCCCCAAGGTTCGGAGAATCGAACTGCCGAACCCAATCCCGAGCCTATTTGACTTTCCTCTATGCGCGCGATATATTGGCCGCACTTTTTGAAGAATCCGTGAAAAAAATCATCGTCGTCCCGGCCTACAACGAGGAGAAAACCGTCGCCGCAGTCCTCTCCGCCATCCGGGAGGCCGCCCCGGATTTCGATATCCTGGTCATCAACGATGGCTCGACCGACCGGACCTCGGAGATCGTCCGGAGTTTCCCGAGTGTCGCCGTCATCGACCTGCCCATCAATCTCGGAATCGGAGGGGCCGTCCAGACGGGATTCCTCTACGCCGAAAGAAACGGCTATGACCTGGCGGTTCAGGTCGACGCCGACGGCCAGCACAAGCCCGGCGAGATCGGCAAGATCCTAGAGCCCGTTCTCAGCGGAGAAGCCGATGTCGCCGTCGGCTCGCGGTTCATTGGAAAAAGCGGCTACAAGGGAAAAACCTCTCGCCAGCTGGGAATCAAGATCTTCTCGCTGACCAACCGGCTCCTTCTCCGGGAGCGGATCACCGACAGCACTTCCGGGTTCCGGTCTTATAACCGGAAAGCCATCGAAGTCCTGAGCGGCGATTACCCGGACGATTATCCCGAACCGGAAGCCCTCTACATCCTCAAGAAAAAGGGCCTCCGTATCAGAGAGGTTGGGGTGGATATGGCCGGACGGCTGGCCGGCCGGTCTTCCATCAGTTTCTTCAGGTCGATCTACTATATGTTCAAGGTTTTTCTGGCCATTTTCGTCTTGATGCTAAGGAAACAAGAGTAGGAGTCCCTCATGGAAAACCTCGCCAATGTTCAAGTCATCAGGATCCAGGTTCTGGCCGTTATCGGCAGCCTGCTCCTGATCGCCTTTATCGTCGAGCTCATCCGGCGGAAGCGTCTCAAGGAGGAGTTCGCCATCCTCTGGCTGGGAATGGGGATCGTCTTTCTCATCATCTCCTTGTTCCGCGGGCTTTTGGACAAGTTCTCGCTCCTTATCGGGATCGGCTACCCCCCTGCGGCCCTGTTCCTGATTTTGATCATTGGGCTCATGGTGATTCTGATCCAATTCTCGGTGGCCATCTCCGGTCTCAAGGAGGCCAACAAGAAACTGGCCCAGGAGCTCGGCCTTGTGAAGAAAGAACTCGAGAAAACATGAGGAGCGCAGAGATGAAGGAATTCGGCCTTTTTCTTCTTATCATCGCCCTCTGGACGTCCGCCCAGGTTTTGCTCAAGTGGGGCCTGACCGGGTTTGCCGGCCAGAAGGTCGACGTTCGCTTTTTTCTCCGAGCGCTCAGCCACTGGCCGGTGCTGGCCGGGATGCTTCTCTCAGCGGCCGGCGCCCTTCTTTGGCTGGTCGTTCTATCCCGTTACGAGCTGAGTTACTCCAACCTCATGGTCAGTTTCATGTACGGTCTTATCGTCATCGCCTCGGCGTTCATTTTCAAGGAGCAGATCTCAGGACTCCGCTGGCTGGGCGCGTTCCTGATCATGCTGGGAGTATTCCTCGTGTCCCAAACGCGCTGAACGGCCGGACGGGATGTTGAGGAGACCGATGGACGGTGCAGGCTGGACGCCCTACGGAAACTCCCTCGCAGACGCCTGGGACGGGTTTGTGCTGGATCATGCTTGGGGACGGTTCATCCATCTCAGCGGGTTCAAGCGCGCGGTCGAGAGCGTCTACGGATTGAAGCCGGAATACTGGCTGCACATCCGTAATAACCGGATAGACGCCGTCTTCCCCTCTTTCCATCATCGCGGCCTCCTCTCCGGAAAGAGGCTGATCTCCCAGCCGTTCTCGGAATACGGCGGAATCCTTTTTGCGGCCGGGATCGGGCCGGGCCAAAGGACGGAAACGTTGGATGGATGGAAGGCGGTCATCGAGGCACTCCGGGAAAAAGAGCGATTCGCTCACCTGGAGGTCCGTTGTTTTCCCGACCTCCAGGGTTCGAGAAGCGAATTCCTGCAAAAAGTCCGCCTTCATGAGTACGGAATCCTGCCCCTCCATAAGGAGCTCGACCTCGAAAAGAAGGTGGATTACAGCGTTCGCAAGAATGTCCGAAGGGCGCAGGAGAGCGGTCTGAGCGTTCAGTTTGAGAACGACGAAAAAACAATCCGGGATATTTTCTATCCCCTCCACCTGCGCAGCCTCAAAAGACTGGGCAGCCCGCCCCATCCCCTCGCCTACTTCCTGCGATTGCGCGAGAACCTCTCCGGCCAACTCCGCATCCTGGTTGCCCGCCGGGGGGAGGTCCCCGTCTCCGCTCTCCTCGGTTGGACGGTCGGCGCTACGGTCCAGATCACCGACATCGTCTCGGACGAGCGCTTTTTCCTACTTCGGGCCAACGACCTTCTCCATTTCGAGTTCATCCGCTGGGCCGCCGCCGAGGATTTTCGCTGGTTCGATTTCGGGCCCGTCCGCTATCCCGGGCAAAAGCAGTACAAGAAAAAATGGGGACTTGAGTTTCATGAATACAGTCACTATTATTTTCCAGCGCGCGGCCGGAAAAAGCCGCTTTCCGATCAAAACCGGTGGGCCCGGTCCGGCTCGGCAATCTGGCGAACCCTCGTGCCGCGGTGCCTGGCGGCCCGGATGGGGAAATGTCTGAGACGGGAGCTGGCGATCTGATGGGCCTGGAAAGACTCCTCCCCTTGATGCGCTGCCTGGCCTGCGACGGGATCCTTGGATCGCAGCAAGATCATTTATTGTGCCAAAGCTGCGGGAAGGCCTACCCGGTGAGCGACGGCATTCCGGTCATGCTCCAACCCGATTCCGAGGAAAAGACCTGGGCTGAATATTTCCGCCGCCTCTCTGCCGGCGCTGGAGACACCGAAACGGCCAACAGCTATTTCAGTTTGAAAAGCTTCCGGCTGGTCAAGAGGGCGGTCCTCGGGCTTATCGGCAGACCCAAGGGATTGACCATTTTGGATGTGGGATGCGGCACCGGCCACCTGTCGCAACCGCTGGCCGCGGATAACCTCCTCGTCGGCGTGGATATCGCGCCGGAGATGCTGGCCTTCGCCCGGAAAAAAGGCCTGCTGACCATCCAATCTTCGGGGAAACGGCTGCCTCTGGCCGGTGACGGTTTCGACCTGGTCCTGGCGGTCAACATCCTGCAATCCCTCCGCCGGGGAGAGCCGTTGATTAAGGAGCTCGTCCGGGTGGCGCGGCCGGGAGGAAGGATCCTGGTCAGCGTCCCCAACGGACAGAATAGCGCGCTCGGGGTTTTCAGGCTCCTGGAGCGAAGAAAATACCGGAACCTGGGCGTCTACACCGCGGCCCAACTGGAGCGCTATTTCCAGGCCGCCGTCTGCCCGGTGGAGAGGATCGAATTTCTTCATCTTGTCACGGGCGGGATCAGCCGGGTTTGCCCCGGCGCCAGGATTCGTCCCTGGAACAGGCGCATGGCCACAAGCCTTGTCATCGAAGCCCGAAAGCCCTGACCATGACCCATCTCAACCTCCTGACCTTCGATATAGAAGAATGGTTCCAGGCCAATTACCGGCTGCCCGGCGAGCGGCCGATGCCCGAACGGGATAGCCGTTTGGAGAGAAACGTCGAGCGGCTCCTCGCCATCTGCGCCCGTCACGGCGCCACAGCCACTTTTTTTGTCCTCGGCGAGACGGCCGAACGACATCCCGGCCTGGTGGGGAAGATCAAGAGGCGCGGACACGAGATCGCCTCCCACGGTTACCGTCATTCCCTGATCTATGACCGGACACCGCAGGAATTCGCCGCTGACCTAAGGAAATCCATCGGCCTGCTCGAGAATCTGGCGGGAGAAAAGGTCCGGGGTTTCCGGGCGCCATCCTGGTCCGTCGGCCGGCACATGAACTGGTTCTTCAGCCTGCTCGCAGAAAACGGACTTGCCTACGACTCCAGCCTATTCCCCCTGAAAACCTTCCTCTACGGGGACAGTAGGGCAAAGGCTTTTCCCCACAAGATCAACGACATCGTTGAGCTTCCGGCTTCGACGTTCAGATTTTTGGGCAAGCGGATTCCTTTTGCCAGCGGATTTTTTTTCCGCTTCTTCTCTTCGAGCGTCATCCGAAGGGCCGTCCGGTCGCTGAACCGCCGGGGCCTTCCGGCCATGATCTGTCTCCATCCTCGGGAGATCGACCCTTCGGCGCCTCGACTTCCACTTCCGCCGCGGGAAAGGTTTATCCACTACCATAATATCCACTCGACCGAGCGCAAGCTGGAGCGCCTGCTGGGTTCCTTCCGCTTTGTCTCGATCCGCGAATACCTCAATCTTTGATTCTCTGCAGCGAGAGGAACGGGAAAAATTGAAATCGCAAGAGGCATTCAATATAATTCTTGCGTCATGGACAAACCCGCCGGCCGCCGAAGCCGACGCGGCATCTGGATTGTTCTTTCCCTCATCTTCTTAACCGGCGCCTTCTATCGATTTTGGGGTCTGTCCTCCGTCTATCGGCGAGTGGACGATATCCCCCTGGCCCGCCATACCGAGCGCATCTACGGCGGCCACTGGGAGCCCAATCCCGTCTATTACTATCCGGTTTTTTTCAATTATCTTGTGGCCGGCGGTTTGAGAGCAACTTCGGCCATTCTCCATCTCGCAGGCGCTCATCCAGGAGAAGGCCTTTATCCCTTCCGCTTTGACCAGGTCCTCCTGGCGGCGCGCCTCCTTTCTGCGTTTCTGGGATCATTGACCATCCTTCTTGTGTTTGCCATCGGGAGGAGGCTTTACGGGGTCAGGGAAGCGCTTCTCGCCGCCTTCTTCTTCTCGGTCGCCGTCATTCCAATCCTTTACAGCCATCAGATCGTCTTGGACATCCCGATGACCTTCTTCTTCGCTCTGGCCCTCTTTTTTTGTTCCGGTCTCCTGAAAAAAAGGCGCTGGCCGGACTATCTTTTGGCCGGGTTCGCCTGCGGTTTGGCCACGGCCACAAAGTACAACGGCGTTTTCATCCTTGCCGCGCTCTTGCTCGGCCATCTCCTCGGCGCTCCACCGGCCCGACGTCGCTTCCTCAGGGCGGTGGTCGACCCGAAAATCTACGCCGCAGGACTGAGCGCCATCGCCGGTTTCTTCACGGCGCATCCCTACGCCGTGCTCCATTTCCGCAGGTTCATCAGAGCCTCAAAACTCCTGATCAGAGTCGTTCACGAAACCGAGTCTTACCTTGAGCCCATCCAGCCCCGGACTCTCCTCGAACACGTCGAGGTCAATAAATACGTGCTCGCCCTCAAGAACATCCTGATCGCCGAAGGCCCCATCTTCCTGGCCCTGATCGTGATCGGCGTAGCGGCCATCTTCGTTTTCCGGAACAGGAGGACATCCTTCCTGGCACTCACCGGCCTGGCCTATTTCCTGGGGGCTCTCGGGTTCCTGGGATTTTCCCGGTTCAGGGACCTGCCCGCCTTCGCCGTTTTCTATTCTTTTTTCGGTATGCTCGGGGTCATGCTCATTTCCCGTTTGCTCGGCCGGCGCGGGGCTGGGAAAGCCGCCTTTGCGGTCGTGTTCGTCTTTGTCATCGGCACGCTCGAGTTTTCCGCCTTTCGCAAAGCCTATATTCTCTGGGAAGACGATACGACCGAAGTGGCCGAACGCTGGATCCGGAGGAACATACCGAAGAGAAGCTATTTCGGAAAGGAATGGTTCTCCCCTTCCCTGGGGGGCGGCGATTACCGCTCTCTCTCCCGGCCTTTTCTCTACTCCCAGGGGTTCGCGCCGTTCGAGAGGTTTGACTTTATTATCACTTCGAGCGCCGCCAACGCCCATTTCTTCCGGAACGAAAAATACTACTCCCGAATTCTCGAGGTTTACAAGGAACTGAGGAAGACGCACGAGCGGATAAAAGAGTTCTATTTCCACGATATCGAATACAAGAATCCCGAAGTTCATCTGTACACGACCTGGAACTCGGCCCGGACAAAACAGATCCTCTCCCTTCCCTCGGCGGTCCCGGCGGAGGATCCGGCGCGGGAGTTCGAGATGGTGGACGGCAGCCCCTACGGGAAAGACATCATGAACTTCCGGCTGGAGGGGCAACGCAAGATCGAGCGGATCTTCATCAGCAAGGGGAAGATCCAGGAAATGGCCGTATTCGTGAACGCGGAAGGAGACGAAGGGGAGGTCACGATCGGCAACTCCTGGCTGAGGAAACGGCTGCGCGTAGGAGCCGGGACGCCGGCTCATCTCATTTTTCGGCCCCGCCTCTCTTTTCCCTTCTTCCGGAACATCTATAAGATCACAATGATCGGATCAGAGTCGATCAGCAACGCCGTCGTGAGGCTTTGCATCGACCCTTTTGACATCGCCTTGGAGTTTTTCCGCCGTCAGGATTTCGGGAAGGCCCGGGAATATTTCCTGAAAGCCCTGAGGGCCGGGCCGCCGGACGGAGAGGACCTGGAGATGCACCTCTATCTGGCCTCTTGCGCCAGTCGGTTAGGTGAGAAAAAGGATGTTGAACATCACCTCGATCGAGCGGCTTCTCACCCCTTGTGGAAGAGATATCTTGGCCTTTGGCGGCGGGCTGAAGATGACGAAGCCTGGGTCCGTCGCTTCGAGAAGTTTTCCGGCCTGAGCTGCCGCCTGCTCGAAGAGACTCTGTCCCATCACATCGAGGAGACCATTTCTCCGGAGCTGCGACTGCCGGCCCAGCCCCACCGTCTCGTGCTGCGGTTCTCCAGTCCTGATGATATCGCCGGCCCGGCGGGAGAACTCGAAGTCATAACCAGAAGCCGGCGAGGGGAAACGAGAACGTCCCGGCCGATCATGCTGGAGCCAACGGCGGAATCCGGCTTCTCTGCGGCCTCTCTTACCTACCAGGGCCCCGGACTCGAGACGACCGTCCAGTTTATCGTCAAGCCCGTTCCCGGGGAAAAGACAGGTTTCGGTTTCCTGAAGGTCTATCCTGACCTTCGGGGATTCTTCATGGAAAAAGAAACGCTTTTCCGGGAGTTCCTCGATTTTCGACCCGGACCCGAGTCGGATGAAGACAATTAGAAAGACAAAGGCCTGCTCGCTTTGCGGGAGCGGCGCCCTGGCCCCTCAGTTCTCGCTCCAGGGATATCACTTTTTCCGTTGCCGCAACTGCGGTCTGATTCAGATGATACCCTTACCTTGCCGGGAATCCGGCCGCGACGATTACACCGGCTATGACCTCGAAAAGCAGCGCCGGTTCGTCCGCCTCTTCTGGATTCCCCAGTATGAGCGCGCCCTCGGACTGATCCGGCGTTTCAAAAAGAGGGGAAATCTCCTGGACGTCGGCTGTGGAACCGGGGAGTTTCTCGAAGTGGCCGAGAGGGCAGGGTTCACCGGAGCGGGGATTGAACCATCGGAAACGGCTGCCCGTATCGCCCGGACGAATCATCCGGTCATCCAGGGCGAACTCGAAGATGCCCGGCTAGCGCCCGCCTCCTTCGATGTGGTGACTCTCTGGTCGGTCCTCGAACACGTCGGCGATCCTTCAGCCTTTTTGGAGAGGATTAAGGCACTTCTCAAAGACGACGGCCTCCTGGCCTTGCGGATTCCCTCGTCTCAGGGGCTGCTGCCCATTTTGGCTCACGGGATCCACCGACTCTCAGCCGGCGCTGTCCGCTATCCGCTGCAGATCATCTATCAGCTGGATTGGAATTACCCTCATGTTTTCTTTTACAACCCAAAAAACGCCGGGCTTCTCCTGAGAAAATGCGGATTTGAAGTTGTCGCCGCTCGCCGGGAAAGCAGCTTCGATGTCAGGAGCCTGGACCTAAGGATGGACTATATGCCCGCCGATCCCGCCCTTCGGCTGCTTTTCAAAACAGCCATGTTCGCCATTTGCCAACTGGGAAGAATTTTCAGCCGGCAGGATGAGATCGTGCTCGTGGCCCGCAAAGCGGGCTCGCCGCCTTATTCTTCTAAGCCTCCCGGCCTCTCCTGATCTCGAGAACCACCGGGGCGGCGGACTATCGTTGGTCCGTTCATCGATATCTCTCTGCGATCTCGTCGACGGCGACCTTCTCCCGGAGCTGCCGGGAGGATTCGGCCCCATAGATCCATTCTTTGAAGAATCGGTCCAGGCTTCGGCCGGCGGACTTTTCGGCAAAGACCTGGAAGTCCCGGAAGTCGGCCGGCCGGACCCGGTATTCCCGGAGAAAACCCGAAATGAGCGACCGAAAGCCCTCGTCGCCGACAGCCTGATGAAGGACATAAAGGGACCAGGCTCCCTTGGTATAAGAATTCTCTCCCCTCTCTTCTTTCCAGTAGTCGGCGATGGACGTGGAACAATCGACCCCGTCTCTCTCGCATGATTGGAGGAACCGGTCGCGGCGCCTTTCCATGTAGTCCAGGAACGTCTTTTCTCCCTCGAATTCCCTGATCGCCAATCCCTCGAAGTAAGACGCAAAGGCCTCATCGAAGTAGCGGCAGCGCTGGACGGCCGGTTTCACCCGGACGTTCCAGTTGTGTGCGATCTCGTGGTAGAGTTCGGAAGTCCTCTTCACGTCCCGGAAAGCCGCCGCGGGCTGCAGGACATAATAGTCCGAGGCCTGTCCCCCCCAGCCTTCCGGGACCTCGATGATGGTGAACCCCGGCAAATCGTCGAGCTCGCCGAACAGCCGGGCGAAAAAAAGGAACGACTTCTTGGCCGTCTCGAGGATCCGGGGCGCTTCGGCCTCATCGCCGGGAATCACGTAGATGCGGATTCCGGCGTCTTTTTCTTCGACCACCTTGAACCTGGCGGCGGCCACATCCACGCGCCAGGTCGGTTTGAAGCTCTCGAAGATGAAGACCTCAACTCCGTCTTTTTTCGCGATCTCAACGGGCCGTCCCCCGCAGGCCACGACAAATCCCTCCGGAACCTCCGCTTCCACCCGGTAGGAGAATTGCGAGCGGTAGGCGGCCATCTTGCCCTGGAAAGAGGGCGGGGCCAGCATCGGATAGGCCAGCGAATCGGGCCGGAGAAGGCTGTAGTCTTCGTCGATACGGTCCCTGACGTAAGCCATCACCTCGGGATATCCCCATAGT
>JBAUIH010000161.1:0-1527 GCA_049682755.1 Candidatus Aminicenantales bacterium | reverse complement strand
GGTTCTGTCAAGAATCGTGTGTAAATGGCGTGATCTCCTAAATCGGGAACCGATCATCAAAACGAATGGCGAGCTGGTTTAAGATATTGGCCCAGTTAGGAACGGGCATGGTCCATTTCCGGGCGATGTCCTGATGGGCCAACCAGAGCAGCTTGCGAATGGCCTCGCCCGATGGAAGTGCGCCGCGATTTTTGGTCACTTTGCGTAACTGGCGGTTGTAGGCTTCGATGATGTTGGTGGTGTAAATGAGCCGCCGGATTTCGGGAGTGTAGTCGAACATCGTCGCCAGTTCTTCCCAGTGGGTCTCCCAGGAGCGGACGGCAATGGCATACTTATCGCCCCATTTTTCAGCCAGTTGCAGCAGCTGGGTTTCGGCCAGTTCGCGGGTGGGGGCGCGGTAGATGGCCTTCAAGTCAGCGGCAAAGGCTTTGCGATCCTTCCAGACCACGTACTTGAGGCTGTTGCGGATCTGGTGGATGATACAGCGCTGGATTTCTACTTGTGGAAACACCGAGCGGATGGCTTCTTTGAAGCCGGTGAGACCATCCACACAAGCGATGAAAACGTCCTCTACGCCCCGGTTCTTCAAGTCCGTCACCACGCTCAACCAGAAACTGGCGCCTTCCTCGCCGTCGCTGACCCAATGGCCCAAAACATCCTTGTAACCCTCCAAATCCACCGCCAGGACGATGTAAATGGCCCGATTCTCGATCTTGTGATCCTTGCGCAGCTTGTAGTGAATGGCATCCAGGTAAAGGATGGGATAGACCGCTGCCAGGGGACGGCTTTGCCAGGCTTCGACCAGCGGCCACACCTTGTTGGTGATGGTGCTGACCGTTTGGGCGGAGACTTCGATGCCGTACATCTCAGCTAACTGCGCTTCGATGTCGCGCTGGGTCATACCCCGTGCGTACATGGCGATGATCTTGTCTTCCAACTCGTTGGTGTTGGCCTGGTACTTCTGCAAGATCTGCGGCTCATAGTCGCCACTGCGATCCCGCGGTACCGTTACTTCGGTCTCGCCCTGACTGCTGCGGACTTTCTTGCGGTAGTGCCCGTTGCGGCTGTTGCCCGAATTGCGCCCTTTGGCCTCATACGGCTCGTAGCCCAACTGCGCCGTCAGTTCTGCATCCAGCATCTGCTCCAGCGTCTCGGCAAACAAGCGGGCAAAGATACCCTCCTTACCAAAGAAATCGTCCACGGACTCTGCTTTGCCCAGTTCCTGCTGGATCGTCTCCACCGAGGGCATGGCTGGCTTTGGTTTTGCTATCTTCATGGTGTGCCTTTCTGCCGCCTTCCAAGCGGCTGATTGTAACTCCTATACCGGCACTCCATTTACACAAAATATCTTACAGTCTCCTATACCCGCATGAGTATCCCACTGCTGGGTGGTCATTCCGATTAACCATTGCACTTAAGCAGTGTAGGCAGCCCACCAGAATACACGCAGCCTTCAAACAGAGTTGGTATAACAGACATGTCCATCGCAGAGCAGCGCACTCGCACCGGCTAGCCTCTCTGCTCCCG
>JBAUIH010000160.1:0-17265 GCA_049682755.1 Candidatus Aminicenantales bacterium | reverse complement strand
CTCCTCGACCGTAATGACGCCGTCCTTGCCGACCTTATCCATGGCCTCGGCGATAATCTTGCCGATACTCTCGTCGTTGTTGGCGGAGATGGCGCCGACCTGGGCGATCATCTCGCCGCTGACATCGCGGCTGAGCTTCTTGATGTCCTCGACGACAGTCTCGACGGCCTTGTCAATGCCCTTTTTGAGGAGCATCGGGTTGGCTCCGGAAGTGACATATTTCAGGCCTTCGGCATAAACGGACTGGGCCAGGACGGTCGCGGTGGTCGTGCCGTCGCCGGCGACGTCCGATGTCTTGGAGGCCACTTCCTTAACCAACTGGGCGCCCATATTCTCCCAGGCGTCTTTAAGTTCGACTTCCTTGGCCACGGTGACGCCGTCCTTGGTGCTGGTCGGGGAACCGAATTTTTTGTCCAGGATGACGTTTTTCCCTCGCGGTCCCAGCGTCGACTTCACCAGATTGCTCAGGATGTTGACGCCTTTGAGGAGGGATTGTCTTGCATCTTCACCGACGATGATTTGTTTTGCCATGTTTCCTCCTTATTTCTCGATCTTCGCCAGAATCTCTTCTTCCCGCAGGATGATGTGCTCAACGTCCTCGATCGTGACTTCCGTGCCGCTGTACTTGCCGATGAGGACGCGATCGCCCTTCTTAACCTCGAGCGGAACGACTTTCCCGTCCTCATTGACGCGGCCCTTGCCGACGGCGATAACCTCGGCCTCCTGGGGCTTCTCTTTGGCGGTGTCAGGGATGATGATCCCTCCCTTCTTGACTTCCTGTTCCTCTAACCTCTTGAGAAGAACTCTGTCATAAAGGGGTGTGACTTTCATAAAAACCTCCTTTTTTAGCAGTTAAGATTTTAGAGTGCTAATTTTAACGAAAAACGGGGCACTTGTCAAGGGGAAGGAATGGAAAAATTAGCAGTCCAATGATGAGACTGCTAAATCATCTTCTTGATCTTAAGGGTTTGGGCCCGGCTGTGGAGGGTGTTGCGGTGGATCCCAATGGCTTTGGCCACTTTCGATTTATTCCCCTTGTACTTTTTGGACGCGGTTTCGAGGAATATCTTTTCGAACTCATCCATCGCATCCTTGTATTGGATCTCTCGATCGACCATTTCTTTGATCAGCACTTCGAGCTTATGATGAATAGTGACTGAGCTAGATTTTTTCATTGGAATCCCTCGGTCCGGTAGTGACTTCTTCGTAGGTGACCTTGAATTTCTCCTTCAGCTCCTGCGGAATGATCTGGATCATGCCCTTGGTCAGCCAGTAGCAATAAGGCGCGATCGCCGAACTCCGGAGAACCTGCTTGTTTACGGGAAAGGCGAGCTGAGCGATCACTAAGACTCCGCTGATCAGGACGCCGGCAACGACTCCGAGCATCCCTCCCAGGATGCGGTCGGCGAAACGCAGCGGGCCCTTGATGATTTTTGACAAGAGAAAAGAAACCAGTCCCCCGACGATCAGGACGGCGATGAAGATGAGCACAAACGCAATCAGATGTCTCCAGATCTCGACGGCCAGCATCCGGTTGAAGAGAGCGGAAACGGGACGGTAATAAAGCGCGGCGATGACGAAACCGGCGATGACCGAGGCGATCCCGATGATCATCCTCGTCAGGCCTTTGATCAAGCCGAGGACGAGACTGACCCCGATGACGGCCAGAAAAAGGATGTCCAGCCAGTTGTTGACCATTCAACCCCTCCTTCTCGCCTTCAGGTCTTCGACCATCCGGTAAGTGCCTTCCTTGAGCCGGCCGAAAACGACATGAGGCTTGATGCGGCCGTGGAAATCCGAGCCGGCCGTCGCTACCAAATCCAATTCCCCGGCTGCGGCCCCGTAAAGCCGGGTCTGCTCGGTGTCGTGGTAGGAGGAATAGACCTCGAGACCGACGAGGCCTCGTCCCTTGAGGACTGCCAGATCCTCCCTCGTCGCCCGCTCGAAATAGGCGCCCGGATGGGCCAATACGGGCGCGGCACCATCCCCGTCCGTGAGGTCGAGGACCTCAAGAAGGCTGACTGTCCGCCTGGGGACGAAAGCGGGTCTGTCTTCCAGAAAATAATCCTTGTAAAAAAAATAGGGGGCGAACAGCCGGTTCGCGCCCTCATAATATTTCTGGAGAGAGGGCGTCTTTTTTACTCGCCCCTCGTCGATCAGAATCTGGGCGATGCTCACTCCGAGGGGAGGTCGACCCCTCGTTTTCCGGATCACCTCGTCCCAGTCGATCTCAAACCCCAGTTCCCTGAGCCTGGCCACCCGCTCTTTCGCTTCCTCCATTCGGGCCCGTGTAACCGTCGCGATGATCCTTTTCAGGGTGGGGCTCGCCCAGCGGACAAAGGGAAGCAGGAGATGAAACTCCCGCCCGTCATAGAGCGTCGTCAGTTCGATGCTGGGGATGAGTTCCACTCCGGTTTTCTCGCTGAGCTCCAGCGCGTCCGGGTACGCCTCTACGGTGTCATGATCGGCGATGGAGATCGCCCTCAGCCCGTTCTCCTCGGCCATCCGGAGAAGGGCGGCGGGCGAGTAGTCCCCATCGCTCGAGTGCGAGGAGTGGATGTGAAGGTCGACCCGGCCGTTCATCATAGCCCGGTTCTACCCGAAAGAAGAGTGAAGATCTCGAAGTAACGGGCCGCGGTCTGCTCGATGATCTGAGGCGGGAGGGGCGGCGGCACTGAATTCCGGTCCCAGGAGGTGCTCAAGAGATAGTCGCGCACGAACTGCTTGTCCAGGCTGGCCTGGCTTTTCCCGGGTTGGTAGCTCTGCAGCGGCCAGAACCGGGAGGAATCGGGCGTGAAGATTTCGTCGACCAGGATGAGATCGTCCTTGTCCAGCCCGAACTCGAATTTGGTGTCGGCGATGATGATGCCCTTGGAGAGGGCATAAAGGGACGCCTTCTGGTAGAGCTTGAGGCTGGTCTTCTTGATCTTCTGGGCCAGCGCATCGTCGCCGACGATCTTTTTCATCTCCTTGAAGGAGATATTGAGGTCATGGCCCTCCTCGGCCTTGGTGGCCGGCGCGAAAATCGGGTTCGGCAACCGGTCAGACTCTTTGAGCCCGGGAGGGAGCTTGATTCCGCTCGTCTTTCCCGACTCATTGTACTCTTTCCACCCGGACCCCGCCAGGTAGCCCCTGACCGCACATTCCACCGGAATGACCATCGTCTTTTTGACCAGCATCGACCTCTTGTCCAGAAGATCTCTATATTTCTGCAAAGGCTGAGGGTATTGGCTGAGATCCGTGCCAAGAACGTGATTGGGACAGATGTAAGCCGTAAAATCGAACCAGAACCTGGAGAGCTGGGTCAAAATTTTTCCTTTGTCGGGGATGAGCGAGGGGAGGACGAAATCAAAGGCCGAGATGCGGTCGGTGGCGACGAGAAGGAGTTTGTCGCCCAGATCGTAGACATCCCGGACCTTCCCCTGCTTGAAAAGAGGATACTCGGAAATCAGGATATTGGAGACGGGTTGATTCATTTTATGTTAAGGATAAGGCAAACAATCAGAAAATGCAATAAACCATCACGGGGGGGAGAGGCCGATGAAACTGAGCATGCGGCCGCAGTCTTTCTTGTCGCGGCGGTAGGAGGGGTAGGCCGGATCGCAATGAGTGCACACGTCGACGGCGAAGATGTTTTTTGCTTTTATGCCGAGCCCAAAAAGCTGAAGACGGGCAGCGGCACGGATGTCGAAAAGATGCTTTCCGGGACGACCGGGAATCGGGTTGAACAGCGAACCGGGAAATCCTCCCGCGGCATAAAGATCCCGGACGTCCTCCCCAACCTCATAGCAGCCGGCACCGATGCAGGGACCGAGAGCCGCCAGGAGAGACCCCGGTTCGACGGAATAGCGCTCCAGCATACCCCTGATAGTTTTCTCGAGGACCCGCAGTCGGGTGCCCTTCCAGCCGCAATGGACAGCGGCGATGACGCGGGTCTTCACATCGACGAGAAGCACCGGGAGGCAGTCGGCCGTCTTGATGACCAGGAGAAGACCGGGAAGACGGGTGACCAGGGCGTCTCCCCGCAGGCCCTGTTGGGGCGTCTCAGCGATGAAATGGACGACATCGGAATGGATCTGCTTGAGGAAAAGGGGATGGAATCCGTCCCAATCCCCGCTTCTTTTAAAATCCCTCGCCTGCCAGGTGCGGTCTCCAAATCCATGCTTCAGAAAAGGGATGCGGTCGAAACGCGGGATGGTGATCACCGAAGAACGCAGGGTTTGGCCTTTCATGATCAGAGCGTTTATATTATCAAATTTGGGGCGTCTATCGCGAGCGAGTGAATGTTCCTCTCTTTTTTCGTTAATCCAATGGGCGCAGGAGGCCGCCCTTTTCCCCCGCACCCCCAGGGAACCAGTCCCGTCGGTTCCCCCCCATCGAAGCGATGGGTCCCCCCTCCGCTACGGGGGCTTAAGGGCGGCCTCCTGCGCCCATTATAAGGACCACGAATGTGGTCCAAGAACGAACGGAAGAAGAAGTGGGGGGCCCAGCTCCCGAATTTCCCTCTCCCGCTACTGGGGGGAGGGTTTGGGAGGGGGTTAAAAAGCCGCGGCCGTCCCCATTTTTTCCTGGTATAATTTAATATTAGAGGAAATGGCCAAAAGAGATTTCGAGGCGGCCTATCTTGAAACGCACCGTAAGGGGCGGATCCAGGAGCGGATCGAAAAAGCCCGAGGGCTTCTTCAGAGCTGCACTCTTTGCCCTCGTCTCTGCCGGGTCAACCGCCTGGAAGGAGAAAAGGGAACATGCCGGGCGGGCCGCCTTCCCGAGGTTTCGTCATACTCCCCTCACTTCGGCGAGGAGCGTCCTCTCGTCGGCCTTCATGGGTCGGGCACGATCTTCCTCACGCATTGCAACCTGCGCTGCCGGTTCTGCCAGAATTACTCGATCAGCCACCTCGGCGAAGGCCGGGAGATCTCCTCCGATCGGCTGGCCAGGATGATGCTGGAACTTCAGCACCTAGGCTGCCACAATATCAACTTCGTCACCCCCACCCATTGCGTTCCCCAGATCCTCGAGGCCCTGCCGACGGCCATCGAAAAAGGCCTGCGCATTCCCCTCGTTTACAATTCGAGCGGCTATGACTCTGTTTCGACCCTGATTCTTCTCGACGGGATCTTCGACATCTACATGCCGGACTTCAAGTTCGCCGGCCCCGGCCCGGCCGAGGAATTCTGCCGGGCGGCTGATTATCCGGAGGTGGCGCGCCGGGCGATCAAAGAAATGCACCGCCAGGTCGGTGATCTCGTCCTGGACGAGCGAGGCGTCGCCCGACGCGGTCTTCTTGTCCGCCATCTCGTCCTCCCCGAGGGACTGGCCGGCACGGCCGAAGTCGTCCGCTTTCTCGCGGACGAGATCTCGCCGGATACCTATGTCAACATCATGGACCAGTATTATCCCTGCGGAGATATTCCGTCGCGCTCGCCGCTCGGCCGGCGGATCAGCGCCGCTGAATATGAGGAAGCGCTGGAAGCGGCCCGGCAAGCCGGCCTGACCCGACTGGACAACAGGGAACGATTCCGGCTTGTTTTCTGCTGATTCCTTATGGACCTGAAAGCACCCCGCGAACGATGAGATTCCCCCTCCTCCCGACCTCCTCCCACCAGGGGAGGAGGGTTTTGTAGAATCTCCGCTTCCCGGAAGAAGAAGATGATGATGAGTATTGTCAGTTTCCGGCCTATTTTGACACAGTCTCTCGCGGGGGAGGATGGAGGAGAGGAAAGATAGCACCGGGGCTGGATTGACATGGGGGAGCGCCCCGATATATTTTGGGCGAAGGAGTTTGCCCGATGAGAAGTCTGCTCTTCCCCTTTTTCCTTCTTTTCTTGATCAACCTGGTTTCCAACCCCCCGTCCGAAAGACCCCGGCTGCGGGAGTTCGGCATCAGGACGGGAACGCTGCCTCCCGGCCCGCTGAACGCCATCACCGATGTGGCCGGAGTCAGGGTCGGCCAGGTCACGCTCATCGAAGGATCCGATATCCGGACGGGGGTGACCGCCATCCTGCCTCACGAAGGGAACATCTTCCAGGAGAAGGTCCCCGCCGCCGTCTATGTGGCCAACGGCTTCGGCAAGCTCGCCGGCTCGACCCAGGTCGAGGAACTGGGAAACCTGGAAACCCCGGTCGTCCTAACGAACACGCTCAGCGTTCCAACGGCCGCCGACGCCCTGATCGACTACGTCCTCGCCCTTCCCGGGAATGAAAACGTGGGCTCCGTCAATCCCGTCGTCGGCGAGACCAACGACGGCTGGCTCAACGACATCCGCGGCCGCCACGTCAGGAAAGAGCACGTGCTCGAAGCGATCCGGAAGGCCGCCGAAGGGCCGGTGGAAGAAGGAAACGTCGGCGCCGGGACGGGCACGATCTGCTTCGGGTTCAAGGGAGGGATCGGGACGTCGTCGCGGCGCCTTCCCGAGGCGCGCGGCGGCTACACCGTCGGCGTCCTCGCCCAGACCAATTTCGGCGGGATATTCCAGATCAAGGGGGTGCTCGTCCGTGACCTCGTCGGCCCGCCGGCGCCGGGCGCAAAACCGCGACGGGACGAAGGATCCTGCATGATCGTCGTGGCCACCGACGCTCCCCTCGACGCCCGCAACCTCAAGCGCCTGGCCAAGCGCGCTCTCCTCGGGATCGCCCGCACCGGAGGTTACTATTCCGGCGCCAGCGGCGATTATGCGATCGCCTTCTCGACGGCGCCCGATGTCCGCGTCCCCGACCGCTCCCCCGGCCCCACCCAAACGGTGACGCTCGTCCGCAATGACCAGATGTCTCCCCTTTTCCTGGCCGCGGCCGAGGCCGCCGAGGAGGCCATCCTGAATTCCCTGTTCAAGGCGGAAACGATGGAAGGCCAGGACGGACACGTCGCCGGGGCGCTGCCGCTCGATAAACTCAAAGGACTCGTCACGGGAACCGAAAAATGAAAAAAACGATCGGCATTCTCGGAGGCATGGGCCCGGAAGCGACCGTCCATTTTTTCAACCTCATCGTCAAGGGCACCGCCGCCGCCAGGGACCAGGACCATGTCCCGATCATCATCTATAATTTGCCGCAGGTTCCGGAGCGCACCGCGGCCATTCTCGGCGAGGGGCCGAGCCCGGTTCCGCTCCTTCGGGAAGGGATCCGCCGATTGGCCCGGGCGGGCGCGGATTTCATCGTCATTCCCTGTGTCACCGCTCACGCCTTTATCCCCAAGATCAAGACGGCCGCTCGTATCCCCATCCTGAGCCTGGTGGACGAGGCGCTCAGCTTCGCCCGGAAGAAAATCCCCGGGCTGAAACGGGCGGGGCTGCTGGCCTCCACGGGAACAGTTCGCTCTGGACTCTGGCAACATGCGTTCGCGGCGTCCGGCGTCGAGATCATCACGCCAATGGAAAAGGAACAGGCCAAAGTCATGGAGGCGGTCTTCGGGAAACACGGGATCAAGGCCGGATTCACCAAAGGGCGTCCCAGAACCCTCGTCGTCAATGGCGCGCGCCGGCTAATTCGCCAAGGGGCCCAGGCGATCATCGCCGGCTGCACCGAGATCCCGCTCGTGCTCAAGGATGAGGATATCCCCGTTCCATTGATCGAGCCGATGCGGATCGGCGCCCGGGCCTCCATCCTCAAGGCCGGCTACAAACCCAGAGAACAGTGAACCGATCGGGCTGACGAGCCTACACCCTGAGCCGTTTCTTGACCAAGCGCGAACAGAGCGATAGAATAATAAGAGAGATACATTGTGACTTTAAGGAAATCATTAGCACGGGCTCTGCTCATCGTCTTCTGCCTGACTAGTTTTGGCCTGATTAAGACCGCTTCGGTCGCCCAGGAAAAAACTCAGCAAGACCAGCTCAAGTACGAAGTCCAGGTCGCACTTAAACTGGTCCAAGTCTATGTGACTGATAAAAAAGGAAATCCGGTCACCGACCTGGCCAAAGAAGATTTCACCCTCCTCGATGAAGGAAAGCCGCAGACGATCACGGATTTTGAAAGGCATGTCCTCACCGCCAAAGAGGAAGGCCGGCCGGAGCCGGCGGCTCAGCCGGACGATGAGCTTATGCCGCGCAAGTTTTTCCTTCTCTTCGATTTTGCCTTCAATAACGGCATCGGGCTCGAAAAATCCAGGGAGGCGGCCGTCGGTTTCATCGACGAACAGCTCCAGCCGACCGACGAAGTCAGCCTCCTTTCCTATTCCGCCATCAAAGGCCTGAAGCTGCACGAGTATCTGACGACCGACCACAAAAAGGTCCGCAAGATCGTCAAGCGAATCGGCATGGAGTCGATCTCCGGCACAGCCGAGAACTTCGAGGCGATCTACTGGCAGGCCAAGGCCTTCGCCAACCCGGCCGATACCACCCGGTCGGGCACGGTCTTCGATCCCAAAGAGATATTCGGCGAAGAACGGGAGTGGGGCTGGGAGCAGAGCCGGCAAGAGGCCAAGATGCAGGCCAACAACTTCGCCATCAAGCTGACCGAAATGGCCAAGGCCCTGAGATACATCCCCGGACACAAATCCATCGTCCTGCTGTCCTCGGGTGTTCCCTATTCCCTCGTCTATGGGATTCAGTCTCCTTTTGGCAAAATTGGGGTCGAGGAATTCGGGGAATTCTGGCTCCAGCAAAAGTTCGAGGAGATGCTGGATGAATTGAGCGCCGCCAACTGCACGATCTATGCCCTCGATACCCAGGAACAGTCCGCAGTGATGGGCAGCGATTTGAGAATGCAGGGCGCATCATCCCTCCAGAAGCTCACCAGCGCCACGGGCGGCAAATATTTCGGCAACATCAACAACTACGAAGAGCATATCGAAAAGATCCAGGCGCTAACCGGCTGCTACTATGTTCTTGGCTATTATGTCGGCGAAGCCTGGGACGGAGCTTTCAGGAAGATCAAGGTCGAAGTCAACCGGCCCAACTGCAATGTCCTCGCCCAGAAGGGATATTTCAACCCCAAGCCGTTCAAGGAGTACAACGACCTCGAGAGGATGCTCCATCTCTTCGACCTGGCCTTGAGCGAAGCCCCCCTCTTTCAAGTCCCCGTTCGCTTTCCTCTCCGGGTCGTGCCCTGCTCGCCCGAGGCCAAGGGCAACCTCTGTCTGGCCGCCCGGGTCCGCCTCGAAGACATCAGGGAAATCCTGACCGACGTCGTCGAGATGGTCACCGTCATTTTCGATGATAAGGATAACGTCGCCACCCTGAAAAAGAGCCTCATCAAGGTCTCCGAGCTCAAAGGAGAGACCGCTTCTTTCGGGGGCTCGTTCTCCCTGCCCGCGGGCTCCTACAAATGCCGCCTGGTCATCCGGAACCTCGAGACCGGCCGGGGAGCTGTGGCCTCCACCGCCGCCGTCATCTCCGGTCAGTGATTCCCTGAGCCATTTCTTGACTTTGGGGAAACGTTCGGGTATAAATCCCCTATTCGAGCTGCCGATAAAGGAGGTGAAATTTATTGGCTTTTATCGTTGTTGATAATGGAGAATCCCTGGAAAGCGCTCTCCGGCGGTTCAAGCGAAGGGTTCAGCAGGAAGCGATCATCAAAGAGATTAAGAAGCACGCCGTGTACTTCAAGCCCGGGGAGAGAAAGCGGATGAAGGAAGCTCAAGCTCGCAAGCGCATGCGGCGGCGGATGAAGCGGGAACGCGATCTGGAATATTAGACCATTTCGATACTTTCGGATCTGACTTCCAAAGCAGTTGTCAAAAATCCAAGCGTCCGACGACCACAATCGAACGATTTCTCCTGCGGATAGAGTTGGACGTCTGCCCAAACCTTCCTGGCTGAAGGTCCGGCTCCCCGCCCACCACAACTTTTTCCAGGTCTCTGAAATCCTGAAGAAAAATCATCTCCAGACCATTTGCCAGAGCGCCAAGTGTCCCAATATCGCCGAATGCTGGACGGCCAGGACGGCCACCTTCCTCATCCTCGGAGATACCTGCACCAGGAACTGCGGCTTCTGCGCCGTCAAGAAAGGTGCGCCTCAGGCTCTCATTGACGACGAGCCGTCGAAGGTGGCGCAAGCCGTTGATTCCATGGGGCTTGACTACGCGGTCGTCACCTCGGTCACCCGGGACGACCTTCCCGACGGAGGCGCATCGGTTTTCGTCCGGACAATCCTGGCGATTAAAGACAAACGGCCTCGGGCAAAAGTGGAGACGCTCATTCCCGACTTTGGAGGGGACGAACAGGCTCTGGCCGAGGTCATCGCCGCAGGACCGGACGTTTTGAACCACAACCTGGAAACGACCGCGGGAAATTATCCCCGGATTAACCGGCCCGCCGGGAACTACGGCCGGTCTCTCGTTGTCCTCGAAAAGGCGGGCCGCCTGGGCGCGCTGACCAAATCCGGACTCATGGTCGGGCTTGGCGAAACCGCTGCCGGGCTCGAGCAAGCCCTCCATGACCTGCGGAGGGTCGGCTGCCGCCTCCTGACGATCGGACAATACCTGCAGCCGACGAGAGATCACCCCCCGGTCAGCCGCTTTTACCCCCCTGGAGAATTTGAAGCCCTGAGACAGCGGGCGCTCGGACTCGGGTTCTTGGAAGTGGCCGCCGGCCCGCTCGTCCGAAGCTCCTACCAGGCCCATAGATTGTATCGTTCATGCGCGGCGGGAAACGCCTGAGGCCGATGCGCTACCTCGTCTTCGCCGACATCCACGGGAACCTGGAAGCGTTCCTGGCCGTGCTGAAGTTCATCCAGAAAAAGAAGATCGACTATTACCTCTTCCTGGGCGACATGGTCGGCTACGGCGCTTCGCCCAACGAGATCATCCAGAAGATGCAAGCCCTCAAACCCCTCTCCCTGATCCGGGGGAACCACGACAAGGCCGTCTGCGGCCTGGACTCCGTCGAAACGTTCAACCCGATCGCCGCCTCGGCCATCTTCTGGACCAAGGAAAAGATTCTAAAGAAAAACTTCAACTACCTCTGCCGACAGAAACAGGGGCCCCTGTTCGTCCACGATACCATCACCATCTGCCACGGCGCTCCCTTCGACGAAGACTACTACATCTTCGGGGAATTCGACGCCGCCGAGGCCTTCGGGCACATCAAGACGCCTCTCTGTTTTTTCGGCCATACTCATTTCCCCTTCGTTTACACGGAAAAGGACAGTGTCGTCGAAGGGACCTTCATCGAAGGGGAAGCGTTCGAGATCAAGCTCGAAAAGGACGTTCGCTACCTCGTCAATCCGGGCTCGGTCGGCCAGCCGCGGGACCGGAATCCCCATGCGTCCCTCGCCATCTATGACTCGGACACGCGCCTCCTCAAGTTCCAGCGCCTCGAGTACAACATCGGGGAAGCCCAGAGAAAGATCCTGGCAGAGCGGCTCCCCCCCGCCCTCGCCGAGAGGCTGTCTCTAGGCATTTAAAGCCGGGGGTTGGCATAGCAGTACACGCAACTGTGGGGACAGGTCTGGGTGTAACTTCCGATGTCGACCGACTCCGTGCAACGGCACTCCCGCCTCTGTGTCCCGTCTTTTCTGATGGAAACGGGCAGGCGCTCGGGATGACACGCCTGGAGGAGGCGGCCGTCGATGCAGGCGGAGGGCCGGATTCCCGGAATATCCGCCAGGAAATCCTGGCTGCAGCAGTAGAGATTGAGTCCGTATCGTCCGGCGATCCCAGCCAGATAAAGCGCGTCCTTCCGTTTGGCCTCGAGCGCAGGATCAACATAGGCGAAGCCGCGCCGTTCCGCCCGGCGCTTTGATTTTCCGTACCACTGGGCGAAGCTGAACCGGATATCCCGGGTTCCCAATTCAGCGGCTCTCCCGGCCAATTCCCCAAAAAATCTCAGATTTGATTTGACCCCGTCGTTCTCCTTCCAATAGATCACCGGATCGAACCTCAAGGAAACCCGCTCAGGACTTCCAGCTATTTCGAGAAGCGGCTCGAGCTGCCGAAGAGCCTGCCCGGGCGGGGGGACCTCCCGCTCGATCGCCGTCCCCCCCAATCCTGTGATCGTGAAATGCAAATAGAGCTGACCATACTTCTGGAGGCCCTCGCTCAGCCCATGCCGGTTTTCAATCAAGCTGGCAAAATTTTTCGACCAGAGGACGAAAGTGTGGACGGTTGCCGGACTGAGGTCGACGGTCGCCTTGCGGCCCGAGGGCCCCTGGAATTCGGCCCGCTCTTGCCGGATCGCTTGCGCGAGCCAATCCGGGAAAAAAGCCACCAGGTCGGTCCGCCGGGAGGCGCTGATGACCTTTTTCATCGTTCCTTGACAGGCCGTTGGCAAGACCTTAGTATTCTAGCCGACTATGACCGAAGCGGCAATGTCGATTCTGCGCTCGGAAAGCCTGACCAAGAGTTACGGCGGCCGGGAGGTCGTCCGGAGCGTCGCCATCCGCGTTCAATCCGGCGAGATCATTGGACTGCTGGGGCGAAACGGCGCCGGGAAGACGACGACGTTCCAGATGATCGTCGGGCTGGTCAAACCCGACGGGGGAAGCATTTTCCTGGACGATGAGGACATCTCCCGGTCGACGACTCCGGACCGGGCCCGGATGGGAATCACTTACTTGCCCCAGGAAAACTCGGTTTTTTTGAAGACCTCGGTGGAAGGCAACCTCAGGCTCATCCTCGAGCTCCTCCCCTATGAACCTGAAGAAAAGGAGATCCTCCAGCGCGAGCTTCTTGAAGATTTAGGGCTGCTTTCGCTGTCCGGACAGCCCGCCCACAGCCTGAGCGGGGGGGAACGCCGCAAGCTCGAGATCGCGCGGTCGCTCGTCCTCAAACCCAAGTTCCTGCTCCTTGACGAGCCCTTCACCGGGATCGACCCTTTGACCATCATCGACCTCCAGAGAATCCTCCTCCGTTTGAAGGAGCGGGGGATCGGGATCATCATCTCCGACCACAACGTCCGGGACACCCTCCGAATAACAGACCGGGCCTACATCCTGGATGAAGGCGTCGTCCTGGTCGAAGGAGATCCCGTCCTGATCGCCGGAGACAAGCTGGCCCGGGAAAAATTTTTGGGCGAAGATTTCGCGCTGCGCTGAAGGAGAATCAGTCCTCTTCCGAGAAGTAGTGGTCCCCCAGAGTTTCCCCCAGGAAATAAAGAAACAGGAAGAAATAGAGCAGCAGAAGGATGAAGTAGAAGGCCAGGACGGGGCCGGGCGATCCCGTGATCAGGCGGAAGAAAGACACGCCGATCACCTGGGAGGTGAACCAGAGCGCGATCAGCCAGAGAGCGGTGATGAAGACCAGGTCGAGGAGCTTGGACTTGAGTTTGAGGGAAAAGCCGCGGTACCGACGGGGTTTCCGACCGGCCTCGCCTTCCTCATCGACCTCTTCTTCCTCTGCGGCTACCTCAAGCCTCTCACTTGTCGGCGGAACCGTGGTATCAGTAAAAGGCAGCCCCGATTGGGTCTGGGTTACCCTCTCCGGTATGCCGATCCCGGAATCGGTCGTCCACTCGGGGCGGGTCGGCGGCTTCTCTTCTTCGATTTCCCCCGGAGTCTCTTCTTCCTTTTCCTCTTCGATCTCGCCCAGAGGAGATCTCTCCTTCATTCCGCTCGCCCAGGGGGGAAGTTCCTCCTTGGTGTCTGATGTTATCGTCCCCGTCTCTTCTCTTTCTTGCTGAAAATTCTCGAGGAATTCTTCCAGGTTTTCCTTGCCCTCGTCGACGGTCCGGGTCAAATTGTCCAGGTCTTTCGTCTTGAAGACGAGTTCGTCCTTTTCGATCGAGACCTGATATTTCTTGTCCGTGTCGTCTTCGCCGGGAGGAGCGAGCCGTTGCTCAATGATCTTATCTTCCTCGGGTTCCTCGGCAGCCGCCTCGACTCTTTCCTCAATTTCTTCGACTTCTATTTCTTCCTCTTCCTCTTCTTCTTCCTCCTCCTCCCGCGTCATCTTATTGCCCATCGCCTCTCCGGACTCTGCGTGTTCTCCCTCTTCCTCTGTCGATCTCTCCTCAACCTCTTCCTTTTCGAATTTTCCCCCCGGCTCTTCTTCCTTGGCCGGCGCCCGCAGCTCTTCGTCTTCTTCGGAATCTTCTTCTTCTTGCCGCCCCTCTTCTTCAGGTTCCTCCAGTTCCTCGCTTGTTTCTTTTTCTTCTTCTTCCTCTTCGGCGATCTCTGTCTTTTCCGGTTGCTTCTCTACGAGTTCCTCCTCCTCTTCTTCCTCTTCATCCTCCTCGGCATCGATGATCTTGTCACCGGGGATCTCCTCCTCGACATACTCATCCTCGGGAAAGAGAAGCTGGGTTCCGCAATTGTTGCAGTACTTGTCCTGCTCGTCGATGATGGCTTTGCAATAGGGACAGCGTCGAATGGCCATTACCATAATTTATAGAAAGAAACCGGGACAAAGTCAAATCTATAGGGGTCAGGTCTCAACAATCAACAAATGCCGGCCCGGGTGGGGTCAAATTGACTTATCAAGGCAAATCGTTAAAATAGGGGCCGTGGGCGATTAACTCAGTGGTAGAGTGCTACCTTCACACGGTAGAAGTCACAGGTTCAAATCCTGTATCGCCCACCACTTTGTTATCAACGACTTGCACGATCCCGCGGCCAGGCAAAACGACGGGTGCGCCCAAAAATGCGCCCAAATTCGGGCCTGGTAGCATTCCTACGACGTTGTGAGGAGAGGAAGCGCATACACGTCGAATTCCAGGACTTCATCCAGGCCGATTTCCGGGAGGTCAAGCGGCTGCTGCACGAGATTTCCCTCTACTCGCCGGGGACGAAGCACTCGATCGACTTGAGGAGGCTGGACCTCGAAAGAGAAACGCTCGGCTTAAGGAAGGAATTGCGGATGTCGCGGCTTTCTCTGTGGAAGGACCTCGTTTTCCTGCGGCGGGAGCTGAGGGAGATTATATTCGAATGCCAGGCGCTGAAGCGCATGGCCGAGCTGGTGGAGAACGGAGGCCCGGCATGACCTGGCAGAACGAAATCGAGTCTCTTTTCAGGAAGCTTAAGCCTGTCCTGGGCAAGGAAATCGACACGCTATGGCTGGCCTATAACACTCAGACTGATTCCCGCTCGCGGGCGGAGATTGTCGGAATCCTCTATTCCCTGGCTTCGAAATATCTGGACGAGACGTTTGACAGGAAGCTTCTGCTGAGCGTGCCCGGTGCCGAAGTAATAGCCGGCGAATACGAACTCGGGAAAGTAGTTTACGCCGGCCAGGAGTGTCATCCTTTCGGTCTGCGCGAAAACGAATGGCTGAGGCACGTCGGGATTTTCGGGACGACGGGCTCCGGGAAGACTAATTGCGCTTTTCTTCTGCTCAGGGAACTCGCAAAAAAGAAAAAGCCATTCCTTATATTCGACTGGAAAAGGAATTACAGGGATTTGCTTGCCCTCCCGGAATTCAAGGGACTGAAAGTATACACCATCGGACGCGATGTCTCGCCGTTGCTCTTCAATCCCCTGATTCCTCCGGAAGGGACGAATCCTCAGACGTGGCTGAAGAAGCTTATTGAGGTCATGTGCCATGCGTATTTTCTGGGCGAGGGCGTCGCTTTTCTCCTCCAGAAGGCGATTGACCAAGCGTACTCGGATGCGGGAGTCTACGAGGGCGTAAGCGAATATCCGACCTTCCTGGACGTTCTGGCGATTCTTGAAAAAGCGGAGGTCAAGGGAAGGAAAGCGTTATGGATGGATTCGACCCTTAGGACGCTCGGCGTTCTGTGCTTCGGCGAATTCAGCAGGGTCCTGAACCTCAGGAGGCCTTATCCCCTGGCTGATTTGCTCAAGGAAAACGTCGTCCTTGAGCTTGATGCTTTGACGAATTCGGACAAGACTTTTTTCATCGAGGCCCTGCTCTTGTGGATTCACCATTTCCGGCTTTCCGAAGGCTCTCGCGAAATCTTCAAGCACGCGCTTTTCATCGAGGAGGCACATCACATCCTGTTGCGGAAGAAGCAGGAGATGACCGGGACGGAGGCGATAACCGACATCATCTTAAGGGAGATCCGCGAGCTCGGGGAGGCGATAATCCTGATAGACCAGCACCCTTCGCTTATCTCCATGCCGGCGCTCGGGAACACGTATACGACCATATGCTTCGGCCTGAAGCACAAGGCGGACATGTTCACGATTTCGGAATCGCTGCTGCTCGAAAAAGAGCAGGTCGATTTCCTCGGCCAGCTTGAGACAGGAACGGCCATAGTGAAGCTCCAGGGAAGGTTTTTCAAGCCGTTCCTGGTCCGCTTTCCCCTGTTTCCCCTGAAAAAGGGAATCGTGTCCGACGAGCTCGTTAGAGGCCGGATGACCGGGTGTTCTGGCGAGAGCGAGGTTGTAATGGCGGAAAAGGAGATAAAGAAACTTGTCAGGACGGTCGAGGGCCTTGTTAAAAAGGAGGAAAAAGAGGTTGTTCTGAGCGAGGACGAGCGGAATTTTCTAATCGATATCGCGAAAAATCCGATATCTGGCGTAGTAGCCAGGTATGCGAGGCTTGGCATTAACAGATATCAGGGGAATAAGGTTCAGAGAGCGCTGTTAGATGCCGGCCTGATTTCCTGGAAGCCTGTTTCGACCAGGAAGGGCCGACTTAAGGTTCTGGTGCTTACGGACGAGGGGAAGAAGGCGATCCCGGACGTGAGAATCGAAAAAATATTTCACAAGGCAGGCTCCTGGGAACACGAATACTGGAAGTTTCGGGTGGGCGAGCATTATCGGAAAAAGGGATACACGGTCACTTTCGAGTATAAAATCGGCGACGGGAAGTCTGTGGATGTGGTCGCTGAAAGGGACGGAAGAAAAATTGCTATCGAGGTGGAGACCGGGAAAAGCGATTCTTTTTATAATATTAAGAAAGACCTTGGAGTGGGATTTGAAGAAGTGATTTGTGCTTGCCTTAATACCAAGGTCAAAGAGGAACTATTATCCAATTCCAATCTGGCCAAAAAAGACAGACTTAGAATTATTTCAATAAATGATTTGTTTAAACATTTCGATATCTTTAATAATTCAGATACGATTAACTCCATATGAAGCTCAATTTGGGCTGTGGAACAGATCACAAGGAAGGATATATTAACGTGGACATAAGCACTCACTGCAATCCGGACAAAGTATGGGACTTGAGAAAAAGGATTCCGTTAAAGGGGGACTCTGTTTCAGAGATAAGGGCCTACAACATCGTGGAGCATCTTGAGGTCAAAGACATAATGAAGGAATTCTACAGGGTCCTCAAGAAGGGCGGATTGCTAGACATTTTATGCCCCTGTCCAGAGGCGTGATAATCTACGAACGGATCGGCGTATAGATTTACGAGTAGGAGCGGCGGCCTTGGCTCCGCCAGAAGGTTCCATGAATAAAGAAAATGTGGCATCCTCCTCTTTCATC
>JBAUIH010000159.1:0-2791 GCA_049682755.1 Candidatus Aminicenantales bacterium | reverse complement strand
GTCGTCGACAGTATCCACACTGACGCTTGCCAGCACCTCCCAGCTTTGGTCGCAGTGTAGAAGGACAACGTTACGAGGCTCGGCAAGATTCTCGCAGATTGCCAGACACGGGACTCGGCCCAGAGGTCTCGCGCTCTCGCCGCTCAGGTCCTCGAGTCGACCCACTACGATCAGCGTGCGACCTGTGTACTCTATCTGGTCATCGAGGATCGCGTACGCAATCACCCTGGCGCTGGCTAGGACGAGTGGAGGCTGATGCGCGTCCACGGGAGTCGTCGTCTAACACGCGGCTTGAGCAGCGGCACGGGAACACCGCTCACGAAGGCCAGCCTCTTCTTCCAAGTGTCTCGATCCTCGCCGAAGGCGATGTGCCGTCTGCTCCAAGCCGAAGTTAGACCGATTCTCAAATGAGCTTGCGAAATTCCTCGACTGAAAGTCCGGCGTCTCGGACGATACCGCCCATGGTGTAGGCATTCACGGGGTTCGCGCGAGGTATCGTGAGAATTCGTTTGCCGTCCGTCATGACGATGTGCTTGCCCTCACGTGCAACTCGAAACCCGGCTTTCTCGAGAGCGCGAACGGCGCGCGTGTGGGAGATCCCCGGTATCTTCGGCACCTAAACCGTAACCTCGACCTCCCGAACGGTGGCCCCCGCCGTCAGCTCCGATACGACGGACAGGTACTCCTTGATGGCATCGCGTACGTTGTCGAGTGCTTCGGCCTCGGTCTGACCCTGAGACCAACACCCGGGAAGCCCGGGAACGGACACGCTGAAACCTTCGTCCGACTCCTGCAGCACGACCTTGTATTTCATCGGCGGTCCTCTATGCTCGATGTTACATCGTGGCAACGATTCGGTCTAACGTAAGGATTGTATCCAGAGCGCATCAAGAAGAAAAGTCAGCATTGGCAGGATCTGAAGGCGCTCTGGATCACAATCCCGTTGGACGAACCGCGGGAAGTAAAGCTATGGGGGTTGTATGGGAGGGGGAAGGAGTTTCATGAAACTGCGTGGGTCACCTTGAGCCTCGGCGGTGAGCAGCGAGGACGCCGGAGAGGGATTGGGCCCGTGCGTTCGCCGGAATCGGAATCGCAGCAGGAGGGGCGGGCACAGCTCGAGGGCGAAGCCGAGTGAGGTGCTCGGCCAAAGCGGTGTTGTCGCCCGTGTTTTTTGGTCATCACGAGGAATCGAAGCTCGAGATTTCGTGTCTGCCGGGATAGTCGACGCGTAGGATGAGGATGAGGCGGCCATTCTTGCATTCTGGGCAGAGTTCGATGTCGTCAGTACCGGTCGCACTGTGGAGCGGAAGGAACGGTTCGAAGGAGGGGGGCCCGATTGAGGCATTCGCGTTCCCGTCGGCGCGGTGCTCTTGGATGAGGCGGCGTGCCTTAAGAACGTTCTCGGCTCGATTTCGGTTTGCGAGAAAGCCGAAGTATCGAATGCGGGTGAAGCCCGAAGGGAGAACATGGAGAAGGAACCGACGGAGGAACTCGTGGGGGTCCAAGGTCATGATGCGTCTTCGATTGCCGCTGGCGTAGTCCTTCCAGGTGAAAGTGACGCGGTCGTTGTCGAAGGAGAGGATCCGACGGTTGGATATAGCGACGCGGTGAGTATAACGGGCGAGGTATTTGAGGACTTGGGGAGGCCCTCCGAAGGGGGGCTTAGCGTAAACGAGCCATTCTTTGTTGCGTAGGGGCTCGAGCCATCCCTCCCATGCCTTGGGATGTTGGAGCTCGGCGAGGTGGCCGTGGAACTCGAGGTGTTGTTGCTCGTAGGCGAGTAGCAGCATCGCGAGAAACTTTCCGCGGAACAATCGGCTCAAGAGGCGCACCGGGAGGAAGAATCCGTCGTGACAACTCACCCAGCGTTCACCATCGGGACTCATCCCGCCGCCCGGGATGACGCAGTGCAGGTGAGGATGCGCGAGAAGGTTCTGTCCCCAGGTGTGCAAGACGGCAAGGCAGCCGATCCTGGCGCCGAGATGCTTTGGATCTTGGGCGAGGGTCATAAGGGTTTCCGAAGCGGCCCGAAACAACAGGGCGTAGACGGTGCGGCGATTCTGGAGTGCCAGTGGAGCCAGTTCGTGTGGAAGGGTGAAAACGACGTGGAAGTACTCGACGTCGAGAAGCTCTTGCTGACGGGCCTCAAGCCACGCGGCACGAGCCGCGCCCTGACATTTCGGACAATGCCGGTTACGGCAGGAGTTGTAGACACAGACGATGTGTCCACACTGGTCGCACTTTTTCGCGTGACCACCGAGGACGGCCGTCCGGCACTGCACGAGGTCCGTCAGAACGCGACGTTGCTCTCTTGAAGGGCGATGGCGTTCCAGAAACGCCGCACCGTGCTCGCGAATGACATCGGCCACTTCGGGCCGATGTTTGCTCACTTCTTCGTCTTGATTTTCGTTTTCGGTGTCGTATCGTTCTGGCTCTCGGTCCGGGTCCTTTTGAGCACGTCGGGTACCTCACGAGACGACTTTGCCCCGGCTTCCGGCTTGGCTCCTATGGCAACGTGAAGGTAGATCGATGTCGTGTTCAGGCTCGTATGGCCCAGGAGAACCTGAATCGTTCGTAGGTCGACGCCCATCTCGAGGAGGCTCGTGGCATAGCTATGACGCAGAGTATGAGTCGTTACTCGCTTTCGCAGGCCCGCCACCAGCGCTGCTTGGCGGCAGGCGCGCTGGACCGTCGTCGAATGGATCGGATATTTCCGCGTCATGTTCGGAAACAGCCAATCTCCCTTCGGACGGCAGGTGCGGTAGTACGCCCGCAAGATCTCGAGCACCGT
>JBAUIH010000158.1:0-1829 GCA_049682755.1 Candidatus Aminicenantales bacterium | reverse complement strand
GCTGATGGCCGTGTTGAGGTGGTATCTTTTTTCTATGTCCTCGGTCACTTTCCGGATCGTCTGGTGCGTTTTCCGGAGAAGGTTCATCCCGTCGGGCTGCCCGGGACTTTCCGGAGATTTCGCCTCGCTCCCAAACAAATCCCCGTTTTCCTCGACAAAGGCCCAGGCCCGGTTGAGGAAGCGGAACGCCCCCTCGATCCCGTCTTCGGCCCAGGCGAATTCCTTCTCGGGAGGCGAAGCGAAGAGCATGAACAGCCGCAGGGAATCGGCGCCGTATCTGTCAACGATCTCGTCGGGGTCGACCACGTTGCCCCTCGACTTCGACATGGCCGCGCCGTCCTTGGTGACCATGCCCTGGGCGAGATAATGGGGAAAGGGTTCATCGACCGGCGAGCAGCCCAGGTCTCTGAGCACTTTGGTGAAGAAACGCGCATAAATGAGATGGAGAATGGCATGTTCGACACCGCCGATGTACAGGTCCACGGGAAGCCAGTAGGAGGCGTCGGCGGGATCAAAAGGGCCATCCTGCTTATGGGGCGAGAGATAACGGAAGAAATACCATGAAGAATCAAAGAAGGTGTCCATGGTGTCCGTTTCCCGCCGCGCCCGGCCGCCGCATCTGGGACAGGCCGTTATGACGAATTCGGGAGCTCTTTCCAAGGGAGATCCTTCCTCCCCTGTGAAGGTCACATCAACAGGCAGCTCCACGGGAAGGTCTTCATAAGGAACGCCCACTGTTCCGCAACTGTCACAGTAGATGATCGGAATGGGAGTGCCCCAGTACCGCTGCCGGGAGATGCCCCAATCCCGCAGCCTGTAGGTGAGGCTCTTCCGCCCGAAACCGCGCTCCCGGGCATGATCGGTCATCTTCTGCATGGCCTCCCGCGAACTGAGGCCGGAGAATTCGCCTGAATTGACCAGGAGGCCGTAGTCCGCGGTCGCGGCCTCTTGCGGTTCCTCGAGAACGGGATTGCCGGGAGGCGCGATGACGGGCCGGATGATCAGGTTATATTTCCGGGCGAATTCGAAGTCGCGCTGGTCGTGAGCGGGAACGGCCATGACGGCCCCCGTCCCGTAGTCCATCAGCACATAGTTCGCGATCCAGATCGGGATCTCTTCCCCGGAGAACGGATTGACCGCTTTCCTGCCCGTGTCTATCCCTTCCTTCTCCGCCTCACCCTCTTTCTTCCTCATCCGGGCGTCCCGGACGGCCCGCGCCATCTCCTGGCGCTGCCGTTCTTTTTCCGGCGCTCCCGCCAGCAACTCCCGGCTGAGCGGATGTTCCGGTGAAAGGAGCATGAAAGTGGCGCCGAAGATCGTGTCGATTCGGGTGGTGAAGACCTCGATCGTTTGCGGGGAGCCCTTTATGGGGAACGAGATGTGAGCTCCTTCGCTCTCCCCGATCCAGTTCTTCTGCATCAAGAGGACGTACTCGGGCCATTTCTCGAGCACCGCATGGCCCTCGAGCAATTCCTTGGCGTAGGCGGTGATCCGCAGGAACCAGTGGTTCATCTCCTTCTGTTCGACGCTGGAATCGCAGCGCCAGCAAGCCCCCCCGGCCGCCTGCTCATTGGCCAGGACCGTCCGGCACTGGGGGCACCAGTTGACCCAGCTCTTCTTCCGGTAAGCCAGCCCGCGATCGAACATTTTCAGGAAGATCCATTGGTTCCAGCGGTAATATTCCGGAAGACAGGTGTTGACCTCCCGGGACCAGTCGTAGCCGAATCCCAGCCGTTGAAGCTGCCTCTTCATGTGGGCGATGTTGTCGAGGGTCCATTCCTGAGGGTGGATGCCGTGCTTGATGGCCGCGTTCTCGGCCGGCATACCCA
>JBAUIH010000157.1:0-1504 GCA_049682755.1 Candidatus Aminicenantales bacterium | reverse complement strand
AGATGTTCACACTGGCCCACGAACTAACCCATGTCTGGCTTGGTACGGATGGGCTATTCAACCTCGTCAACATGATGTCATCGAACGAGGAGGGGGAGCGATTCTGCAACCGCGTCGCCGCCGAGTTCCTGATCCCTGGCTACAAGCTGACCGAACGCTGGGGTGAAGCCAATGCGACTGGTCACCCGTTTCACACAGTGGCCGGTTGGTTCAAAGTCAGCCCGGTCGTCGCCGCTCGTCGTGCCCTCGACTTGCGACTCATAAGTAGGCCAGAGTTTTTTGAGTTCTACGAGAAGGATAAAAAGGATTGGCAACGGCGAAAGGCGAACCAGCGGAAGAAGGGCGGAGGCGACTTCTACCGCAACCAGGATGTTCGCTTGGGCCGACGTTTTGCGAGTGCCGTGGTTCGCGCCGCCCGTGAAGGTCGCATCTTGTATCGCGATGCGTACCGACTCACCGATCTCAAGGGCGAAACCTTCAGCCGTTACGCCGACATCGTTCTACAGAGGATGAAGGATGAGCGGCAATAAACGGTATGCTCTCGATGCGAATGTGTTTATCGAAGCCAAGAACAAGTATTACGGCTTCGACGTGTGTCCGGGGTTCTGGAGAGCCCTGGTTGTAGAGCACAGCAAGGGCTATATCGTCAGTATCGACAGGGTACGCGACGAACTTGTCAAGATGCGGAACGAACCGGATGGTGAACCCGATCCCCTCAGTGACTGGGCAAAGGATACGGTCCCTGGCACATTCTTCAAGAAGACCCAAGACCAAGCCGTAGTCAACGCCTTTCGGGATATGGCGGCCTGGGTAAACTCTGAATCGCAATTCACGCCAGCGGCCAAGGCGGAGTTTGCGTCAGCGGCAGACGGTTGGCTGATCGCGTATGCCAAAGTCAACGCGCTTATCGTTGTCACGCACGAAGAGTACGCACGCGATGTGAAGAAGAAGGTTCCGATCCCCAACGTATGCCTTGAGTTCGACGTGAAGTACGTCAATACCTTCGAAATGCTGGAAGCCCTCAAGGTGAAGTTCATCCTGGGCACCAAGCGGCAGCGAAGAAAATGAACTGAAACTAATACGGAATCCCGGTCCTCTTGCCGCGCAAGCTGCGGCCGGCATCCCGCATTCCGCGAACGCTGGCAAGGTAATATGCCGCTCCTCGGGGAAGATCGTTCTCCGGCGCAGTTGATGGTGCCCGGTCCAGGATCGGGCCCGTAGCCGACCATTCGGAACATCTTGCCCGAGTTTTCAGCCGATCTGCGGCAGTTCCCAGCCCTTGCGGCGCGGGCGGGCGAGCAGCTTGTTGGCCTCGTCGCAGTTAGTGAAGCTTTCGGCGGCCGGGTCCCATTTGAGGACCTCGCCTACGCGGCCGACGTCCCGCACGATGTTGACCAGGTAGCAGAGCGTGGTCGCCCGCTGGCCGATCTCGATGTCGGCGTTGCAGGGCTTGCGGCTCTTGATGCACTCGATCCAGTTTTCGATGTGGTAGGCGGTCTCGGGC
>JBAUIH010000156.1:0-19081 GCA_049682755.1 Candidatus Aminicenantales bacterium | reverse complement strand
GCAGGGTGCGCCGGCGCAGGGCCTCTTCCCACTTCAGGAGGTCCGAGACCGAGGAATAGACGCCTCCGTCGCCGAGAGTGGCCGAGGTCGGGCTCTGGTCCGTTTCGCGCCAGAGGCCTCCCTCCCGGGTGTGTCCGTAGGCCCGGTTCGGCACGTCTGTCTTGCCGCTTTCATGGGCCAGCGTGCCTTCCATCTTCAGGGGAGCGAAGATGCGCTCGCGTAGAAATTCGGCGAAAGGCCGGCCCGAGACTCTCTGGACGAGGAGGCCCAGAGCCACGTAGCCGGAATTGCTGTAGGCCCACTTTACGCCCGGGACGAACTTTCCGGACTTTTCTTTTTTCAGGAGCTCGAGAACCCCCTCATCCTTGATCTGAACCCGGTCGATGGGAAACGTTGGATCCGCCGGGGGCATGAAGTCCTCATAATCGGGGAGACCGGAAGTGTGGTTGAGAAGATGGCGGATGGTGACGGCGCGGCCGTATTCGGGGAATTCGGGAAATATATCGGTCAGGCTGTCTTCATACCGGAGTTTTCCCTCGCGAACGAGCAGCATGACGGCCGTGGCCGTGAACTGTTTCGTGACCGATGCCAGCCGGAAATTCGTCCGGGGGCTTATCGGTGTCTTGGCCCGGAGATCTGTGACGCCATACCCCCTTTCAAAGATCACGCCCGCGTCGTTTGCGACGAGAACGGCCACTCCGGGCTCGCGGTCCGAGATCAGTCCGGAAAAGAGAGCGTCAACTTGTTCCATCGCGGATTCCTTTTGGGCCGGCCCGCACGCCGTCATCATGGAGAAAAGAAGCCCGAAGACTATCCACGTCCGGATTGCCGGTCCAGCCGGAGTAACCATTCCCGGGGAATCGTAATCCAGGTCTAAGGCAATATCAAGAGGGCGACGCTGACCGGCCAGCCTCGGGAAGACCGCTCATCGTTCGTCTTCAAGAAACTGGATGCGGGAGGGCCAGCGGGTCTTGAGCTTCGGAGTCCATCGGCCGATAAGTTTCCTTTGATTCCCTCTCCGCGTCTTGACGAAAAGGCCCGCCCGGACGGATTGAGGAAAGGAGAACCGGGGCGGCTTGAATCGGGCGGGGTTCTGGTGTAAGAGGAGTACGGTCTGGAGTGAAGAGAGCGAGAGGAAAGGAACGATTATGAACAAGCGAGCTTTGAGTCCATATCTTGCCGCCGCTGTTCTATCTCTTATCGTCCTGGGCTTGGGCATGAGAATCGACTCTCCGGTCCCGGCGGGCGGGAAAAGAGCGGAGCGTTCGGGCGGGGAGGTCGTCGCGGCCGATGAGGAGGGCTGGTCCGACCTCAAGCTCTGGTATAAGCGCCCGGCCGCCAAGTGGACCGAGGCGCTCCCTGTCGGCAATGGCCGGCTGGGCGCCATGGTCTTCGGAAAGACCGACGAGGAGCGCATCCAGTTCAACGAGGAGACCTACTGGAGCGGGGGGCCGTATTCCCAGACCGTCAAGGAGGGATACAAGGCACTACCCGAGATTCAGAAGTTGATATTTGACGGTGAATACATCAAAGCTCACCGGCTCTTCGGACGGCATCTCATGGGCTACCCAGTGGAGCAGCAGAAATATCAATCCCTGGGGAACTTGATCCTGAAGTTCGCCGCCGAGGGCGAAATCCGGGATTACCGTATGGAGCTCGACCTCGACTCGGCGATCGTCACCGTGAGCTATGTCCAGGCTGGCGTCCGCTATGTCCGGGAGGTTTTCTCCAGCCCCGTTGACCAGGTGATCGTCGTGCGGCTGACCGCTAGCCAGCCGGGATGCATCGATCTCACCGCCGAGCTCAGGGGCTGCCGTAACGAGGCCCACTCCAACTATGCCACCGACTACTTCCGGATGGGCGGATACGGCGAGGACGGGTTGGTCCTCCGGGGCAAATCGGCCGACTATCTCGGCGTCGAAGGCAAGCTCAGATACGAAGCGAGGCTCAAGGCGGTGTCGAAGGGCGGCCGGATCATCATGGATGAACCGTACCTGAAGGTCGCCGGCGCGGATTCCGTGACCTTGTTTCTGGCGGCGGCGACCAATTTCGCGAACTATAAAGATGTCAGCGGGGACCCCGGGGCCCGAGTCGATGCCGTCCTGGAGGCGGCCGCAAAGAGATTCTATGAGGACATCAAGTCCACGCATATTGTGGAGCATCGCCGCTTGTTCCGGCGAGCCTCCCTGAGACTCCCGGCCGGGACGGCCTCCGGCCTGCCCACGGACGAACGGCTGGCCGCCTTCGACGCAGTCAACGATCCCGCCCTGGCCGCGCTCTGCTTCCAGTTCGGACGCTACCTCCTCATCTCCTCGTCGCGGCCGGGCACCCAGCCGGCGAACCTCCAGGGCATTTGGAACGAATCGATGAATCCGTCCTGGGACTCGAAATACACGACCAACATCAACACCGAGATGAACTACTGGCCGGCCGAGGTCGGCAACCTGAGCGAGTGCACAAAGCCGCTTTTCCGGATGATCAAGGAATTGACCGAGCAAGGCCGGGAGGTCGCCCGCGAGCATTATGGCGCCGGCGGCTGGGTCTTCCACCAGAACACCGACCTCTGGCGGGTGGCCGCGCCCATGGACGGGCCGGATTGGGGCGCGTTCACGACCGGGGGCGCCTGGCTCTGCACCCATCTCTGGGAGCACTATCTCTTCACCGGAGACGCCGAATTTCTGCGGGACGCCTATCCGCTGATGAAAGGCAGTGTGGAGTTTTTCCTGGATTTCCTGGTCGAGCACCCCGAATACGGCTGGCTGGTCACCAATCCTTCGACCTCGCCCGAGAATTTTCCGGCCCGGCCGGGAAATGACCCGTTTTACGACGAGGTCTGCGCCTGGATGAGTCCGGGCACCACCATCTGCGCCGGATCGACGATCGACATGCAGATCCTGAACGACCTTTTTGGCTACGTTGCGGAAGCGGCCGGAGTCCTCGGGATAGACCGGGATTTCGCCAAAGACGTGCTGGAAAAACGGGCGCGCCTTGCGCCCATGCAGATCGGGAAGAACGGAGACCTTCAAGAGTGGCTTGAGGATTGGGGGCAGAAAGAAAAAAGCCACCGCCATATCTCCCATCTCTATGGCCTTTTCCCGGGGAATCAGATCTCTCTCAGGCGCACGCCCAAGCTGGCGGAGGGCTGCCGGGTCGTCCTGGAGCAGCGCGGCCTCAAGGGCAACGGCTGGGCCTCGGCCTGGAAGATGGCCGGCTGGGCGAGGCTGGCGAAACCCGACAAGGCGATGGAGAATTTCAATTTCTGCGTTCATAACTACACCCTCCCCAACCTGTTTTCCATCTGCTCGCGGGCCCTCCAGGTGGACGGGACTTTCGGCGTCGCCGCGGCGGTCGCCGAGATGCTCCTCCAGTCCCATGAAGACGCGATTTCCCTCCTCCCGGCGTTACCTGCATCCTGGGGAGATGGTGAGGCCAAGGGACTCTGCGCCCGCGGCGGATTCGAGGTGTCTTTTGATTGGGGCGATGGAAAGCTCAAGCGCGCCGTCATCAAATCTAAGAACGGGAACACCTGCCGCATCCGGGCCGAGGGAGGATTTTTTCTGAGTTCTGAAGACTCGAAGCCCCGGACTCTGCAGCCGAAGGATGGGGTTCTTGAATTCGAGACGAGACCCGGTTCGACTTACGTCCTTAAAGCCCTCGCCTTTGGAGCCGGCGAAACGATCGGGTGCCTTTGGCCGTAGTATCGGGTAGGAGGAATCATGTCTCAGGAGGGAAGCATGAAAAAAGCGCTGATTATCGCGGGACTGTTTTTTTTCGGGTTGAGCTTTGCCGGGGCGCAAGTGCGGCCGGTTGAGGAAATCAAGCTCACTCTCAAGGACTGTTTATTGAAAGCGTTGGAAGCCAATCTCGATATCGCCGTCCAGGCGATCGAACCGGAGATTTCCTCGTTCTCCCTCAAGCAGCAGAAGGACATCTACTGGCCGCAGTTGAGGCTCGGGTATTTCAACTATAATTACAATTACCTGACGAATTGGGCCGTCCAGGGGGTCAATTATCTGGATAGGACCTATCGATACAATGTCGGTGTGACGCAAAAAATTTTCACGGGCGGGGAGCTCGAACTGTCCCTCCTCACCTCGAGTTCGGATACGACGAGAGCCCTAACTCTTGTAAATCCGAGCTACAGCGGCGAGTTTAGTTTGGATTTCATCCAGCCTTTGCTGAAGGGATTTGGGCCGAAGATCGCCAACATGGAGATAAAAAAAGCTCAAAACCAACTGGCCATCTCGGTGATCGGGCTTAAGTCGAACCTGCTGCAAAAGGTCTACGATGTGGAAGAGGCCTACTGGAACCTCGTCGATGCCATCGAAAACCTGAGAGTGTATGAACTTACCCTCAGCCAGAACAAGGAGCGGTTGACGAGGGAGAAAGAAGGCGCCAGGACCGGCGTCAAGTCTTCCCTGGACGTTTTGCGGACGGAAGCGGAAGTCGCCAACTACGAGAATTATGTTTTATCCGGCCGCGCGCAGGTCGTCGCTTCCGAAGATCGGCTGAAAAGCCTGCTGAATTTCCCTCCGGAAGGCCTGATCTCCCTAAAAGCGCTGATCCCCTCGGACAGTCCGGATTTAGAGAAGGTCGGCCTGAGCTTTGAGGACGCGTTGAAAGCGGCCTACGCGGAAAGCCCTGAATTGGAAAAATCGTTGAAGGAAATCGAGAGCGCTAAACTGGACGTGAGCTATCAAAAAAACCAACTGCTCCCCCAATTGGACCTGCGGGCTTCCTTATGGTATCCGGGGCAGTCCGGTGATATCTTGGTCTACAAGGATGACGATCCGTACTCGGGCGAGGTGGTCGGCAAGGTCAAGGGGAGCAGGATCGATTCCTTCAAGGATGTTTTCGATCTCAAGTATAAAAATTGGTATGTGACCCTCAACCTCACCCTCCCCTTGGATTCGCTTTTCTCGAGAGCCGGCCTGGCCAGGGTCAAGCTTGAGGAAGAAAAAAAGCTCCTGGAAAGGAAAAAGATCGAGCAGGGCGTCTATTACGGCGTTCTGGAGGCGTATAAAGAGATGAAGAATCGTGAAGAGCAGATTCAAACGGCTTCCCGATACCGGGAATTGACGGAGACAAAGTTGAGGGCAGAAGAAGAGAGATACAGTCTCGGATTGGTCGGAAACGAATGGCTGTTTCAGTATCAAAGGGATCTCGCCAATGCCAGAGTCAGTGAGATCAGAGCCAAGATCAATTACCAGATTGCCGTTGCCAAACTGGAAAAAAGCATGGGGGTCAGTCTGAAGAAAAAGGGCCTCAACTTCAGGGAGTATCAGTTCTGAAGGCGGCCGGCCGTTTTTCCCGGCGATCTCTTCCGTGTATAATAAACGTTTGCTATTCATAGAAAAATGAAGAACTTGAATTCTGCCCCCTTCAGCCCAGGGAAGTCGGGGATACGGCTGAAGAGATCCCTTGTCCTTTTTGGCCTGGTTATTGCGACAATCGCCCCGGCCTCCGCCCTGACCTTCGGGTATAAAGGCCTTATCTCGTTCTGGCTGTTCGATAACTTCGAGCGGGCCTCGGACACCCGGCTCGGCGGACGCTTCATCCCCGAATTTTCCCTCAGTCAACGAATTTCGGGTTCTTTTTCTCTGGATGCGGAATTATCGCTGAACGGTTACGGCATCGCCGAGTTCCGTCCCGGCCAGGATATCCAGACTGAAGGGGAGGTCAAACCTTACCGTTTTTGGCTGCGTTTGTCCACGTCCCGGTTCGAGGCCCGCCTCGGGCTTCAGAAAATCAATTTCGGCTCGGCCTCACTCCTGCGGGCGCTGATGTGGTTCGACAGCCTCGATCCCCGGGACCCTCTCCAGTTGACCGACGGTGTCTATGCCCTGCTCGTCCGGTACTATTTTCAGAATAACGCCAATATCTGGGTCTGGGGTCTCTACGGGAACGAATCCCCCAAAGGGTGGGAATCAGTCGCGACCGCCAAAGATGCCGCGGAATACGGGGGAAGGCTTCAGCTCCCGCTCCTGACCGGAGAGCTGGCCGTGACCTATCACCACCGGCGGTTCGACCTCATCCCCGTGCCGGAGGCGCCGATCGCCCTACCCGGGGAGCGCGTTCCTGAATCGAGAATCGGTCTGGACGGCAAATGGGACCTCGGGATCGGCCTCTGGTTCGAAGGGACACTGACCCATCAGGAGAGCGACTTTCTGCCGCAGCCCTGGCAACGCGCCTACGCCTTCGGTGCCGATTACACCTTGGGCTTGGCAAATGGGTTGAATATCATGGCCGAGCACCTCCGGATGGACCGCAGCGAAAAGGCGTTCAGGCAGGGAGAAGGAGTCGATTTCACCGCGCTCTTTCTCCGCTATCCCGTGAGTGTGTTCGTTGATCTGACGGCCATATTTTACTATGATTGGAAGGAAAAAGAGTTTTACCGGTTTCTGAGCTGGCAGCGGACCTATGACCGCTGGCGTTTCAATATCATCGCCTTCTGGAATCCGGATGCCTTCCTGATCTATCCGACTCAGGCGGGCACCAACCCGTTTTCCGGCAAGGGGATCCAGCTGATGGTCGTCTTTAACTACTAGCACAGTCGAGGCAGGAATGGAGAATACGTATCTGATCGAGACCCGCGATTTAGTCAAGACCTATTCCCTGGGAGAGCACCAGATCAAGGCCCTGGGCAGGGTCAACCTCAAATTCGAGAAAGCCGAGTTCACCGGCCTGGTCGGGCCGAGCGGTTCGGGGAAGACGACTCTGCTCAACATCATCGGCTCGCTGGATTCTCCGACGTCCGGAAGCGCCGTGGTCATGGGCCGGAAGGTGGAGGACCTCTCGCACAAGCAGGCGGCCGCACTCCGCAACCGCCACATCGGGTTTATCTTCCAGACTTTCAACCTGCTTCCCGTCTATACGGTCTTCGAGAACGTGGAGTTTCCTCTGTTGCTTCTCGACTATTCCGCCGAGGAGCGGCGACGAATGACCATGGACTCGCTGGCTTGGATCGGGCTCGCCGATCGCGCCAAGTCCAAACCCGCCCAGCTATCCGGCGGGCAGAGCCAGAGGGTGGCCATCGCCCGCGCGGTCGTCAAAAGGCCGGCCCTCATCCTGGCGGACGAGCCCACGGCCAATCTGGACGCGGAAAACTCCCGCCATATTCTGCAAACGATGGAGCGCCTCAACCGGGACCTGGGAACCACCTTTATTTTTGCGACCCACGATCAGAAAGTGATCGATTTCCTGCGCCGCAAGATCACCCTGTTTGACGGGGCCGTCGCCAAGGACGAGATAATGGCGCCGCAACGGCCGGGAGAAGAGAAGAGGTGATCATCCCCAAGCTGGCGCTGCGCAATATCCTGGGGGCCGGCCTGCGAACCTGGCTGAACGTGGTTGTGCTTTCGCTCGCCTTCGTGGTCATCATCTGGACGCAAGGCCTGTACAAGGGGATGAACGATCAGGCGGAGCGGGCTTCGGTGGATGCGATCCTGGGCGGAGGCCAATACTGGCAGGGAAAATACGATCCCTTTGATGTTCTTTCCCTCGAAGATGCCCATGCGGTCATCCCCGACGATCTGCAGGCGATGATTGAGACCCGTCAAGCGACACCCATCCTGGTGGTTCAGGGGACGCTCTATCCCAAAGGACGCATCCACCCTGTCCTCATTAAGGGGATTGATCCGGATCAGAAGGTTCTCTCACTGCCCACTCGTTTCTTGAAGACCGGAGATGACCGTTTCCCGGCCCTGATCGGGAGTCGCATGGCCAAGAGCACGGGTTTGACGGTTGGGGACACGGTGACCCTGCGCTGGCGCGATGCCAACGGGACATTCGATGCCCGGGATGTGGAGATCGTCCAGGTGATGAAAACCGTTGTCCAGACGATCGACCAGGGACAAATCTGGATCCCTCTGGATCGACTCCGCCATTTGGCCGGGATGGCGGGAGAGGCCAGCCTGATTGTGGTCGCCCCCGGCTCCATCGAGCGACCGGCGGTTCCCGGTTGGGTCTTCCGGGACCTCGATTTCCTCCTCAGCGACATCAAGCAACTGGTCCAAATGAAGAGCGCCGGAGCCACGATTCTGTATGTGGTGCTGATCCTGCTGGCCATGCTGGCCATCTTCGACACCCAGGTTCTTTCCATCTTCCGCCGCAAAAAGGAGATGGGCACGCTCATGGCTCTGGGATTCACCCGTGGCCGGGTGATCCGGCTGTTCACGCTGGAAGGGGCCCTGCACGGCGTCTTGGCGGCCATCGTGGCCGCGCTCTACGGAATTCCCTTTTTGACCTGGTATGCACGCCAGGGATGGGCTTTGCCTGAAGGAATGGACAGCTACGGGTTCGCCATCGGAGAAAAGCTCTTTCCGGTCTATAGCGTGGGGCTCGTGATCGGGACCACGCTCCTCGTCCTGATGATCACGACCATCGTCAGTTTCCTGCCGACCAGAAAGATCGCCAAGTTGAAGCCGACGGATGCCCTCCGGGGACGGATGTCATGATCAAGTTTCTATTCAAAGGCCTGATGCGGGACCGCTCGCGCAGCCTTTTCCCTATCCTGACCGTCGTTATCGGTGTTATGCTCACGGTCTTCTTGTACAACTGGATCAACGGCGCAGAATTCAATTTTATTGACAGCAGCGCCCGCTTCAACACCGGCCATGTCAAGATCATGTCCCGGGCTTACGCCCGCGAGGCGGACCAGGTTCCCAACGACCTGGCTTTCGTCGGGGTGCAATCTTTGCTGGAGGAACTCCGGGCGAAGTATCCCGGCATGGTTTGGACTCCCCGGATCCGGTTCGGCGGGCTTCTGGACATACCGGATGCTGCCGGGGAGACCAGAGAACAGGGCCCGGTCATGGGCCTGGCCGTTGACCTTTTGTCCGCGCAGAGTCCTGAACCCGGGATTTTCAAGCTGGAGGACGTGCTGGTGCGCGGCCGGGTTCCGCAGCGCGCCGAAGAGATCCTCGTCAGCGAGGATTTCTCCCGCCGGTTGAATGTCCAGCCTGGGGATATGGCCACCTTGATCAGCGTCACCATGCAGGGCAGCATGGCCATCGCCAATTTCACCGTGGCCGGAACCATCCGCTTCGGCGTCGAGGCCATGGACCGCGGGGCGATGATCGCCGATATCGCCGCCATCCGGGCCGCCCTGGATATGGAGGACGCGGCCGGGGAGATCCTTGGTTTTTTCGGGGATTTCGTCTATCGCGACCCTCGGGTGGGGGAAATGTCGGCCCAGTTCAACTCCGACTGGAGCGGCGATCCCGACGAATTCGCGCCGGTTATGGATACGCTCTCCAACCAGGCGGGAATGGCGGACCTTCTGGCCATGATGGAGATGTTCTCTAGCCTGGTTCTGGTCGTTTTTATCGCCGTCATGTCGATCGTCCTCTGGAACGCGGGACTGATGGGCAGCTTGCGCCGTTACGGCGAGATCGGCGTGCGGCTGGCTATGGGTGAGACAAAAAGCCACATCTACGGGACCATGATCATGGAGGCCCTGATGATCGGGGCCCTGGGAACGCTCATCGGAACGGCCGTCGGGTTGGCCGCATCCTATTATCTTCAGTCGCACGGGCTCGACTTCGGGTTCATGATGAAGAACGCTTCTCTGTTCATTTCCAACGTCATGCGGGCCAAGGTTTCGCCGGTCAGCTACGGGATCGGCTTCATCCCCGGAATGGCGGCCACATTTCTCGGGGCAGCGATCTCAGGGCTGGGGATCTTCCGGCGCCAGACATCCCAGTTGATGAAGGAATTGGAGACATGAGAAAACATTTCCTGCTTGTGTTCCTGGCCATCGCTGTTTGGGCCCGCGCGGGAGCGCAGGCGCCCGCGGGCGACTGGATCCTCCAGAAGGTCGATGAAAACATCGGTTCGGATAACAAGATCTCCCATTCCCGGATGATCATCCATGGACGCCGGGCCAGCCGGACCGTCGAGTCCCGTTCCTGGATCCAGGGAGAGGAAAAATCATTCACCGAATATCTCGCTCCTCCGCGAGAGGCCGGGACAAAGATGCTCAAGCTCGAGGACCAGCTCTGGACCTATTCGCCTTCCACCGACCGCACGATCAGGATATCGGGACACATGCTCCGCCAGTCGGTCATGGGATCGGATCTTTCCTATGAAGATTTTATGGAGGACCGGAAGCTGAGGGACCTCTATGCCGCTCAGGTCGGCGGCGAAGAGGAGTACGACGGACGAGCCTGCTGGATCCTGGATTTGACGGCCAAAGAGGAGGACGTCGCCTATTATTCCCGGAAGGTTTGGGTGGATAAAGAACGATTTGTCGCCTTGAAAGAGGACCGCTTTGCCAAGAGCGGCAAGCTGTTGAAAAGGACCGAGGTCAAGGATGTTCAGCGCCTGGAAGGCCGATGGGTTCCCAGGACGATCGTTTTCAAGGATATGCTTAAGAGCGGCGAGGGAACCGAATTTATACTCGATGACGTTCAGTTCAACGTCGATATTCCCGACTACATTTTCTCCAAAGCGTCGCTGAGAAGATGATTGACGGCGCTTATTTCCCGGGCTGAATTTCGGGGCCGGAGTCAGGCTGTCTTCCGGGCGGCTTCTCATCCGTCTTTTTAGGCTTTCTCGGCCGCTTTTTTTCGGGCAGCTTGATAACCGTGGTGCCGGCGATCTTGTCGTGCATGGTCAGCCCTTGCTTGTTCCAGAGGACCTGCCAGAAACCCAGCGAAGCGAACAGGCCCGAACAGACATACCCGTGGGCACGCTCGAAGCACTGATACCAGCCAAGCCGGGGCTTTCCCTCGAGGTCAACCACCCTCAAGCGGAAGAGCCTTTTCCCCGGCGTGCGTCCGCCGAACCGGAAGAAGAGCACGAAATAGAGCAGGCTGATAAAATATTCCTTGATGATGTTGAACACCTCGTCGACATAGATAAATCTGTGTTTGTATCCGGCCGCGACCAGTTCCTTTTCGAAGGCGTGGTAGAGCTCTTCCGCGGACATCCTGCCGGCCCGCTCGTATTCTGCCTCGGAGATGCTCTCTTTCAATATTTTGAGGAAGGATTCTTTCAGCGCTCTCTCGGCGGGCCTGTCCTCTCTCATCCGGATCGAAAAACCGGAGCCTTCTTTCAGGGCCTGGGACGCTTGGGAGATGATCCCGCGTTCTCCGGAGGCGGCCGCCCGGATTTCGAATATGGCCAGGTACACCAGCAGGGACAGCAGGCCGATAACCACCGCGTCAAAAGAGAAGGCCAGGCCCCTGCGGATGAAGCCGGCTTGATCCGGGCGGGCCTTGATCCGCGGAAAGAGGCGCGACATCAAGATCGCTTCCCTCCCCCGATTTTCGATAGCAGAAAGGACATGAGGGCTTTTTGGCCTCCTCTTTCCCCCTTATATTACGCATATCCGGGATTGCGGGCAAGGCGTTTCCCGGCCGGTGTCTCTTCCAAAAAGCGACGAGACATACGATAATAATGAAACCCCTTGGCGACTTGCGTGAGGTGTGATCATGGAATCTTATGTGACCGTCCGGACCATGGCCTCCAAAACGAAGACTTGGCTGGCAACGATCCGTCCCTTCAATCGGCACGAGATGCGCCTGAACCCGGGGAAAAGCGTTCTTCTCGTCATCGACATGCAACGGTTTTTCCTGGACCCGGACTCGCCGACGTTCACCTGCGGCGGGCCGGCCATTATCCCCGGGCTCAAGCGCCTGATCGGAGCTTTCAGGGAGGCGGGGCGCCCCGTGATTTTCACGCGGCACGTCCATCACCCCCGGGACCTCGACGCCGGGATCATGGGTTGGTGGTGGAAGGGAAAGTGCCTGGAGGGGAGTCCGGAAAGCGAGATCCACCCGGAACTCACCCCGCTCGAGGATGAGAAAGTCGTCCTCAAGCATCGCTACTCGGCGTTTTACAACACCGACCTGGAGACGGTCCTCCGCTGCCTCAAAGCCGAGGACATTGTTATCTCGGGCATCATGACCAACCTGTGCTGCGAATCCACGGCCCGGGACGCCTACTTCCGCGATCACCGAGTTTTCGTCCCCGCGGATGGAACGGGGACGGTCAACGAGGAGATGCACTTGGCGAGTCTCCTGAACCTCGCCTTCGGCTTCGCCTTCGTGACCACGAGCGATCGAATTATCTCACAACTGAGGAAGGCAGAACCACGAGACGTCCGATAACCGCCGCTTTCTTTTTTTTGGCGTCGTTTTTTGAAATTGGATATCATGTCCCGTATTTGAAAACGAGGAGGGCGAGAATGAAGAGACGAGTCGCCGGACGAGTCCTTATTGTTTTAGCTGTAGTCATGCTAGGTCCTGGGATTTGGTGCCAGGATGAGACCGACCCGTCACTCCTAACACTCGATCGGCTCTTTGTCTCGTCTGAGTTCTTGCCGGCGCGCTACGGACTGGCGCGCTGGATGAAGGACGGGAAATCCTATACCACGGTGGAGAATTCGGCGGCCATAAAGGACGGAAAAGACATCGTCCTTTACTCCGCTGAAACGGGAAAGCGCGAGGTCCTCATTCCGGCGGCGCGGATCATCCCTCCCGGAGAGACCAAACCCCTCCCGATTGACAACTACGAATGGTCGGCCGATGGGAAACGGCTGCTCCTTTTCACCAATTCCCAGCGGGTCTGGCGGCAGAACACGAGGGGCGATTACTGGGTCCTGGACTTAGCGGCCGGGACACTGCAGAAACTCGGGGCCGGTCTCGAGCCGCAATCCCTGATGTTCGCCAAGTTCTCACCCCGGGGCCACCGGGTCGCTTACGTCTCCGGGAACAACATCTATGCCGAGGACCTCGCGTCCGAGCGCATCACCCCGTTGACAACGGACGGAAGCGAGACCCTGATCAACGGGACTTTCGATTGGGTCTATGAGGAGGAGTTCGGCTTGCGGGACGGGTTCCGCTGGAGCCCGGACGGCGCCTCCATCGCCTTCTGGCAGCTCGACAGTTCCGCCGTCAATAACTTCCACATGATCAACAACACCGCTGACCTTTACCCCCGCGTCATCACTTTCCGGTATCCCAAGGTCGGCGAGAGAAACTCGGCCTGTCGCGTCGGCGTGGTCGGCGCTTCGGGAGGCGAGGTGAGATGGTTCGAAATCCCCGGCGACCCGAGCGACAACTATATCGCCCGGATGGACTGGGCGGCCAACTCCCGCGAGATCATGATCCAGCGCCTCAACCGCCTCCAAAACAAAAACGAAGTGATGATCGGCGACGCGGCGGGCGGCGGCGTCCGGACCGTCTTTACCGACAGCGACGAGTGCTGGGTCGAAGTCTGCGACAGCGTCCATTGGCTGGGCAACGGCCGGCGGTTCACCTGGGTGAGCGAACGGGACGGCTGGAGCCATGTCTATGACGTCCCTCGTCAAGGCGAGCCGAAACTCGTGACTCCCGGCGGTTATGATGTGCTCGGCGTCGAGGCGGTTGACGAAAAGGGCGGTTGGGTTTATTTCATGGCCTCGCCCGACAATCCCACCCAGCGATGCCTTTTCCGGACGCGGCTCGACGGCCGCCGGAAGGCAGAACGGATCACCCCGGCGAACCAGCCGGGGACACATTCTTATCAAATCTCGCCGACCGCCCAGTGGGCGTTCCATACGTATTCGTCGTTCGGCGTTCCGCCCGTCACCGAGCTCATCCGGCTTCCCAAGCATGTTTCCGTCCGGACCCTGGCCGGAAACGGAGACCTCAGGGCTAAGGTCGAAGTGCTCAAGCGGCAGACTGGTGAATTCTTTCGGATCGACATTGGCGACGGTGTCGAGCTCGACGGCTGGTGCCTCAAGCCGCCCGATTTCGACCCGGGGAAAAAGTACCCGGTTCTCTTTTATGTTTACGGGGAGCCGGCCGGCCAGACAGTTCTCGACCGCTGGGACGGGAACCGCTACCTCTGGCACTTGATGCTTACGCAGCAGGGATACATAGTCGCCAGCATCGACAACCGCGGCACGCCGGCGCCCCGCGGCCGGGCCTGGCGGAAGAGCATCTACCGGCAGATCGGCATCCTCGCTTCCGCCGACCAGGCGGCGGCGGTGAAAGCCCTCCTCCGAAAATGGCCCTTTATCGACAGCGGTCGCGTCGGCGTCTGGGGCTGGAGCGGCGGCGGCTCGATGACCCTCAACGCCATGTTCCGGTATCCCGACCTCTACAAAACGGGGATCGCCGTCGCCTTCGTCAGCGACCAGAGACTTTACGATACAATCTACCAGGAACGGTACATGCGATTGCCCGAGGACAACGAAGAGGGCTTCAAGAACGGCTCGCCGATCACTTATGCTTCACAGCTTAAAGGCAATCTGCTCATCATCCACGGGACGGGCGACGACAACGTCCATTACCAGAGCTTCGAGAAACTGGTCAACGAACTCGTGGCCGACCGGAAGCGCTTCACCATGATGGCCTACCCCAACCGCTCGCACGGGATTCATGAGGGCGAAAACACCACCATCCATCTCTACGAGCTGATGACCGGATTCCTTCGCGATCATCTCTGAGCCTCGCCGATCTCCTTCAGTTTGAGGGCGAGTCGCTTGGGGGAGATCGGGAAGGCCGTTTTGAGCTCAGGCGCAAATAACGATACCTTGAATTCTTCGACCATCCAGCGGTACTCGTCGATTAGTCTCTTTCTCTCCGGCGAAGCTTCCGGCGCTTTTTTCCTTGAGTGGTTCCTCTCGATAAGGTCATCACTCTCCATTCTTTGAAGGGCCTCGACGAACGGTCTCACCTGGCCCGCTTTTTTCCGGTCCTTTTCGGGGTCGACCTTTCCCCGTTCCAGCCGTATTCGCAGCGCTTCCAGGTAGCGGGGAAGGTGGATGAGCCTCTCCAGCGAATACAGCTCAAGGAAGTTTTTGGGCACAAGAGATTGAAGCCCCTCTCTGATCTCTTCGCATAGGGCGGGGACGACGCGGCTCGAGGCGGCGGCCTGTTCGGCCTGCGGGATTATCCGGACTGCTCTCTGGTAGGCATCGAAGACCTTGAAAACTGTTTCCCGCAGGGCGTGGCTCTTTTCGAAGAGGGACCGCATCACCGTCTCCGCGTAGGCCTCGAATTCCTCCCGGCTACGGATGTTCCTCCGGAAGATCTCCCGCTTGATGTTCTCCATCATGCTATTTTCAACCGCCGGCTTGCCGCCGAAGAAAAGCGCGGTTGTCGCATATTCATCGAAGACGATAAGATACCGGCGGAGGAACTCCACATCCTTGGAAAATTTGGCCGCCAAGAGGGCTTCAACGCCCTTGACATGGGAGGCCAGCGCTTCCCCGGCGGTTTTGAAGAGACGGATGTTAACCCCTTTTTTGCCCGGCTCGAGGCCCGGATAGGCCGTCATGAACGTCCCCGACGGAACGCTCTCTGGGAGCGGCCCGAAATCCCAGGACTCCAGCCCCTCTTTTTCCCAGGCGGCCTGTGCCGCCTGCCAGTCGGCCGATTGCTCCGGGACGAAGGGAACGGCGCCGGCCCGGCGCAGCACCTCGATATTCCGGCTGGCGGCCAGCTCGCGGCCCTCCGGGTCGACGACCGCCACCCGCATCTTCAGGTGGCCGGGGATGTCGGCGCCGGCCCATCTGGACGCGGGGATGTCGACCCCGAACCTTTTCTTGACGAATTTGGCCAGCGTTTCGTAGAGCGAAGGATCGGTGAGCCTCATCTCGCGGGCGATCGTCTCGGCGGTCTCAGCGAAGGGCATGAGGAGCTTCCGGTCGGACTTGGGGAGGCCTTTGATCAAGGCCGCGATCTTTTCCCGGAAACGGCCCGGCACCCCCCATTCCAGCGCTTCCGAGGGAATGGCGGCGATCCGGCCGAAGGGAACGCGTAGGGTGACTCCGTCGTCCTCGACGCCGGGGGAAAACTTGTAGGAGAGCGCAAAACGCGTTTCTCCGAGGGGGAACTCGTCCGGGAAATCACGAAGCTCGGCTTCGTCGGGGGGAAGGAGGATGAGGTCTTTCTCGCTCATCCTCAGGAAACCGTCGCTTCCCACCTGCCGGATCCGTTTTTCCAGCCCGCGGAGGTCATATACCCCGGACAGGCGCCGGGAGTAAAACTCGGCGATGGACGTCTCCTCGATCATGATGTCGCGCCGCCGCAGCTTTTCTTCCATTTCCCGGACCTTTTTCTGGAGGCCCAGGTTGTGCCTAAGAAAGGGCGGCGGCTCCTTCACCTGTCCTTCGACCAGGGCTTCGTTCACGAATATCTTGTGAGCTTCGTCCGGATTCTTCGGTCCGAAAGGCACATCCCGGCCGGTGACGATTTCCAGCCCGAAGAGCGTGACCCGTTCCTTGGCTCGCACCTCCCCCCGGTCGCTGTCCCAACGCGGTTCGGAATGGGAATAACGGCAGAGGGCGCCGCCGAGTTCTTCGAGCCAGGCCGGGTTGATCCTGGCCGCCGTCCGGGCAAAGAGCCGCGACGTCCGGACCACCTCCGCGGCGACAATCCAGGGCCGTGATTTGCCGAAGAGCGTCGAGCCCGGGAAGACCATGACCTCGCGTCCTTTGGCAGCCTGGTACAGACTCTTTTCTTTGTGAACGGCGATGTTGGAGAGGAACCCGCTGAGGATAGAGCGGTGAATGCTGGCGTAAAGAGACGGGGAGATCTCCCTTCGCTCCCCCTGCCCGGCAAAGATTTTTTGTTCGGTCAGGATGGACAGGATCTGATCGTGGACGAACCCCCACTCCCGCATCCGGGGATAGGAAAGATAGTGGTCGAGGCAGAATCTTCTCTGCTGGCTTTTTGAGGCCGGGCTCCCGCCGTTGCCGTGGAAACGGTGCCAGATATTGAGAAGTGTCAGGAAATCGGACTCCGCTTGGGCGAACGAGGACTGGGCCTGGTCGGCCAGGCCCGCCTTGTCCGGCGGCCTCTCCCGGGGGTCCCGGATGCTCAGGACGGAAGCGATGACGGCGATTTCGGGGAGACATCCTTCTCCCTCGGCTTCGAGAAGCATCCGCGAAACCCGGGGGTCGAGCGGCACCCGGGCCATTCGCCGGCCCAGCGAAGTCAGTTCGAAATCGCGTCCGCTTTCCTCGATGGCGCCGAGTTCGAGGAGCGTTTCGTAGCCGTCTTTGATGTTGCGGGGATGGGGCCGGTCGACGAAGGGAAACCGGGCCGGGATGCCCAGGTTGAGGTCGATCATCCTCAGGATGACCTCGGCCAGGTTGGAGCGCAGGATCTCGGGAGGCGTGAACTCGGGCCTCGCCTCGTAGTCTTCCTCCGGGTAGAGCCGGACACAGAGGCCTTCCTGGACGCGGCCGCAGCGGCCTTTGCGCTGATCGGCGCTGGCCCGGGAGACGGCGCTTATGGGCAGGCTGTTGATCCGTGTGCCGGGCTGGTACTGGGAGATGCGGGCCAGGCCGGTATCGATCACATACCTGATGCCTGGAATCGTCAACGACGTCTCGGCGACGTTCGTGGCCACGACGATCTTCGGCCCCGAAACCGAATAGACGCGACCCTGTTGAGCGGCGGGCAGCCGGGCATAGAGCGGGAGGACCGTCGTGGCGGCGTAGCGTTTTCCCTCGAGCTTCTCGCAGGTTTCCAGGATGTCCTGTTCGGTCGGCATGAAGATGAGGATGTCGCCCCGCTGTTTTCGCGACTTGAGGCGGTCCACGGCCCGGACGGCCATTTCGACATAATCCGATTCGTCGGTGTCCTTGGAGAAGGATTCCGGCGGCATGTATTCGATCTCCACTGGGTACATCCGGCCGCCGACATGGATGACGGGAGCGCCCCCAAAAGCCTGGGAGAACTTTTCGGTGTCGAGGGTCGCCGAAGTGATAATCACCTTGAGTTCGGGGCGGCTGTCGAGCAGGGTCCGGACGATCCCCAGCAGGAAATCGATGTTTAGGCTCCGCTCGTGGGCCTCGTCGATGATCAGCGTGTCGTATTCGGTGAGGCCGCGGTCGGATTGGGTTTCAGCCAGGAGCATGCCGTCGGTCATGACCTTGATATAAGATTCGCGGGCCGCCCTGTCCTGGAAGCGGATTTTGTAACCTACGGACCGGCCGACCGTCTCGCCGAGCTCCTCGGCGATGCGGTGGGCGATGGTGATGGCGGCGATCCGGCGCGGCTGGGTGCAGGCGATCTTGCCGGCGAAGCCGCGGCCGGCCTGGAGGCACATCTTGGGAATCTGGGTGCTTTTGCCGCAGCCGGTCTCGCCGGAGATGATGACCACGGGGTGGTTTTTAATGGCGCGGACGATCTCATGCCGCTTGGCAGTGATCGGGAGGGCCGGAGGATAATGGACGCCGGGCCGGCGGCGGAGGCGTTGCTGCCGCTCGGCCACCGATCGCTCCAGGTGTCTGGCCAGGGCCGCGAGTTCCTCAACCAGGCTCCTTCCCGCGGGCGGAGCGATCGATACGCGAGTCCTCCGATCGTCATCAGATCCTTTGACGAACCGGGAGAGGCCGTATTTCTCGTCCAGTCGGCGGAGCTTCCGGCCCGCCGCCGCCCGGTCGCGCAGCATCGCCTTGGACATGAGGGTGCGGATGGCCCTGACATATTGGGCGATCGACACTTGCTCTTCCGTCGTCAACGGCCTGTCTCTTTCCGGTTTTGATATTTCCTGTTCCATTTTATTATAATTGAATCAATCTTTCATCGACTCCTGTTAAGGCGACGATCCGCTCAAAAGAGCGGTTATTATAAGAATATGGAGGTATAATCATGGAAGGCAAGGTTTCTATTCGCTGGGGTTGGCTCAAGGCGATGTATGTTTACACCCTTGTTGTATCCGGCGGCGTCGGATTGGGGATGATCCTGCTTCCCAACACATCGCAATCTATTTTGCGTTTGCCCCCTCAAGACCCGGTCATGCTCGGGCTGGGAGGGAGCCTGTTCTTGGCTCTCGGGCTCGTCTCTATTCTCGGACTTCGCTCCCCGTTGAAGTTCACTCCTGTTTTGCTGTTGGAACTGGTTTATAAGCCGCTCTGGCTGGTCGCTGTCGCTTTGCCGCTTTTCCTGAAAGGGCAGTTTCCCTTTTACGTCGTATTTATGTCGGCCGTCTTTGTCACCTTTATCATCGGAAACCTGATCGCCATCCCGTTTTCTTACGTGTTCAAAAAAGAGTGAGGGACATCGATCCCCGTTTCTTTCGCTAATGGAGGTTTTCGGGCTTTCCTCTCCCTCCTCGGTGGGGGAGGATAGAGGAG
>JBAUIH010000155.1:0-4486 GCA_049682755.1 Candidatus Aminicenantales bacterium | reverse complement strand
TCGGGAAGGCGAACGAATGTTAGGGTGGCACTTTGGGGAACGTCCCTCCTCCGCGGGCCCCCTCGCCGCGCCGGTCCCCATTTTCTTGGCCAATTGCCGGCGAGCCCGGTATAATGATGTCCCATGGCCGTCGTCCTCATCAACGATACGGTGAAAAGGTTCCTTCTCGGCCGGCCTCCCGCCTTCCGGGAGAGAATCCGGAGGAAATTCGAGTTCCTCGAATGGGGCCTTTGGGAGGGCAATCTCCGGACCAAGAAGCTCCGGGGGCTCTCCTCTAAATGCGTCTTCGAGGTCGCCGCCGACGCCGACCTGCGCGTGCTCTTTACCCTCGGCCGCTCGGCCGATCGCCCGTCCGGCGACCTGATCATCTATGTCTGGGGCATCGCCACCCACGACCGGCTCGACCGCCAATTCCGTCAGGTCATCCCCGCCAACGTCCCCTTTTTGAGGTTCGAGGATTATGAGGAGGCGATGTTCTCCGACGTCTGCCTGGAGGACCTGGAGCCTTCCTGCATTACCCAGGAGTCGATCACCGAAAAGACCCAAGACGAGTCCGGGAGTCAGCGCTGGTATCCCGTCGAAGAGCCGGAATGGAGGAGGATCCGGAGCTACACGGCGGAGGAACTCGAGCTCTTCCTCTGCCTCACCCCCGAACAGAAGGATGTTCTCGAATCCCCTCCCCCCGTTCTCGTCTCCGGGACGGCCGGCAGCGGAAAGACGACCTTGGCCGTCTATTATCTCCTCCGGGGCGACCTGCGGGCGCGGAAAAACGCCTTCATCTCGTTCAACCGCCACCTCAAGCTCCTGGCCGAACGCCTTTATCGAGGCCTGCTCAATGAAGCCGAGGGCAGGTCCCGGGTGGTGGTCCCTGATTTCTGGGTTTTCAAGGACCTCCTCCTGGATACGGCCTCCCGCGCGGGCCGCCCGTTCGACCCCGCCAAGGAAGTCGATTTCCGCAGGTTCCGGGAACTGTATTCTTCCCACCCCCTTTATCAGAAATTCGACCCCGTGCTTGTCTGGGAAGAAATCCGGTCGATCTTGAAAGGCGCGCTTCCTCAGGTCGACACCACGGTCCTCGAGCGGGCGCTGCGCGCCTTGAGGAACCGGGAGCCCGAGTCGAGCATCTTCTCCCGTCTGCAGCAGCAATTCCTCCTTTATGCCGACCTCGAATCCCTGAAGGCCGTCCCGGGCTATGTGCGGAAGTATCTCCAGACGGACATATCCTCTTTCTGCGCCCGCATGTTCAGATATGTCACGGACGACGCCTGGCGCGGCCGGCTGCTGGCCCTTCTCGAGCGCACCCTTGAGGAAATCCTGAAACGCAAGGAGCTGGCTCATAAAAGGCACTTGTCTTTTCTCGAGTATGAATTCCTGGGGAAGAAAAAAGCTCCCAATTTCCAGTTCAGCCGCCGGGAGATCTATCCGGTCATCGAGTGGTACGAGCACCGGCTCAAAAGCGACGGGATGTGGGACGAGCTCGATCTCTCCAGGGAAGTCCTCAATATCGTTTCCGCCCGGGAGGGACTCATCCCTGCCTACGATCTGGTGGCCTGCGATGAAATCCAGGATTTCACCGATATTCAGATCGGCCTCCTGCTGGCTCTGGTCCGCGACCCCAGGCACGTCTTTTTCGCGGGCGACACCAAACAGACGGTCAACCCCACCGGGTTCCGCTGGGAGGAGGTCCGCCGGCATTACTTCGAGCGCGGCCTGGAAGTCCCGGCGATGAAACGGCTCTCCCTGAATTTCCGGAGCTCGGGAAGCATCGTCGAGCTTTCCAACGTTCTGCTCGAGCTCAAGGAGAAGTATCTGGGCATCCGGGCGGAGGAGGGCCGCGAGGAATGGAGGTACAAGGGCCGACCCGTGGCCGTCGCGACGGGGATCTCCGAGCCTGAGATGCTCGACCTGCTGAGGACCGCAGGCGCGGGGCGGACGATCCTCGTCCGGAGCGAGGGCGAAAAATCCCGGCTGCAGAGGGAACTCGGGACCGAGCTCGTTTTCACCATCAACGAGGCCAAAGGCCTCGAATTCGAGACGGTCGTCCTCTGGAAGTTCTGCGAAAGCGGCCGGCCGGAGGACGTCTGGGCATCCCTCCTGGACCTGAGCCAGAAGAAAGTTCACGAGGCCTGGATCCGGCACGAAATCAACCTCCTCTATGTCGGCATCACCCGATCCCAGAGGGATCTGATCGTCTATGACGGCACCGCCCCGGCCCCGATCTGGGGGAGCGAGGAATTCAAAAGCCGCGTCTATGCCACGTCCGACCGGAGCTATGTCCATGGCATTTGGAACGTTTTGTCGACGCCGGCCGAGTGGGTCGAACAGGGGCACTATTTCTTCGAGCGGGATTTTTACCGGGCGGCCGCCGAATGCTATAAGAACGGAGGCGACCAAGGCCTTTTCGCCAAGGCATCCGCGTACGAGGCGGAGAAGGCCGGCCGCTACGGCGAAGCGGCGAGATATTTCGACTCCCTGGGCGACCGGGAACGGGCCGCTCCGAATTACGAGCGGGCGGGCGAATTCGAGCAGGCGCTGCCTTTGTGGGAGGCTCTCGGAAACCGGGAGCGGGCTTTTCACTGCCGGGTCGAAGTCCTGAAGCGGGAGGGGAGATATGCCGAAGCCGGCCGTCTCTATCTTGCCCGGAAAAGCTATCCGGACGCCCTGGCGTGTTTCCACAAAGCCGGGGATTTCGCGGCCATGGCCGGGATCTATCTCCGGCCCCTGAATAAGATCAGGGAGGCCGCGGCCTGCTATGAACAGGCTTCGAACCCTCTCGCGGCGGCCAAGCTTTATCGCCGGCTGAAATCCTACGACAAGGCGGCCGAGTTATTTTTCCGCGGCGGAGATTTCAGAAGCGCCGAGAGCCTTTGGAAAAGAACGGGCCGGTCGGGCCAGCTTCTGGCCCTTTATGAGCAAACGGGACAGCAGGAAAAGCTGCTGGCCGTCTACGAAGCCCAGGGCAATCTTGACAAGGCCGTCAAGGTCCTCAGGGGTCTCAAGGACAAGGACGCGGTCCGGCTCGGCCGGGAGGCGGCGAGTCTGTTCGCCCGGCGAAAATACTTCCGGGCCCTGGTCCGGTTCACCGTCTTGGAGGATCACGGCCGGACGGCCGAATGCCACCTCCGTCTGAAGCATGCCGACGAGGCCATCCGGCATTTCAAGCTGGCCGGCGATTTCCAGGCGGCGGGGACGATCTATCAGGGCTTGAAGGACTACCGGCGCGCCGCGGAGTGTTTTCTCCTGTCTTCGACCGATGAAGAAAAGGGCTTTCCCATGGCCCGGCAGGCCGCCCGGAAGGCCAAGGATGCCCAATGGACATATGTTCAAGCCCGGAGACTCGTCGAGGCAGGCTCTTATGCCGGCGCCCTCGCACTCTTCTCCATCCAGAGGTTCACCCCGCCCGAGATCGGCCTCTGTCTTTTGCGGATGAACGATGAAGCCGGCGCGCTCGAGGCCTGGGGCCGGATCACGCATTATAGGGATTACTGCAGGCTGATCGACATCTGCCTTTCGCAGAATGCCGTGGCCGAGGGCGGCCGGTTCTTCCTGGAAAAGATGAGGCTCGGCCTGCAGAAGGGACTCATGGGCATTCCGTACGAGTTGATCGGGATCAAGCTGGTCGATTTCATGGATGCATACTTTGCCGGGGTTCAGGACCCCATGGAGATGCGGACCTGGGGAACTTTCCTCGCCCGGTTCGACTTCGAGGCAACCTTCTGGAAAAAGTCCCTCTCCTATCTCGAGCGCAGGGGGGATCCCGGCGCCCTGATCGACTTCGTCCGGCGGCTCGATCTTTTCAACAAGTCAGCATTTCTCGAGATCAAAAAACGATGGAAAAAAGAAATCCCGGGGCTTGAAGAACGGCAAGATTGGGACGGGCTGGCGCTCCGCGATTATTTCCTCGAGGGGGGCCGGAGGATCCCGGAACTCCTGCGGAGGATGACCGTCGGCGCCGGGAATTTCGTCTTCTTTCTGCTCGGCGAGGATCAGCATTTCGAGGCGGCCGTCGACTGGTGCGACCGGAACGGCCGGCTGCCCGATGCTTGGGAGCGGTGCGCAAAAGGGAAGCGCTACGACCGGGCGGCCCTCGTTTGCGAAAGGGCGGGCCGTCCCGAAAAAGCCGCCGAATTCTATGCCTCCGCGCGGCAGCCCGAGAAGGCGGCATCCATCTACGCCGGCCTCGGAAGATTCGACAAGGCGGGCGACGTCTTTTACAAGTCCGGAGAGTACGCGGCCGCCCTGGCGCTCTACGCAGAACAACAGCCGCCCGACAAAAAAAGGCTGGCCCGGACCCGCGAGAAAATGGGGGATTTCGCCGCGGCGCTAAACCTCTGGAAAGAGGCGGGAGATAAGAAAGCGTCCGAGAAATGCCGGGCCAGATGGGAAAGAAGCCGCCAAGGGGGCCTTTTTGATCACCTTAAATCCGGAAGATGAAATATTTTCCCGATTCACATGGTTTTGGTGACAGTATATCGTGTCCCCTTTT
>JBAUIH010000154.1:0-19513 GCA_049682755.1 Candidatus Aminicenantales bacterium | reverse complement strand
CCCAACTTTTTCAAGCTCCTGCGTTATTGTCTTGTCCCGGCGCTCCTCCAGCTGGCCGCGGGGATCGGGATGTTGCTTCTGGCCCCGTTTCTGGATAAAGTTATCTGATGAACCCCGTGCGGCTTTTCTACGACATCATCGTCCTTTACTTGAGCCTCCATTTCCTCTGGTACGTCGTCCGCCAGAAAAAATTATGGAATCAGGCCGATGCCGCCCTCGTTCTGACACTTTTCCTTCTCCGGCTCTTTCTGATCAAGTGAGCGATGAAAGAAATCAAAGGCACTCCCGGCTCGGCCGCGTTCTTTCTCTTCCTGGCCGGGATCCTCTGCGTCTTCTCCGGGAAGAGCTTCCTGGGCATGCATCGGCCTGAGCCGATCTTTCCAGGGCCCGGCCTGAGCGAGATCAAAAAGCTGGGCGATTATCTCCCGGCGCTTCAGAATTCAGCGGGAGACACGGAGATCTACGTTTTTCGGGGAAAAGAGAAAGGCGGAAATCTCCTGGTCCTGGGCGGAACGCATCCAAACGAGCCCGCGGGCCTGGTCACGGCTGTCCTCCTCATTGAGACCATCCGCACCGCCCGCGGCAACATTTTCATCATTCCCCGGGCCAACGCCAGCGGCTTCACTCACAGCGACCCGCAGGAAGGAAATCCGCAGCGTTTCTCCGTCTTCACTCCGGCGGGCCCGAGGCTGTTCCGGCTGGGCTCCCGGCTGACCAATCCGGTCGATCAATGGCCCGACCCGGCTGTCTACATCAATCCGCCCGGGCAGAAGCTTTCGGGCAACGAAGCCCGGAACCTCAACAGATGCTACCCCGGACACGCCGAAGGCAATCTCACCGAGAAAATCGCTTTCGGTATCATGGAGCTCATCCGCAAGGAGAGGATAGACATCGCCATCGACCTTCACGAATCGGCTCCGGAATACCCGGTCATCAACGCCATCGTCTTCCACGATAACAGCGCCGAGCTGGCGGCTCTGGCCGTCATGGAACTCCAGGCGGACGGGATCGAGATCCGGCTGGAAGCCTCGCCCGCCGGCCTCCGCGGACTGAGCCATCGCGAATGGGGTGATGAACTCGGCATCAAAGTCTTTCTCCTCGAAACGCCCAACGCCTCCCACGGAAGACTCAAAGGGCGGCCGTCCTCATCGCTCGTCGTCGAAGGCCGGGATAAATTTTACACGCGAGCCGCACGCCTGGGGTGGCTGTTCGTCCCCTACGGTGAGGAAGGAATCCCTCTCTCTCAAAGGGTGGCCAGACATCTGGCCGCAATCAGTACCCTGCTCAAGAGTCTGGCCGAATTGGAGCCGGACAGGACGATCGCAACAGAAGGAATGCCGCCTCCGGCCGAGGTTCAAAAAAAGGGATTGGGCGCTTTCCTCCATCCCCCTCAAAAAGGCAGCTAAGTTCAGATATTTCCAATACTTAGGATTGACAAACGGCGGGCCTTCCGATAGTATATGGCATTGCTTTTCCGCCTAAGAAATGGAAATCATCATCGCTCAAAATACGGGGTTCTGTTACGGCGTCAAACGGGCCCTGCAGATCGCCCGGAGCACCCGGCGCCGCAGAACCGGCCGGGTCCTGACGCTCGGCGAAATCATTCATAACCCGAGGGTCATAGCGGATCTGCAAAAAATAGGCATCCAGGCCGTGGGAAATGCCGATGCGATCGCCGGGGAAACCGTCATTATCCGCTCGCACGGTGTGGCTCCGGAGGTTGATAAGGCCCTGAAAAAGCGGGGAGTCGAGGCTGTCGACGCCACCTGTCCGATCGTTAAGAAGATCCAGAAGCTCGTTGCCGGCCTGGCCAAACGCGGCGAGGAGATTGTTATCTTCGGCAATCGGGAGCATCCCGAGATCAAGGGCTTGATCGGCTACAGCCGCGGCCGCGCCCAAATCGTCGAAAACGAAGAGCGGGCCCGTCGGCTGCCGGCCCGAAAAAAACGGGCCGTTCTGGCGCAATCGACCCAGGATCTCTTCCTTTTCGGCAGGGTCGTGGCCGCCCTGCTCGAGCGAACCAAAGAACTTTCCGTCTACAACACGATTTGTCAATCCACCCAAACCCGGCAAAAGTCGACGTCCGACCTGGCCGCCCGGGTCGATACCTTGTTCATCGTCGGCGGCAAGAACAGTTCGAACACCCACAGGCTTTTCCAGGCGGCCAAACGAGTGCTTTCGAACACCCATTTCATCGAGAGCGCCGACCAGATCAAGCCCCGCCTGCTCAGGGGAGCGAAGAGAATCGGAATCTCCGGGGGAGCGTCCACACCGGCCGAGGTCATTGAGGAAGCCGTGGCCAGAATCAGAGAATGTGGCGAGCATCAATCCGAGAGGGAGAATGTCAACCAATGGCAGAGCTAAAAAAACAAGCGAATAGGGAGGAGAAGCTCTCTTCTGAAGATTACGAACATCTGCTCGATAAGTACCAGTTCAGCGCCAAGGAAATCACGCCCGGCAAGGTCATCAAAGGCAAGGTGATCAAGGTCACCCCGACCGGAGTGCTGGTTGATATCGGTTTCAAGTCCGAGGGTGTCATTCCGGTCGAGGATTTCGTCGATACCGACCTCCGGAAGCTGCGGCCTGGGGACGAGATCGAGGCCATCCTGGAGAGAACGGACATCAAGGAGGGCTATCTTCTCCTTTCCAAGAAGAAAGCGGACCGTCAACGGGCGATCGGCGAGATCGAGAAGGCCTTTCACGCCCATGGCTATGTCACCGGCAAAATCTTTGAAAGAATCAAGAACGGCTACACCGTCGATGCCGGACTCGACGCCTTCCTGCCGGATTCTCACGCCGATATCCGGCAGGTCAAGGATCCGGCGAGCCTCCTCGGCCAGATCTTCAAGTTCAAAGTGATCAAGTTCGACCGCAAAACAGAGAACGCGGTCTTTTCCCGCAAGCTCTTTCTACAGGATGAGCGGGAAAAGAAAAAAAGAAGGGTCTTCAGCCGCCTGGTCAAGGGAGAAAAAATCAAAGGTCACGTCCGGTCGCTGACCACTTTCGGCGCCTTTATCGACCTGGGAGGAGTGGAGGGCCTCCTTCACATCTCCGATATGTCATGGGGCAAGATCGGTCATCCCTCCGATCTCTTCGAGACCGGCCAGGAGGTTGAAGTCGTCCTGCTCGATTTCAACGAGAAGGACGAGCGTATCTCCCTCGGCTTCAAACAGCTCACCGAAGACCCCTGGAAGAATATCCTGGACAGGTACTCCGTCGGCCAGAAGGTCAGGGGAAAAGTGGTCAGCCTGACCGACTTTGGAGCCTTCGTCGAGCTCGAGAAAGGCATCGAGGGACTTGTCCACATCTCGGACCTGTCCTGGTCCCGCAAGCCGATTCACCCCAGAAAGCTCCTCTCCATCGGGGAAGAAGTCCATGTCTCCGTCCTCGATATCAACCCCGAGACGAAACGCATCTCCCTCGGCCTCAAGCAGACCGTGCCGCATCCCCTCGAGCTCCTGCGCCAGAAATATAGCCCCGGAGCGAGGGTGAAAGGGAAGATCACCAGCATCACCGATTTCGGGGCCTTTATGGAAGTGGAGCCGGGAGTGGAGGGTCTCATTCACATTTCCGATATCTCCTGGGAAAAGGTCAAACACGCCAAGGACAAACTCGAAGTCGGCCAGGAGACGGAGGCCGTGATCCTCAATATCGACGTCGAGAAGCAGAAGGTTTCTCTGGGAATCAAGCAGCTTGAGGGCGACATCTGGGAGGATTTTTTCAAACGTCAGAAAATCGGCGACCTGGTCAAGGTCCGGATCGTCCGGATCGCTGATTTCGGCGTCTTCGTCGAGATCACCCCGGGCATCGAGGGTGTGGTTTTTCTGTCCGAGCTCGACGAAAAGAAAATCGAAAACACCGCCGAGGCCTTCTCGGTCGGGGAAGAAAGGATCGCCAAGATTATCAAGATGAATCCCCGGGAAAAAAAGTTATCTCTCAGCTTCCGTCTCGCCCAACTTGAGATGCAGAAACTCGAATACCAGAAATTTCTGAGCGCCCAGGACAAAAGACACACCCTGGGCGATATCATGAGGGACCAGCTCAAGAATTTCAGCGCGCCGAAAAAACAGGCCAAACCAAAGGAGGGAAAAAAATGATAAAGGCGGACTTGATCACCAAAATCGCCAGGGCTATGGACATACCCAAGCAGGAGGCTGAGGAGGGCGTCAACCTTTTTTTTCAATCGATCAAAGAGGCCATCCTGCGGGGCGAGGAGATTGAGATCCGGGGGTTCGGCAGCTTCCGCTTCCGGAAGCGGACCTCGCGCGCCGGACGGAACCCGCGGACCGGAGAACCGGTCAAAGTCCCTCCCAAAAAGGTCCTTTATTTCAAGCCCAGCAAGCTGCTCAAGGAGATGCTCAACTCCTGATGGAATACATCATGGCTCCCTGGAGAAGCGACTACGTGAAGTCGGTCTGCCGCCTGAGGGGCTGCATCTTCTGCAGCGCTCTCAAGCTCGGGGACGACCGCGCGGCCCACATCCTTCACCGGGGAAAGCACAATTTCGTCATTCTCAACAAGTTTCCCTACACACCCGGGCATCTGATGATCGCACCCTTCCGGCACACGGCCGCCTTCGAGCAGGCGTCGCGGGAGGAGAACGCCGAGCTGACCGGACTCCTTCAGCTCAGCCTGAAGATCCTGAAAAAAACCTATCATCCCCACGGCTTCAACGCCGGCATGAATCTTGGCCAGAGCGCCGGCGCCGGGGTGATCCACCATTATCATCTCCATGTGATTCCGCGCTGGCATGGCGATGCGAATTTCATGCCGCTGGTCAGTGGGACCCGGATCCTGACCGAGGACCTGGAAAGCATCTATGATCGGCTGCTCCCTCTTTTTCAAAGAAAGGGCCGGCGGGCGGGGAGAAAGGGATGAACTTCGAACTGAACGAAGACCAACTCATGCTTCAAGGACTTGTCCGCGATTTCTCCCAAAAGGAAATCGCGCCCAGGATCGGCGTTCATGAAGAGCAACATCAATATCCCCGGGAAATCATCCGCCAACTGGGCGAGATCGGAGTCCTGGGGATGACCGTCCCGCCGGAACTCGGCGGCAGCCGGACCGATTATCTCTCATTCATTCTGGCCCTGGAAGAACTCGCCAAGGTCTCGGCGACCGTCTGCGTCATCGTCAGCGTCCACGCTTCTCTTTTTTGCAGCTCGATCCTGAAGTTCGGGTCGGGCCGGCAGAAGGAGAAATACCTTTCTGCGGCCGCCCGGGGCGAGATCATCGGCGCCTTTTCGATGACCGAACCGGAAGCTGGATCGGACGCCACCAGCCTCAAAACCCGCGCGGTGAAGTCGGGCGGGGAATACATCCTCAACGGCACCAAGGCCTGGGTCACCATGGGAAACGATGCCGACGCCCTGATCATCATCGCCAAGACAAGACGCGAGGACGAGAAGGAGAAACTGAAGCTGAGCGCTTTTATCGTCGATAAGGACTCTCCCGGTCTAAAGGTCACCAAAATCGAGGAGAAAATGGGACTCCACTCCTCTCCGACGGCCATGCTCTCTCTCGAAGACTGCCGGGTTCCGTCCGAGAACCTGCTGGGGGAAGAGGGCCGAGGCGCCGCCATCGCCCTCTCCGGACTTGACGGCAGCCGCATCGGGGTGGCCGCTCAAGCCCTCGGCCTGTCCCAGCATGCCCTCGAGCTGGCGGTCGGCTACGCTCAGCAGCGCGAAGCCTTCGGCAAAAAGATCGCCGAGTTTCAGGCGCTTCAATTTATGATGGCCGATATCGCGACACTGGTCGAGGCCGGCCGCCTCCTCACTTACCGCGCCGCCGATCTCTATGACCGGGATCGGCCTTTCACCAAGGAGGCGGCCATGGCCAAGCTCTTCACCTCCGAGGCGGCCAATAAGATCGCCTACCTGGCCTTGCAGATCCACGGCGGCTACGGCTACTCCAAAGAATATCCGATCGAGCAGATTTACCGGGATGCCCGGGTCCTTTCCATCTATGAAGGGACTTCGGAGATCCAGCGGCTGGTGATTGCCCGGAATCTGTTGAAAGAGCCCTGAGATCGCTGACCGAAAAAAACTCCAAGCGTATGTTTGAGGTTTGATCATGCTAAAGACGATGAGAAAGAACGTCAAGGCCCTGGCTCCCACCTTGTGGATTGTGATCGCCACTTTTATCATCTCCATCTTCGCTATCTGGGGCGGAGCCGGACGGCTGGGTGAAAAGTCCCAGGAGGATACCATCGCCTTCCTGGGGAAGGACCGCATCGCCACCGACGCGTACTATCAGAGCCTGCGCAACAGGCTGGAAGCCCTGCAGAAGGAATTCCGGGCCTTGAACAAGAATTTCATCCAGCAGCTCAACATTCCTCAGCAGGTCCTGGAGCAAATGGTCCAACAGAAACTGCTCGCCCGGAAGGCTCAGGAGATGGGGATCGCCGCCTCCGATCAGGAGATTAGGAAGCGCATCGTTACCCTCTTCCAGCGGGACGGGAAGTTCATCGGCTACGATGAGTACCAGCGCATCCTGGATTACAACCGGATTTCGATCTCGGAATTCGAGTCCGGTCTCAAGGAGGAGATCGTCTTGAACAAGGTGATCCAGGTCCTCACGGCCGGGATCACAGCCACCCCCGAAGAGCTCTGGGAAGACTACCGCAGGCAGAATGAAAGTGCCAAGATCGAATACGTTTTGCTGGAGGAAAGCAAGGTCGCCTACGAGCAGGAGCTCGAGGCGGCGGAGATCCAGGCCTACTTCGAACAGAACAAGGAGCGCTATTCCCTCCCTGAAAGGCGGCAAGGATCCTATGTTTTCCTGGAAACCGCAACGCTCAAGCAGGACATCAAAGTGACCGAAGCGGACATCGAAAAGTATTACCAGGATAACCTTGATCAGTTCAAGGAACCCGAGAAAACCAGGGTCGGCCGGGTCTTTCTCTCGGCCACTGACAAAGATACGGCCACGCTCCAAAAAGAGGCGGAGACCCTCCTGAACCGTCTGAAGGCGGGGAGCGACTTTGCTCAAATCGCCGAAGCATCCTCCCAGGACGAAAAGGCCAAAGACGGAGGCGATTGGGGTACCGCCGAATGGCGCCGCCTGCCGGCCAAGGAAAGGGAGGAAATCGAGAAGCTGTCCCCCGGCCAGCTCAGCGGAGTCATCGAGACAACCGACGGCCTGGCCATCCTCAAGATCATGGAAAAGGAACCGGAAAGGACTCAGACGCTGGATCAAGTCTCGATCCGCGTCAAGGGCATCATCGAAGACCAAAAGGCCCGGGATATGGCTGCTCAAAGAGTCGGCCAACTCGAAAAGAGCGCCCGCCGGGAGAAAAGCCTGGACGTGGCCGCCCAGAAGATCGGATTAAAGGTCAGGAATACCGGCCTGTTGAAACAGGGACAGGCCTTGGAGACCATCGACCCGGCGGGATCGATCGCCCAGGCGCTTTTCGAACTTAAAGACAGAGAGATCTCTTCCCCTGTTTATACCTTCACGGGAACCGGAATCGTTCAGCTGGAGACGATTGAAGACCCGAGACCGGCCACTCTCGACGAAGTGAGACAGGAGATCGAAAAGGACTTGAGGGGCCACAGACAAAAGGAAATCACGCTTCAGAAAATTCTGGAGGCTCGGACCACGCTCGACGGCCAAAACTGGGAAGAGCCGGCCTCCCGGCTGGGGCTCGAGTACAAGTTGGTGAGCGAGCACAAGAGAGAGCAGTACCTGGGGGTCATCGGAGAAAGCCCGGAGATCGACCGTCTCTCCTTTTCCCTCCCTCTCAACGAGATCAGCGAGCCCATTGAGTTCTCCTCCGGTTACGCTCTGCTCCGGGTTTTGGAGCGGAAAGAGATCGACCGTGAAGAATTCGAAAAGAACAAGCCGACCGAGCTGACGGACTATCTCGAAGCCAAAAAGAACAAGTTCCTCCAGGCCTACATCAACAAGCTGCGGGAAGAAAAAGAGGTCAAGATCAACACCAACCTGTTCATGCAGGTCAACAACGATATCCTCTCCCGTTTCGAAGCCCGCGAGTAGAGGCGCCCCGCCGGAATCCCCTCCTCCAGCCGGGGCGGGTCCTGACGGCGAGGGCGTCGTGGCTGTGAGAAAGTGACCATCCGCGCCGACGGCCGGACGATCATCAAGCACGGCCGGTTCTGTATCTAGTGGCGCATTTCGCAACGAACTCAGCTCCAGGACAACCCATAAAGATGCGCCTCCGCGGAAAACTCTGGAAAGATATTGACGAGACGGGAGACTAGGCTCTTATCAACTCGTAGAAAAGGGACTTCACCCGGGATTCAAGGGCATCCTTGAACACGGCAACGGTCCGTTCAAAATCACTGCTCATATAGGGCTGGATGAACATTGGCTCTCCCACCTCAACCCGGATCCGGGCCGGAATCGCCCATGGCTTTTGGGACCCGAACATGGCCAGCGGGGTGATCGGGACAGAGATGCCGTGTTCGTCGTAAAGAATATAGGCCAGGATTGAGGCTCCCCGCCGGAAAGGTGGGACATACGGATGGGGAGCGCGGGGATTGATCCGCCCACGGCCCTGGAGAGCGACGATCGCTCGGCCCTTCAACAGATAATCCACGCACAGCCTCATGGCCTCGCGCTTGCTCGACTCCAGGTCGACGGGGATGGTGCCGACCCGGGCGATGTTTGAGGAGACGAAGCGGATGAAAAGGTATTTGATCGGCCGCAAAATCGAGTTCACCATCACCCCGAACTCTTTCAGGTGACGGCGCAAATGCTTGCGGATCAGGCGGTCGAAATCATCGCGGTTGAAGATGTCCTTATTGGCAGTGAAATAAAGCATCCGGGGTCGGATCCTATAGACGGTTGCGACATCCTTAAAGGCCCCGCAGTGGTTGCCGACGATGATATTCGGGCCCTCGCGAACGAAATTCTTCTCCCCCCTGACTTCGATTCTCTTCCCCAGCATGGCGATGTTCAGCCAGCGGTGAAAGGTCGGTTCCAGGCGTCTCAGTTCTTCTTCGAAGTTCGGCATGACGAAGGTATGTCTTATTGTATCAAACGGATTTTGGTTTTAAAAGGTTCAGCAGACCGGCTTGTCTTCAGTACGGCATCGTGATAATTTGGAGTCGACCGTGAGCCAACCGAAGACTCCGCCCCTCGGCATCGCCGTCCTGCCCATTATCGCCATGGCGCTCCTCCTCGGCGTCGGCTACGGCGTCTACCAGATCCGGCCCCAGGTCCTTCTGATCGCGGCGGCCTTCCTGACCGGCTGCTTCGGCAGCCTCTTGAAGTTCCGCTGGGAGGACATGCAGAAGGGCATTGTCGAGAGCATCAGCAAGGCCATGCCCGCCATCCTGATCATGCTCTGCGTTGGCGTACTCATCGGCTCCTGGATGGCCAGCGGGACGATCCCCATGATCATCTACTACGGCCTCAAGCTCATCTCCCCCCGGTTCTTCCTGGTCACGGCCTGCCTCGTCTGCAGCATCACCGCCCTGGCGGCCGGGACATCCTGGGGGACGATCGGCACCATCGGGGTCGCTTTCATGGGGATCGCCATGGGCTTGGGGATTCCGCTGGGCCTCGCCGCCGGAGCCATTGTTACCGGCGCCTACTTCGGCGACAAGATGTCGCCTTTCTCGGACATCCCCAACCTGGCCGCAGTGACGGCCGGAGCTAATCTTTTCGACCATATCAAGCACATGCTTTTGTCGGCGGTGCCGGGCTGGCTGCTGAGTTTGGCCATCTATCTTCTGCTTGGGCTCCGCTACCGGACCGGGACGATCTCTTCCGAGACCATGACCGTGATCCTGGATACTATCCGGACTCATTTCCGTTTCCATGGGTTGCTTCTTCTTCCCCTGGTCATCGTCTTCTATCTCGCCTTCACCAAGCGACCGACCATCCCGGGCATGCTCATCTCTTCGCTTACGGCCGCAGTTTTGGCCGTCATCTTCCAGAAGGAATCGATCGTCCGCATCGCTCAGGCCTTGAATTCAGGCTATCCCGCGGCGACGGGCGTCGAGGCCGTGGACAGGCTCCTTTCACGCGGGGGCCTGATGAGCATGATGGAGACCCAGCTTGTCGCCTTCACGGCCTTCAGCTTCGGCGGCATCATGCAGAAAACGGGGATGCTGGCCGTCATCCTGGACCGGATCATGACCGTGGCCCGGAGGGTGGGGAGCCTGATTGCCGTGACCATCGGCGCCTCCGTCGTGACCGCATTCGTCACCGGAAGTTCCTATCTTTCGGTCATCATCCCGGGCGAACTGTTCGGGCCGGTCTTCAAGAAGAAAAAACTGGCGGCCAAGAATCTCTCCCGGATCATCGACGAGTGCGGCGGGATCATCGTCCCCCTTATTCCCTGGAGCATGGCGGGTGTCTATATCACGGGAGCGCTGGGAGTGCCGGTCCTGCACTACGTCCCCTGGGCGATCGGCAATTGGGCGGCCATTTTCATCCTGACGATATACGGCTACAGCGGCTTCACCATGGCACCCCGGATCCGGGAGGACGAAACCCGGGCGGGAAGCTGACAGCCGGAGCTTAGTCTTTTTTGTCGGCGTCGACCAGGGCCTTTTTAAACGCCTCCTTGGCTTTTTCTTTCTTCTGCCGCTCGAGCTCCGCGGTCGCCTCGAACTTGCGTTCGAACTCGTCCTGGCGCTTTTTTTCCTTTTCCAGCAGGTCGTCTAGAGATCCTATTTTTCTGGCCGCCTGCTTTTCGGTCTTGACGATTTCCCGGGAGACTCCATCCACCCAGAGGACCGACCGGCAGCAGGGACAGACGATTTCGAAGACACCGACTTTCTTATTGGCCTCGCTCATCGGAATTCCAATGTATCAGAAAAGACGGGAAGAGAAAAGCGGCGCCGGATCACGGCTCCGGAAAAGCCCGTGACTTGGCATGCAAATCATGTTTTTTCAATAACTTAAAAAGTCCCTGGCGGGTCAGCCCGATCTCCCCGGCCGTCCTGGCCTTGTTGTGGCCGAAGCGCACGAGCGCCTGACGGAGGAATCTCTTCTCAAATTCGGCCTTGGCAGCAAAATAGTTAAAAGTGACCGGAGCCGACGGCTGCGGATGCGGGTTGATCTTGGAAGAGAGGTGCTCCTCCCGGATGAGCCGGTCGCTTCCCGCCAGGATCAAGGAGCGCTGGATCTCATTCTGGAGCTCCCGGATGTTCCCGGGCCAACGATAGTCCACCAGAAGCTCCATGACCCGGGGAGAAACAAAGATTTTATCGCACCCCATTTCCCGGCCGTATTTTTCGACGAAATGATTGATCAAGAGCGGAATATCATCCGGCCGCTCCCTGAGGGGTGGTACCTCGATGGTCAAGATGCGCAGCCGGTAATAGAGGTCCATCCGGAAAGTGCCGCGCTCGATCTCCTTTTCCAGCTCCTTGTTGGTGGCCGAAATGAAACGAACATCGATCCGCCGGGTTCGGGTCTCACCGACGCGCCGGATCTCTTTTTCCTGGAGGAGCCGCAGCAGCTTGACCTGAAGAGCCAGCGACAAGTCGCCGATCTCGTCCAGAAAGAAGGTCCCTCCTCTGGCCTCTTCGAGGAGCCCGGCTTTATCCCGCAAGGCACCGGTGAATGAGCCGCGGGCATGGCCGAACAGCTCACTTTCGAGCAACTGGTCAGGGATGGCCCCGCAATTGAGAGCGATGAATGGACCGGCTCGCCGGCTTCCCCGGTCATGAATGGCCCGGGCGACAAGCTCTTTGCCCGTGCCGCTTTCCCCATAAACGAAGACGGGAGCAGCCGAGTCTTTGACCTTGTGGATGAGCGTTCGAATCATCGTGGAGGCCCGGCTCGTCCCGATCAGCGGATCGTTCTCTGGGGCAGGGATGGCCTTTCCGGGCCGGTCCTGATTATTGTAATGCTCCTTGATCACGGTGGTGAGAGGCCGCGTCAAGAAGGCGAGCGTTTCCAGGTCCGCAGGTGAGTATGGTGTCTGGCCGGGATTCCGCCCGAGACAAACGGCGCCCACGGGCATCTTCCCATCCAGCAAGGGAAAGCAGAGCAGGCTGCGCGGCTCGGGAGTCCGGAAGCCGCCGGCGGTGGATTGAGGATCAATCTCACTTTCTACAGATATAGGGCTTCCTTCTTCGGCCGCCCGGCGGATCAAAACGGAGGCGAAAGACTCAAAATCAGGATCAGAGCAGGGCCAGAACCGCACATCGGAGATGCGCTGGAGGCTGTCGAAAACGGCCAGGATCACCCGGCTGGAAGGGATTTCCTCGCTGATGATCTGCAGCGATTTGACCAGGAAGGATTCGACGGAACGCCGGCAAATGCTCACAACTCAATGAACGTGCGCGCGGCGGTATTATTCTCAAAAAGGCTCAGGGCAGTGTCATCGAAACCGCGCCCGTTTGCTCCCAGCGCGGAAAACGGGCTCGATTCGTCGTTCGCTCTTCTCTCCCTCCGGTCGAGAAACCGTGCCGGCTCTCTCCTCATACGGGTTTCTCATGCCACTGCCCATCGCCTTGGTCGCCGAAGGTGGTTCGTCAGCCCGCTCAGTTCCCCAAAGAGGAAATCTTGCTCGATTCGCTCCTCGCTCTCCGCTTCGCGGATCCCTGCCCGCTCGCCTCCGGATGACCTTCTCGCCTATACCCCTCGCCTCAGGGAAAAGAGCGCACAGTCGTCGATGGACTTCCTCGCCAATACCCCTCGCCTCGGCAAAAAAAACAAATAGTTGCTTTTTTTTCTTCTATGAGGCGAGGGCCTGCCAATTTCCCGGGTTTCTTTGTTGATGGAAAAAGGACGATATCAGATCTCCCCACTTATCGGGACGGTTAAAAATATAGTGATTCTATATAAATAATCGACTTTGGGACCGCACAAAGCTACAATACGCAGTATGAGCGCAAAAGCCAGAAACCGGCTGGGCGGCGAGAAAAGCCCCTACCTCCGCCAACACGCGGACAATCCCGTGGCCTGGTATCCCTGGGGCGACGAGGCGTTCCGGGAAGCGGAGAAGCAGGGCAAGCCGGTCTTCCTTTCGATCGGCTATTCCACCTGCCACTGGTGCCACGTGATGGAGAAGGAATCGTTCGCGGACGAAGAGACCGCCCGCCTGATGAACGAACACGTCATTTCCATCAAGGTCGACCGGGAGGAACGGCCGGATGTCGATGCCCACTACATGGCAGTCTGCCAGCTCCTCACCGGGAGCGGCGGTTGGCCGCTGACCGTGATCATGTCGCCAGACAAGAGACCGTTTTTCGCCGGAACCTATTTTCCCAGGGAAAGCCGGTTCGGCCTGATCGGCTTGCCTGACCTTATCCGGCGGATCGCCGACGCTTGGAAAAAGCGAAGGCCTGAATTGCTGAACGCGGCGGGAAGAATCGTGTCCGCTCTCAGCGAGCCCTCACCAAGCCTGGCCGGGGAAAAGATCACGCTGTCCATACTGGACCAGGCCTTTGCGCATTTGGCCGGCCAATTCGATGACGAGTTCGGAGGATTCGGCTCCGCCCCGAAATTTCCCACGCCGCATCAGCTGACCTTTCTTCTCCGCTACGCCCGTCGAAAAAAGGACGATAAGGCTCTGGCCATGGTCGAAAAGACCCTCCAGGCCATGCGCGTGGGGGGGATATTCGACCAGATCGGCTTCGGTTTCCACCGCTATTCCACCGACCGGCGCTGGCTCGTCCCTCACTTCGAGAAGATGCTCTACGACCAGGCCCTCCTGGCCATGGCCTACACCGAAGCCTTCCAGTTCACCGGAAAAACGGAATACCAGCGGACCGCCGAAGAAATTTTCACTTATGTCCTACGGGATTTGAGGTCGCCGGAGGGAGCCTTCTATACGGCCGAAGACGCCGACAGCGAAGGAGAAGAAGGGAAATATTATGTCTGGGACTTGGCCGAGACCGAGGCTCTCCTCCCCCGCTCCCAGGCCCGGCTCGCCAGACAGATTTTCAGCCTCCGGCCGGAGGGCAATTACGCCGAGCCGGGGGCCGGTCTCTCCGGGAAAAATATCCTCTTCCTGAGCCGCCCGCTGGAGCAATCAGCCACAGACCTGAGGATCTCCGAAGACGAGCTCAGGAAAGAACTCATGATGATCCGGAAGGAACTTTTAAACCGGCGCGAAAAGCGGCCCCGGCCCCTCAAGGACACCAAGATCCTGACCGACTGGAACGGGCTGATGATCGCCGCTCTGGCCAAGGCGGCCTGGGCGTTCGGCAGGACGGATTACGCGGAGGCGGCGCGCGTTACGGGCCGCTATGTCTTCGATAGAATGACCGTCCGGGGAAAGCTTCATCACCGCTCGGCTGAAGCCGAGGTGACCATCCCGGCTTTCCTTGACGACCACGCCTTTCTCATTTGGGGTTTTCTGGAAGTCTACGAGGCGACGCTCGACGAGGATTTTCTCGCCCGCGCCATTGAGCTCAGCCAGACTGTCATCCGCGATTTCTGGGACGAGAAGCAAGGCGGGTTCTTCTTCACTTCCACCGCCATCCACAGGGACCTTCCGTCACGACAAAAAGAGATCTACGACGGTGCCCTCCCTTCGGGAAATTCAGTCATGATCGCCAACCTTGTCCGGCTCGGCCGCCTTCTCGGGCGGGAGGACCTCGAGAAAAGTGCTCAGAGAACGGTTGAGGCATTCTCGGGCAAAATATCCCAGTACCCGGCGGCTTATACCCAGCTTTTATGCGGCCTCGATTTCGTCTTCGGGCCAACCCGCGAAGTCGTTATCGCGGGACGAAGGGACGCCCCGGACACCCGGGCCATGTTCGATGTCCTGCGGAAGGGATTCAGGCCCGACACGGTTACCCTTTTCCGCCCCCTGGATGAAGGCGCCACGGAAATCGTCAGGCTCGCTCCTCACACTCAGCAAATGGCGGCAATAGAAGGTCGAGCAACGGCTTATGTCTGTTCGAACCGAAGCTGTGAGGCTCCGACGACCAATCCGGAAGACCTGCGTGCCCTCCAGGAAAAATAGAGACGGCTCGGTCCTCTTTATCCTTACTCCAGATTCCGCTTTTTCAGTTCGCGCCAGGCTCTGATCGAGAGGTGATTTCCCTCCGGCAAGACCTCCTGGGCCGGCCGGGCCGGAAAGGAGAAGGCTTTCTCCACTCCTCCCCAGAGCTTGTTCCGGGAGAGATGAGTTGCGGAGAAAACCATGATCCCTTGACCGCCGGACTTCCTCACGGTCTCGACCGCCCGGATGAGCTTTCCCTCGGGGAAAAAGCCCGGGGGCGGATCTGCCAGCTGGCCGGTGAGCCAGCCGGCCACGTCGTCCCCGGTGATTTCACCTCTTTCGAAGGACCGGAATTTATCACCCAGGGCCTTCGCCCGCTCCGCCGAGTGCTCAGAGAGAGATGCGATATTGGCTTCCATCAGCGTTTTCAGCGCGCTTGGTGAGTCGCCGCTCCCTGATCTCAACAGGGCAACGGCCTTCTCCCACGGCTCCCGTTCTTCCTGGAAAATATAGTAGGCATCCAGGCCTACATAAAGGCAGCTTTTGTTCCCGACCCATGAATTCTGGGCAGGCACGACATCTCCCAGATAGTCCAGGTAATCCTCGAAGCTCCCCTGGAAATGGCTGCGATAGGTCATAGTCATGGTCATGTCCACCCAAGGGGCGAAGTCCGTCCAACGCTGGCCGATGAACCGGCCGCTCTTCATCGGATTGATGAAGACGGCGGCCGACATCTCGATCTCGGGCCGAATCGCCGAGGCCCTCTCCCAGGCCTCCCGGACGAACCGGCTGACGGCATCCGAGCGCAGTTCATAGAAAAAATAATCCAGATCGGCGCGGTTGATGGACTTCCCTTCCAAGATGATTCGCGCTTTTTCTTCCCGCGACATCCGGGCCCAATCAGCCGGCTTGGCCGTGAAATCTTGATCCCAGTTGGCCTCTGTTCGGAGCCTGATATTTTTCAGCGGGACCTGTTTGTCCGGTTGAGACGGATAGAAGAAGAGGTTATCGCTCCAGAAGTGCTCGAGGCAATAATCACAGAAGCAGTATGTGTCTGGCGCGGCATCCCCGGGGTAACGGACGTAGTCGTGATGGATCCCGTCCACCGGATAATCCCGGACGATCTCTTCGATCATCGGCAGCAGCCACTGGTCGGTGTAACCCGGGCGGCGGGCCGGGCACATCCAAACCGGTCCATAAATCCTGTCCGGTGTAAGTTTTTCATCGGCGGTCAGTCCACCCTCGGGGCTGAGCATGGCCCATTCCGGATGGAGCTTGAAGGCCGGTGAATCCTTGGCCTCTCCGAAATCACACAGCCAGGCATGGACTTTGATCCCGTGTTTTGGGGCCACACTCGTGATCGCGCGCAGGAGGTCGAATTCCCGGTAGTCAGGATGGACCGCATCGGGAAATCGCCGGCTCTGCCAGAAAACCCGTCCGGCCATGTCCTTGACCAACGGAACGACGACCTGGATGTGCGCGTCCTTCAGCACCCGGAAAAAGGCCTCGACATCCTGCTCGCTCTTGCCGAAATCTCCGGGATGGGCCCAGACTCCCCTCCCCTCTACGGCCGTCTGACCGAGGGCCGGAAGGACGGAGGACAACGATAAGGCCGCCAGCACAAACAGAGCCTTTTTCATCCTATCCCTCCACCAAATCATTTTTGGTTGATCTAGTCCCTATTTCTATTCCAATCGGTCGACAACGTCAATTTCCTCGGCCAACTGCGAGCGAATTTCATTTATTGATATTTCTCGAATTCGGCACATCATTCCGAAATTTTAGTAAAATATCGCAAAGCGCCAATCAAGGACAGAAAGAAATGCGATTCAGAAACGCGCTGGGCCTGACTTTCTTCTCACTGGGCTTGGTTCTTTCTCCGGTTTTTTGTATATCCAAGCAGGATCGGTCCCCGGAACAGGGTTACTCAATCCCCATCATCGACCTGGCCGGCGAGGCGGCGCGGCAGATGGTCATTGATAGAGAGCCCGGCCAATACCTCGGCCATCCGACAACCGTCCTGCTCGAGGACGGCCGCACGATCATTTCCGTCTATCCCAAGGGCCACGGCCGGGGCGCCATTGTCATGAAGAGGAGCACGGACGGCGGCTTGACCTGGTCGGACCGGCTGCCGACTCCGAAATCATGGGAGACATCCCTGGAGACGCCGACCATTCACCGGGTCATCGACAGCAAGGGAAAGAAGCGCCTGATCCTCTTTTCCGGACTCTATCCGATCCGGATGAGCATTTCAGAAGACGACGGCCGGAGATGGTCCGAGCTCACGCCGATCGGGAATTTCGGGGGTGTCGTGGCCATGGCTTCGGTCGTCCGGCTACAGAACGGCGATTACGCCGCCTTCTTCCATGACGACGGCCGCTTCCTGAGCGGGAAGGGGAACCAAGGAAATCCTCCCAAATTCATTGTTTACAAGACGTTATCGGGATACCACCCATATCAGCCCGACAAAGGGCGATTGGGTCGGTTGGGTCGGCACCTATGAGGACATTCTCGAAGGACGCGAAGGACAATACCGGGTCAGGCTCATGGACAACACCAAGGACGCCGACTGCGCTTATCCGGGGCTGGAGCTTCTCCCGGACGGGACCTTCGTAACGACGACCTATGGTCATTGGATAAAAGGTGAGCCTCCCTATGTTGTCTGCGTCCGGTTTAAAATGGCGGAACTCGATGCCAGGGCTAAGAAGATGAGAAAAGCATCTAAAAAGAACCTCTAGGACTGCCAACCTTGAGACCGCCTGGTCCGTCTTAAGGGTGTGAAAGCGGAGAGACTTGTTGACGGAAGAGAAAGAGCTCATCGACCGGCTCTCCAGAGGCGAGATGACCGCTTTCCGGGAGCTGGTCGAAACCTACAAGAAAAAGATGTACACCATCGCACTGGACATGGTGGGCGATCCGGCCGACGCCGAGGATGTCTCCCAGGAGGTCTTCCTGAAAGCGTTCCGTTCGTTCAAAACGTTCAAACGGGATGCCAAGCTCAGTTCCTGGCTCTACCGCATCGCCTACAACGCCTCGATCGATCATCTGCGCCGCCGCTCCCTGGCGCCACAAGCGGTCGAGGACGAGGTTCTCGATGCTTCGAGCGGAGGTTTCGGCGATTCTCCGTCCTCCCAGAACCCGGCCCAAGCGGCCGAAAACAGCCTTCTCCAGGTCCGCATCCAAAAGGCCCTCGAGAAGGTCTCCTCTCAGGAAAGGGCGGTTTTCCTTCTTCGCCACTCCAACGACCTGATGCTCGACGAGATCGCCGAAACATTGCCGATATCGATCGGGTCGGTCAAAAGCTATCTTTTCCGTTGCATCCGCAAGCTCCGGAAGGAACTGGCGATCCCGGGAACACCCGCGCCGCTGGAGGTTTCCGATGAAGGCCTGTAAAAAGTGCCGCGACCTTCTCGTCCCGGCTCTCTACGGGGAGCTGGACTCCAAGGACAAGGCATATTTCGAAAACCACCTCGCTTCCTGCCCTGCCTGTGCCGCCGAGTTCAAAGCCATGACGGAGACACTGAAGACTTTGGACAGGAGGGATCGTCCCGAACCTGGCCAGGAATTCTGGGAACGCTATTGGGATAGGCTCTACAGGCGCATGGAGAAGGAAGGCGCTGCCGCAGAAGCTCTCATCCTATCGAAAAAGCGATTCGGCCGCATTTTCGATCTGTCGCCCCGTTGGGCCTTCCAGGCGGTCGCAGCCCCCGTCTTGATCATGGCTGGAATATTTGTCGGACGGACATTCTTTTCCCCTTACCGGGATCTTGTCGATGTCTCGCCTGAGGCAGCCCAGATCCAGCCGGTCCAGTCCGGGGAAAGCGATCCCGTTGTCCGCGCCCGCGATTACATCGACCGGACAAAGCCCCTTCTTCTGGCTCTCGTCAACTTTGATCCCGCTTCCAAAGATCCCTATGCCCTGGACCTGCCTTCCCAGAAGCGGATCTCCCAGGAACTGGCGACCCAGGCCAGCTCGCTTAAATCCGACCTGAAAGGACCAGGTCAGGGCCGTCTGCGCGAACTCGTCGGCGACCTTGAGACCATCCTTCTTCAGATCGCCAACCTCGAGGCAGCAAACGACCTCGAGGCCGTCGAGTTCGTCAAGCAGGGAGTCGAAAGCGGCGGTCTCCTTCTCAAGATCAACCTGAGCGAGATGAGCGGTGAGCTCTCGGGGAGAGGGCGGGAGCCGGCTTTGGAAAAATCACCCTCTCAAAAAACAAGGATATGAAAAAGGAGAATAGCCATGAATAAAAGGAACCTTTTGGCCGCCACGGTCACGGCCGTCTTCCTTGTCTTGACGGCCGCGCCCCGGCATATCAGGGCGGATGAAACCCAGGAGAAGGACGCCATTGCCTACAAGCAGGCTTATAAGCTCATCCTCGAATCGCAATGGGCCGAAGCGCTCAAAGCCATGGAGGGAGTGGTCAAGGACTTCCCGAAGAGCGCCTGGATGGACGATGCCCGCTTCTGGCAGTGCTATGCCCGGGAGAAGCACGGCCAAGCCCTCGAAAGCGTCTTCAAATGCTATCAAGAATTCATCAACGCCTACCCCGAGAGCGAATGGGCGGACGACGCCCAGGCCAACATGGTCCGCCTGGGCAACGAGCTGAGCAAGAAAGGAAAGCCGGAGTACGA
>JBAUIH010000153.1:0-2034 GCA_049682755.1 Candidatus Aminicenantales bacterium | reverse complement strand
GGGCGAACTTGTTCATGCGAGCCTCCTCTTTTGCCGGCGAGCCGGCGAGCGGGAGAAGGGGTGAGACGCCGATGCGCCCGCATCTCACCCCTTCACCCGCTGACCCCTTCACGGGTTGTTGTATAGCACGACCGGCAGCACGTGTTCGTACGGCGCGCGCGTGGGCGACGGGCCGACGGTGTGAGTGGGAGAGGGCGTGCGCGTGGGCGTCACCGAAGGTGTGAGCGTCCGAGTGGGCGTCGGTGATGGCGTGCGCGTCGGTGTGCGGCTGGGTGTGGGCGTGTTCGTTGCGGCCATCGTGGTCGTCGGCGAGGGCGTGAGGTTCAGCGGATCGGTGTAGCGCAGGAGCGCCCCCCGGTTGCCGACGGCCCAGCCGTCGGTCGCCGAAAACATCTTCAGACCATGGATCCAATTGACCGCCGGGCTGTTGACCGCACTCCATGCGTTGCCGTCCCAGTGCAGGATCACGCCGGCGCCGGTGGCCCAGCCGTTGCCGGTAGACAGCATATGAACGTCCAGCAATGCGGCCGTCGTGGGGCTGCCAGATTGGCTCCAGGCCGTGCCGTTCCAGCGGATGATGGTGCCGTTGTCGCCCACGGCCCAGCCGGCACTAGCCCCGACCATCGACACGCTGTTCAGGGTTCTCGTAACCGGGCTGGTGACCACGTTCCAGGCGCTGCCATTCCAGCGGATGATCGCACCGCTGTTGCCGACGGCCCAGCCGTCGCTGCTCGTGAGCATATCGATCCCTCGAAGCGTCTGACCGGTCGGGCTGAATACGCTCGACCAGGCCGTCCCGTTCCAGCGCAGGAGCAGGCTGCCCGAGCCGGTGTAGCCGACGTCCCAGCCGTCGCCGGCCGACAGCATGTCGATCCCGTACAGGCTGCCGCTGGGATAGGCGAAGTGACTCCAGGTCGTGCCGTTCCAACGCAGCAGCGTGCTATTCAAGCCGACGATCCAGCCATCCGTGCCCGAGACCATGTCGATGTCTCTCAGTAGATAGGCGGTTGGCGGCACTGTTACTGACGACCAGGTTCCGCCGTTCCAGCGCAGGATGACCGGCAGATCTCCGTTGCTGTTGTCGCCGCCGACGGCCCAGGCATTGTTAGGTCCCAGGATGTCAGCGGCGTTGAGATCATAGGACTTGGGGTGAGTGAGGAGATTCCAAGTCGTTCCGTTCCAGTGCAGGAAGACGCCGTCTCCGTCCACACCACCGCCGACGGCCCACCCATCGGTGCTCGAGAGCATATCGAGTCCGGTATATACGGCATTGAATGGACTGGTTACGATGCTCCAGGCTGTGCCGTCCCAGTGCAGCAGGTTGTTGGTCCAGTAGTAGCCACCGATCCAGCCGTTGGTGGCCGAAACCATGTCGATTGAATACAGATTCCCCGTCACCGGACTAGGCACACTGTTCCAGCTCGTGCCGTTCCAGCGCAAGATCAAGCCGCCCTCTCCGACCGCCCAACCGTCGGTAGCAGTGACCATGGCGATCCCGAAGAGCATGACGGTTGGCTCGGGATGTGTAACCTGCGACCAGGTCGTGCCGTTCCAGCGCAAAATGACCCCTCTGTACTGGGAAAACGTTCCGCCCACGGCCCACCCATCAGTGGCGTTGACAAATGTGACTGCCCACAAGTCGTACGTGGTAGGGCTGGTGACGCTCGACCAGGTCGTGCCGTTCCAACGCAAGATCGTGCCACCGGCTCCGACGGCCCAGGCGTTGTTGGAGGCGAGCGCCGCGACGCTGTAGAGCCGGTTGGTCGTCGGGCTGGCGACGGATGACCAGGCAGTCCCGTTCCAGCGGAGAATGGCGCCGTTGTAGCCGACGGCCCAACCGTTGCTGGAGCTGTTAAAGGCGATATCCCTGAGCAGGTCACTGCTTGGATTAGGCGTTTGCCGCCAGCGTATGCCATCCCAATGTTCGAGCGTGTTGTACCCGGCGGCCCAGCCGTCAGTGGCCGAGAGCATCACAACTGCTCTCACACTATTGTGGCACGGTTCCACGCTGCCCGGATCCCAGCAGTTCCACTG
>JBAUIH010000152.1:0-4152 GCA_049682755.1 Candidatus Aminicenantales bacterium | reverse complement strand
AGGAGGCGCTTATCTCATCATCCGTCTCCAGCGGGAGAACAGGAGAGAAATGGCGGGCACCGATTTCCTGCTGGGAACAAAGATGGCAGTGGGAGAGGCTTTGGACTAAAGACAGGGAAAAACGGGTTATTCTTCTTCGAGAATATAGTTATAAGGATTGACCGGCTTGTTGTTGAGGCGGACCTCATAATGGAGGTGCGGTCCCCGGGCCTTTCCGGTATTGCCCACCAGACCGATGACATCTCCCCTCTTGATTTTCTGCCCGGACTTGACCAGGAACTTGCTGAGATGGAGATAGTGGGTAGTGATCCCGTTTCCGTGGCTGATGATGATATTTTTGCCGCCCATCTTGTCGTTGCCGAGGGAGATGACGATGCCGTTGGCGGTGGCCACGATCGGATTGCCGAAATTGGTGGCGATATCGATCCCGTAGTGGAACTGCCGCTTGCCGGTGAACGGGTCGTCCCGGTAGGCAAAAGGAGAGCTCACCCAGCCGATGGTCGGCCAGATGGTCGGTGTGGAGGCCAGCTTGATGGTCTGGGCTTCAAAAAAACTGGCCAGGACATCCAGATTCTTGCCCACATCCTCGGCCTTTTGAGTCAGGGCCCGGGCCTCCTGGAGAGAAACGGCCTGCCCGGCGGGCGGGATAGAAGGTCCACCGCTGGGCTCGGAGGGTTCGATATCCGTCGTATCGCCGCTGCCGATGCCGAGCTCTTCCATGACCTCAGGCGACCGCAGCCCGGCCATGACATTGAGCTTCTTGGCGTAATTCTCGAAGTTCCTGACTGTTTCCCGGAGTTTTCTGATAGATTGCTCATATTCGGATAACTGCTGCTTCTGCTGGCTGGCCTCGCTGAGCAAGGCCTTGTATTTGGCCCGGGTGACATTCATAGCGAAATAGTCGACCAGGAATCCCACCAGGGCGATCGCGGCGAAGACGCCGACGACACCGAGGAATTTCAGGGTCTTCTGGGATATGGTGATGGTCTTGAATCTCTGGGCGCAATGAGGGACGATGATCAGCGAAAGGAATTTTTTGGCCATAATGAGTTTTCTTGATTACCAGATTCGCCGGGGCCTGTCAAGAGTTTAATCCCAATTTTTTCCCTCTTCCCCCTATACTCTCCTGGACCCAACGGACAATATCCTGAGTGGATGTCCCGGGCGGGAAGACCTCCCGGATGCCGATCTTCTTCATCCGGGGAATATCCTTTTCCGGGATGATCCCGCCGGCGACAACCGGGATGTCCTCCGCTCCCTGGTCTTTCAGGAGCTTGATGATTCTGGGGAAAAGGACCGTGTGGGCGCCCGAGAGGATGCTCAAGCCGATGAGGTCGGCGTCCTCCTGGATGGCAGCGCTGACAATCTCCTCCGGAGTGCGCCTCAGCCCTGTGTAAATGACCTCCATGCCGGCATCCCGGAGGGCCCGGCAGATAACCTTGGCCCCGCGGTCGTGGCCGTCCAGGCCGGGCTTGGCGATCAAGACTCTGATCTTCTTGGCTGGCATTGTCACCTCCACCGTGGCCAGGCTATCATCAAAATGTCACCGGTTCCTGGTATTCGCCGTAGATGTCCTTGAGAGCGTCCATGATCTCTCCCAATGTGGCGTAGGCCTTGACGCTTTTCAAGAGAAAGGGCATCAGATTCCGGTCGTCTCGGGCGGCCTTCTTCAGGTCGGCGAGAGACCTCTTCGCCGCCGCCCCGTAGCGAGTCTTCCTGACCGTGCGCAGCCGGGCGATCTGCTGACGCGCCACGGTCTCGTCGATCTCCAGGAGGGGGATCGGTTCGTGCTCCATGGCGAGGGCGTTCACCCCGACGATGATCTTTTCCCCGGTATCGACGGCCTTCTGATACCAGTAGGCGCTGTCGGCAATTTCCTTCTGGGGAAAACCGAGCTCAACCGCCTTGACCATTCCGCCCATGTCATCGATCTTCTTGATGTAGGATTTGGCTTCGTCCTCCATCTCCCGGGTCAGGGCTTCGACGAAATAGGACCCGCCGAGAGGATCGATGGTGTTGGCGATGCCGCTCTCGTGGGCGATGACCTGCTGAGTGCGGAGAGCGATGGTGACGGCCTCCTCGGAGGGCAGGGCGTAGGTTTCATCAAGGGAATTGGTGTGCAGCGATTGGGTCCCTCCGAGGACGGCGGCCAACGCCTGGACAGCCACCCGGACAACATTGTTATACGGCTGCTGGGCCATGAGCGAGACGCCCGACGTCTGGGTATGGAAACGGAGCCACCAGGAGCGGGGGTTGCGGGCGCCGAAACGATGGCGCATGACCTCGGCATAGATCCGGCGGGCCGCCCGGAACTTGGCGATCTCCTCGAAAAAATCGTTATGGGAGTTAAAGAAGTAAGAGAGACGGGGCGCGAACTCGTCGATTTCGAGACCGCGTTCGAGGCCCCACTCGACGTATTCGATGCCGTCCCGCAGAGTGAAGGCCAGTTCCTGGACCGCCGTGGCCCCGGCCTCCCGGATGTGATATCCGGAGATGGAGATGGTGTTCCAGCGGGGAACTTCCTTTACCCCGTATTCGAAGGTATCGACGATGAGCTTCATGGAAGGGCGCGGCGGAAAGACATAGGTTTTCTGGGCGATGTATTCCTTGAGGATGTCGTTCTGGATGGTGCCGGAGATGACCCTGGATGAAACACCCTGTTTCTCCGCCACCGTTATGTACATGGCCCAGAGGACCGCGGCCGGGGCATTGATGGTCATCGAGGTCGTGATCTTATCGAGGGGGATGCCGTGGAGGAGGACCTCCATGTCGGCCAGGGAATCAATGGCCACGCCGCACTTGCCGACCTCCCCTTTGGCCAGCGGATGGTCGGAGTCGACGCCCATGAGGGTGGGAAGGTGGAAGGCGACGCTCAAGCCGGTCTGGCCGTGGGCCAGGAGGTATTTATAGCGCTTATTCGTGTCCTCGGCCGTCCCGAACCCGCTGAACTGGCGCATCGTCCAGGGCCGGCCCCGGTACATCGTCGGATGGACGCCCCGGGTGAACGGATACTCTCCCGGAAAATTCAGGTCCTTGAGGTAATCGAAACCCGGCAAGTCGGCGGGCGTGTAGAGCTCCTTGATCGCCTTTCCTGAGACCGTGGTGAAGGTCTTCCCGGAAGCGCAGGCCTCCAGGGCCTTGGCATATCGTTTTCTCTTCCAGTTCGCCTGTGCCCTCTTGACGTCCGGGTCTTTCTTATGGTTCTTACTCACCCTCCGACTTCTCCTCTCGATCGCCAGACCGCCGGCACTTTGGTCCCTGCCCCGATCGGAATGTTCAATGACGAATCCGCTGTCGGCGGCTGCTCAATCCTCCGTCACCTTGAAGACGAGGTCATGCTCACGGACCTGGGATTCGACGTGGAGCCCGAAGGCCTCTCCCTTTCTGGCGGTTTGGACGGGAGCGTGTTCCACCTGCATGGAATCGACCTTCTGGAAAAGGTCGGTGGTGTGGCCTTTGATGTGGATGGTGTCGCCGACCTTGAGGTCTCCCTTAGTCAGCTCGACGACTCCGACGCCGATCTTCGAGAAATAATGGCTGATCCGGCCTATTTCTTCCTCCATCCTGTCCTCCTTCCTGGATACCTAAGGAATAATTAGCAAAAAAAGCCCGCCTTGGCAAGCCTTATGTATAAACCCTCGCCTAACCGCAGAGAACCGACCCGCCGTTGACGTTAATGATGGCTCCGGTGATGTGGCGGGCCAGGTCGGAGGCCAGGAAAAGGATCGGTCCGGCGATATCCTCGGGCGGCGGAATCCTTTTGAGCGGAATAGACTGACGGACGTTCTCCTTGAAGGCCGGGTCGCTGAAAACCCCGGTGCACATATCCGTCTCCACCCAGCCGGGCGCCACCAGATTGACGCGGATATTGTGGGGCGCGAACTCGACGGCCCAGGACTTGGTCAGGGCGTTGAGGGCGCCCTTGGTGGCAGCATAGTGGGAGTGGAAGGCCTCACCGCGGATGCCGGCGGTCGAGCCGATGTTGATGATCCAGCCTTGTTTGTGCTTTCTCATGTGAGGGACGACGGCATCGGTAAAATAATAGACGCTGTCCAGGTCGACCGCCATGGTTTCCTTCCAGGCCTTAGCGTCCCCGGACCCGATCTCTAGATAGGTCCAGATCCCGGCGTTATTGACCAGGATGTCCAAGCG
>JBAUIH010000151.1:0-15409 GCA_049682755.1 Candidatus Aminicenantales bacterium | reverse complement strand
TGGGAGGATTAGTCAACTGAAGACAGACCTCTCCCCGTGTAACGCCGGTGTAACAGATTTTGCTAAAACTCGCCTAACTTGGCTTAATGGTGCTTAAAGGAAAACGTTGAAAAATATGGGATAAGGTGGCGGGGCCGACGAGACTTGAACTCGCGACCTCTGGCGTGACAGGCCAGCGTTCTAACCAAACTGAACTACGACCCCGCCCGAGGGCACTGGAATTATAGATGGAACGCGTCCCCTTTTCAACCCCGCGAACGCTCTGCCCACAGCGCGTCCACGCAGCCAATGCTCGCTGAATATCCGGAGATCAACGAGGGTATCCGCGGCTACCGCATCCGCTCGCCCCACAACTTGATGTCATCGAAGGAGCCCGTGTCGTCGAACGATCCGATGCCGACAAGGCCGCGGCCGAGCGTTTTGTCGACGGCCGTGAGGATGGGTGTTTCGAGGTCGTCGAGATAGGCCTTGATCTTCCCGCTCGCGGCGTCATAGGCGACCTTGAATGGATGCCATTCGGTGTCGGTCAGCCGGAAGACCGACTTTCCGGGCGGCTCGGCGTTGATCTTGACGCGGTCGGCGCCGTTGACCAGGCCGATGATGTTGTGGGCCTCGTCGCTCGAAGCGGAAAAGTGAACATAACAGAAATGCGTCGGGTCCTGGAAGTGAAAGAAGATGCAGAGGTCCCGGTGGGGATTGGCCGGGTCGGCCAGACACTTCAGCCGCCCGGTCAGGACAAAGGAGGTCACGTCGTGGCCGGCGAGAAGCGACCAGGAGGTCGGCGCGCGCACCTTGCCCTGCTCGCCGGGCGCGGTGAGTTTGTAGACGAGCGAGCCGTCGCGCTCAACAACCTTCCAGTGGGCCGGATTATTGGGCTGCCATCCCGCTGCATTCCCTGTCTCGAAGTCAGAGATCACAAGCGGGGGCAGTTGCTCCAGCGTCTGCCTGCTCGAGGACTGACTATAGGCCAAAATGAGTGCTGCCGTGGAGAAGAGGACGCTACACAACCCAAATTTGGCAAGTCTCTTGAATCCGGGACGAGATTGCTTCGTCGCTCTGCTCCTCGCAAAGACAGGACCAAGAATCCTCATTGCCTCACGTCCTGAAATGGGGGACATGATATACTGTCACCAAAATATCAGGCGCAAAGGCCGTCCCTGTAGCCGGGGCGCATCCAAGGCAGCGCGTTGCCCCGGAAGAACGGCTCCAGCCGGGCGCTCATGGCCGCCATCTCCGAGGCGCTCATCTCCTTGAAATCCCTGAGCATCGCGATATTCTTCTTCAGAACATCCAGGCTGTCATGTCCGACGGCGGCGCTGGTGACATGCTTGAGGGTCAGCGCATAACGAATCAAGTCCTCGGAGACGATGCCTTCGACCGTCTCCCTCGGCCGGATGACCTTGATGACCATAACCCCTAATCCCTTGGCCGCCGCGGCCGGGATGGCTCCTTTCTCCATGTCCCCCTTGGCCTCGGTATGGTGGTTAAGGGCGATCAGCATCGTGTCGAATTCGTACCTCTCGGCCGCCGCCTTCATCGCCTCGGCGGAGAGGTGGCCGCTGAACCCGATGAACCGCGTGACCTTCTCGTCCTTGAGTTTATGGAGCGCTTCGAGCACACCGCCCTTCGCCCCTATTTTATCGACATCCTCGAGCGACTCCACCATGTGGACCTGGTAGATGTCGAGGCGGTCGGTTTGGAGGCGGTTCAGGCTTTCCTCGAGGTGACGCATGGCACCGTCGAAGGTTCGCTCGGCGACTTTGGTAGACAGGAAGACCTCGGGGCGCCGGCCCTTGAGGACAAGCCCGAGCCTCTCCTCGCTGTTCACGCCCTCAAAGACATAATCATGGGCGGTGTCCCAGTGGTAAAGCCCGTGGTCCAGGGCGTAGTCCAGGGCTTCGACGCTCTTCTCCGGATCATGGATCCGGCAGAAGCGGCTGCCGCTGCCGAAGCTGATGAGCGGGATGGAGATTCCCGTCTTGCCGAGGACGCGGGTGGGGAGGCTTTTGGGGTCGTAAGGTGATGCGATTTGTCCACGATGACTGCCGGCGAAAACCGGCCGGGAAGACAGCCCGCCGGCGGCCGCCGTCGTGGCCAGACATGTTTTCAAGAAATCCCGCCTGGAAAATTGCTTTTTCCTCATCATTCCCTCTTCTTTTAGGTTTTTTTATCTTGGATCAAGAGCGTCACACCCTCATGTCTATCTTGGACAATCCAACAAAAAAATCAACTCCCCCGAAAGGATTGCCCTATTTTTTCCGCTGGCAGAAATATGGGGATGCCCGGGCCTTGTTGTCAGGGCAAAGTGGGATCGCAGGTGAACATGATGAACTACATTTTTTCCAGGGCGGCGATGCGCTCCTCGATCGGCGGGTGGGTGCTGAAGAGCTTGTTGACGGACCCCTTGAGGTCCTTGAGCGGATTGACGATGTAAAGATGAGCCGTGGCTTTGTTGGCTACCTCCAGCGGCTCCTTGTCAGCGGAGATCTTCCGCAGGGCCGAGGCCAACCCGGGCGGGTAGCGGGTCAGCATGGCCCCGCTGGCATCCGCCAGAAACTCGCGCTTCCTCGAGATGGCCAGGCGGATAAGCTGGGCGATGAGCGGTGACAGGATGGCCATGACGAGAGCCAGGGCGAGGATGAGCGCCGCGCCCCCTCCTCCTCCCTTGCCCCGGTCCGAGCTCCGCCGCCGGCCCCCTCCCCACCAGAAGGACCGCCTCATCCAGTCGCTGAGGAGGGCCACCACCCCGACCATGACCACGGTCAGAGTCTGGAGCCGGACGTCGTAGTTCTTGATGTGGGACATCTCGTGGGCGATGACGCCCTCGAGCTCCACGCGATTGAGCTTCTCGAGAAGGCCCGTCGTCACCACGATGACCGAGTTCTGCGGATTCCGCCCGGTGGCGAAAGCGTTCGGAGCCGTGTCGTCGATGACGTAGCAGCGCGGCGGCGGGATCCCGGCCGCGATGGTCAGCCCCTCCACGACATTATAGAGATAGGGGAATTCCTCTTTTGTCACCGGCCGGGCCTTGCTCATCGCCAGCACGATCTTGTCGCTCGCGTAGTAGCTGCCGATGGTCATGGCCACGGCGATGACGACCGCCGCCACCAGCCCCACCGTTCCCAGTCCCATCACCTGCTCAAAGAGCCAGGCGAGAAGAAAGATCAGGGCCAGGAAGAAGAGGACCAGGAAGAACGACCGGCGCTTGTTGGAGCTTATCTGTTCATACATCTCTTTTTCCCCGCGTAAATCCAAGAAAAAATGGGTGACGCGGCGCTATTCGTTTATTATCCAAGGCGAGGGACTTGGGTGAGGCAGGCCGTCGAAGACCGAGCGGGCACGGATTCTCTCCGCAGGAGAGAAGAGTGAGGGATGAGTCGGAGCGGATTTTCCTCGCCGGGGAAAATCCGCGTCCTGACGAACCCAAGCCCGAACCTTGGAATTCAGGCGCCGCGGCGGGGCCCATTTTTTCTAGAAGCTCACTTTGACCGGCTCTTTCGCCTCGGCCTCGCCGATCTCGAAGTAATCCCGCTCCTTGAAACTGAACATATTGGCGATGACGTTCGAGGGGAAGACCTGCTGCTTCTGGTTGAACTTCATGACCGTGTCGTTGTAGAACTGGCGCGCGTAGGCGATCTTGCTCTCCGTCCCGGAGAGCTCCTCCTGGAGCAGCAGGAAGTTCTGGTTGGCCTTGAGCTCGGGGTAGTTCTCGGCCACGGCGAACAGCGATTTTAAAGCGCCCGAAAGCATGTTCTCCGCCTGGGCCTGGTCTTTCACCGTGCCGGCGTTGATGGCGCTCGTCCGCGCCTGGGTCACCTTCTCGAACACTTCCCTTTCGTGCTTGGCGTAGCCCTTGACCGTCTCCACCAGGTTGGGGATGAGATCATACCGCCGCCTCAGTTGCACATCGACCTGCGACCAGGCGTTCTCGCAGCGGTTCCGCAGGATGACGAGGGCATTGTAGAGTCCGACGGCTGCGATGATCACCACACCGATGATCACGAGCAAGACGACGAAAGCTCCCATGGGTCATCTCCTTGATTGAATTCACATCATGATGGGGATATACTCCGGCCCTTATTCTGGCCCATCCGCTCAATAATTTCAATCCTGCAGTTCATTTAAAGTCATTTTCAAAAATGGGGAGGGGCTGAGGACGGCCTCCTGCACCGGACTTCAAATTCACACTTTTTGTTGACATCGGCTCCTTATGAATGATATAGTTGAGTGCCCAAAAACGGGAAATTCTGACTCATAAAGGAGGTTATTTTTATGCCATCATTGAAGGAAAAATTCGCCGCCAAAATGGTCCCCATGCGCGAGAAGGTGTCGGGGATCATGAAGCAGCATGGAGAAATGAAGATCGGCGATGTCTCCGTCGCCCAGGCCTACGGAGGGATGCGTTCCGTCAAGTGCATGGTCTGGGAGACCTCGGCCCTCGACCCGATGGAAGGAATCCGCTTCCGCGGGTTCACCATCCCCGAGCTCCAGCAAAAACTTCCCAAGGCCCCGGGTGGAGAAGAGCCGCTCCCCGAGGGTATTTTCTACCTCCTCCTGACCGGTGAGCTTCCGACCGACGCCGACGTCGCCGAGATCACCCAGGAATGGCAGAAGCGGAGCGAGCTTCCCAAGTACCTGATCGACATCATGAAGGCTCTCCCCGCCGACATGCACCCGATGACCCAGTTCTCCCACGGCATCCTCGCCCTCCAGAAGGACTCGGTCTTCACCCAGAAGTACACCGCGGGAATCCACAAGATGGAGTACTGGGACCCGATGTACGAAGACGTCATGAACCTGCTGGCCAAGCTCCCCGCCATCGCCGCCTATATCTACCGCCGGAGCTACAAGGGCGACCAGCACATCCCGGCCGACCCGAAGCTCGACTGGGGCGGCAACCTGGCCCATATGATCGGCGTCGAGAACCCGACCTTCAAGGAGCTGATGCGGCTTTACCTCGTCATCCACAGCGACCACGAAGGCGGAAACGTCTCCGCCCACACCTGCCATCTCGTCGGTTCGGCCCTGTCCGACGCATTCTATTCGTTGTCGGCAGCCATGAACGGACTGGCCGGACCGCTCCACGGACTGGCCAACCAGGAAGTCCTCCGCTGGATCATGGACCTGATGAAAGACCTTGGCGGGGTGCCCACGAAGGAGCAGCTCGAGAAGTACATCTGGGACACCCTGAATTCCGGAAAGGTCGTTCCCGGCTACGGCCACGCCGTCCTCCGCAAGACCGATCCCCGCTACATGGCCCAGAGAGAATTCGCGCTCAAGCACCTGCCCGATGACGACATCTTCAAGGTCGTCGGCATGGTCTATGAAGTCACCCCGGACATCCTGACGAAGCAGGGCAAGGCCAAGAATCCCTGGCCCAACGTCGACGCCCACTCGGGCTGCCTGCTCTGGCATTACGGTGTCAAGGAGTACGATTTCTACACCGTTTTCTTCGGCGTTTCCCGCGCCATGGGCGTCCTCGCCCAGATGATCTGGAGCCGCGCCCTGGGACTGCCTATCGAGAGGCCGAAGAGCGTCACCACCGACTGGATCGAAAGCCAGATCAAGGCCGCGGCTGCGCCCAAGCAGTAAGCAGTTTGCACAGGGACGGTTCGTCCGAAGGACCGTCCCCTTTTCTTCTTTCTTTTTATGAGGGATGGGAGGTCTGTCGCCATGGAAGTCAAAATCGCGTTGATCGGCTGCGGAACGGTCGGGAGAGGCCTGCTCGAGATCCTGGATAGGAAGCGCCGCGAGCTCAAGGAGGCCTTCGACTTCGAGCCCAAACTCGTCGCCATCTCGGACCTGCACAAGGGGTCGATCCTCGTCCCCGACGGGATCGAAATCAAGCAGTTGTTTAGCCTCCTGGACGAAGGCAAAAGAATCGACCAGTACTACGGGGAAGGCAACACGGCCGAGCTCATCAATCCGCTGGACATGATCGAACAATGCGAGGCCGATATTATCGCCGAGCTCACTTACACAGACATCAAGACGGGAGAGCCGGCAACGGGCTACATCAAGAAAGCCCTGCGGTCGGGAAAGCATGTGGTCACTTCGAATAAAGGACCGGCGGCGCTTCACTATAAAGAGCTCTCCAAGTTGGCCCGGAAGAACAACCTTTTCTTCCGCATCGAGGGGACAGTCATGAGCGGCACGCCGGTCTTCAGCCTGTTTGAATGCGGCCTCGCCGGGGCCGAGATCCGCGAGATCAAAGGAATCCTCAACGGCACCACCAACTTCATTCTCAGCAAGATGGAACAGGACGGCATGGACTACGCCGCAGCCCTCAAGCTGGCCCAAGACCTGGGCTATGCCGAGGCCGACCCCACGGCGGACGTGGAGGGTATTGATGCTGTGGCCAAAGTCGTCATCCTGTCCAACGTCCTTCTCGGCGGAGACCTGAAGCCGGAGGACGTCAAAAGGCAGGGGATCACGGCCCTGAGCCGGGAGATGGTTGCAGCAGCCAAACAGGAAGGATTCCGGTACAAGCTCATTGCCCGGACCGGAAAGGCGGGCGACGGGATCGTGGCCTCCGTCTCTCCTCAGAAACTTCCCCTGACCGATCCGCTGGCCGGCGTCATGGGCGCCCAGAACGCACTGACCTTCGATACCGACCTCATGGGCAAAATCACGATCCAGGGGGCGGGTGCGGGTAAGACCGAAACCGGCTATTCCATCCTGGCCGATATGCTGGCCATTCACCGGCACCGCAGACTGAAACACTGAGACTGCTCCATCATCACCCGATCCCCACGGCCTGCGTGGGCGAAGGTGTATCGGATTTGACTTTGGCCGGCAAAAAAAATATTTAAAAAGAAAGGGCTGTCGGAAAAAATGGAGGCAGCATGAGCGCCGATCAAAAATACGGGCCGGGAGTCAGGCGCTACATCGAGGAATCCAAGAAGCTCCTCGACCAGCGAAAAGCCCTGATCAAGCGGGTCAAAAGCTACAAGTTCGATACCATCGCCGTGCACGGCCTTTACTCCCCGGAAGAGGCCTTGGACCGGAACCAGGGGGCCGTGATCGAACCGGTCTTTCCCTCGGCCTCCCAAGCTTACCGGGATTCCGACGAGCTCGAGGCCGCCCTCGCCTACCTCATCCCCACCTGGTGCTATACCCGCTTCGCCAATCCGACAACCTACTTCCTCCAGGACATCCTCGCCCTTCTCGAGGGCTACCGGACCGGTTATGACACATCGTGTGTCGTGACGGCTTCGGGAATGGCGGCCATCGCCATGGCCACGGACGCATTCCTGACCAAACAGAAGAGCGAGCCGGAGAGAATCAACTTCGTCTCTTCCCTTCAGCTCTACGGCGGGACGTTCCAGAACTTCAACGTCCGCAAAAAACAGGAGCGGGGTATCGAGGTCCGCTGGATCATTCACGCCGAGGATCTCGAGGAATGGAAGTCCAGAATCGACGAGGACACCCGCTTTCTCTACCTGGAGGCGCCCAGCAACCCGCAGCAGTCGTTCGGCGACGTCAAGGCCCTGGCCGACCTCGCCCATTCGCACGGGATTCCCTTTATCATCGACGCGACCTGCGCGACGCCGGCGCTGATGCGGCCGATCGCCTTCGGGGCCGACGTGGTTGTCCATTCGCTGACCAAGTCGATCACCTCGGGCGGGATGGCCATCGGCGGCGCCCTGATCAGCCGCCGGCCGATCGTCACCAACGTCAAGAACGACCATCCACTTTTCAAAGACAGTTTTGCTGAATACATCCAGTTTCTCCCCTACCGGGATCAGGGGCCGGCCGCGTCGCCGCTGAACGCCATGTTCGCCTTAAACGACATCCGGACGCTGCGCTCGCGCATGGACCTGCTCAGCCGGAATTGCCAGAAGGTCGGGGAGTTCCTGGAAAAGCACCCGCGGGTCTACCAGGTCGATTACCTGGGGCTGCCGAGCCATCGGTTCCACGCCCTTGCCAAGAAGCACATGAAGCTCGTGGATTCCGATGACGGGACGGGCCACGAAGTGAACCGCTACGGCCATCTGATGGGTTTCCGGGTGGACGGACCTCCCGAGAACGCCCGCCAGGTTTTCGATCATTTCAAGATCATCTTCCGCGCCGCCGACATGGGCCGGATCAAAAGCCTGGCCACCATCCCGGCCATTTCAACTCATCTGCAGCAGGGCGAGGAGGCACGACAGATGGCAGACGTTCCCCCTCAGCTCATCCGGCTGTGCGTCGGCGCCGAGGACCCGGGCGACATCATCGCCGACCTCGACCAGGCCCTCTCATCACTCTAAATTCAAGGTTCAACCGAGTCTTTTCTCACCGGAAGCATTTCCAAACATTCGATTACCATAAGAGGTCCCGGAAGTTGCCCTTAAGCCCCCGTAGCGGAAGGGGAACCCGTCGGCGAAAGCCGCTGGGGGGAACCGACGGGACTGGTTCCCCGGGGTGCGGGGGAAAAGCGCAATTGACGGAACCTCTGAGAACAGCCGCTTTATCCTTGAATTTCAGCACCCCATATTCTACAATCGTCTTGCATGGAAAAAATCCGGATCCTCGGCGATCAAGCACTTAGGCTTAAGGGCGAAGTCAGGATCAGCGGTTCCAAGAACGCCGTCCTCCCGGCCATCGTCGCCTCCCTCCTGACCGGGGAGCGCCTCCAACTCCAGAACATCCCCCGGGTGAAGGACGTCTTCACCACGTTGACCCTGATGGAAGAGCTGGGAGCGGATTATGAGCTCAAGGGCGATTCCCTGTCCATCCGCTCCAGGAAGATCATCTCCCCCGAGGCTTCCTACGAACTGGTCCGCTCGATGCGTGCTTCGATCCTGGTCCTCGGTCCGCTCCTGGCCCGCTACGGCCGCGCGATCGTCGCTCTGCCCGGGGGCTGCGCCATCGGGTCGCGGCCGATCGACCTCCATATCGCCGGGATGCAGCGGCTCGGCGCAACGATCACCCTCGAGCACGGCTACATCACGGCCGAGGCGCCCCGTCTCCGCGGCGCCGAGATCGAGTTTGAGAAAAAAACCGTTGGCGGGACCGAAAATCTCCTCATGGCCGCTACGCTCGCCCAGGGCGAAACGGTCCTTCGCAATTGCGCCCAGGAGCCGGAAGTGGTCGGTTTGGCGGAACTCCTGATCAAGATGGGAGCGCGGATCGACGGCACCGGAGAGGAAGTCATCCGCGTCCAAGGGGTCAAGGAGCTCGGCGGGGCCGCGCACGAGATCATTCCCGACCGGATCGAGGCCGGCACATTCCTCGTCGCCGGGGCCCTGGCCCAGGGCGATATCACCCTCGTCCATGTCGACCCCGGCCACCTGACGACGGTCATCGACAAGCTCCGTGTTTCGGGCGCCCGGATCGAGTCCTCCGACGCGCGCACGCTCCGGGTCACCGGCAGCGCCGAGATCAAACCTCAGGACATCACCACCTCTCCCTATCCCGGTTTTCCGACCGATATGCAGGCCCAGTTCATGGTCCTGATGACCCAGGCCTCCGGCACGTCCATCATCACCGAGACCATTTTCGACCGCCGCTTCTCCCACGTCACCGAGCTCGTCCGCCTCGGCGCCAACGTCGAGGTCCAGGGCGACAAGGCCGTCGTCAGGGGAAAAACCCCTCTCTCGGGAGCCGAGGTGATGGCCACCGACTTGCGCGCTTCGGCCTCTCTCATCCTGGCGGGAATGATCGCCGGCGGGGAGACCGTCATCAACGACGTCGATCACCTCGACCGGGGCTACGAAAAGATCGAAGAGAAGCTCAAGCGCCTCGGCGCCAACATCGAGAGATTAAGAAAATAAGCCGAAACTCTCGGCGAAGGAGCGAGACATGGAAATTACCTGGCTTGGTCATTCGGCCGTCAAAATCAAGGGCTCGAAAACGCTCTTCATCGATCCCTTTTTCAGCGGCAATCCCTGCTGTCCGACATCCCCCCGGGAGGTCAAGGAGGCCGACATCGTGATCGTCACCCACCACCACAGCGATCACCTGGGAGACGCCTTCGTGCTGGCCAAAAAAACCCGCGCCGTCCTGGTCGGCGTCCACGAGATCGCCGTTGATGCCCAGGCCGAAGGGATCACCGCCGAGGGCATGAACGTCGGCGGGACGATCGAAGTCAAGGGCGTCAAGATCCATATGGTCGTCGCCCATCACTCGGCGGAAAAGGGCTGCGCGACGGGAGTGGTCGTGGAGATGGACGGCCGGCGTCTCTACCACGCCGGCGACACCGGACTCACCTATGACATGAAACTCGTCGCCGAGTTCTTCCGGCCCGACCTGAGCTTCATCCCGATCGGCGACCGCTACACCATGGGCATCCCCTCGGCGGTCAAGGCCGTCGAATTCACCCAGACGAAGCGCGTCATCCCCGTTCACTACAACACCTTTCCGATCATCCAGGCGGACGCTCAGGAGTTCAAGCGCCGGGTCGGCGCGGCGGCCGAAGTCATCGTCCTGAAGCCCGGCGACACCTATACTCTCTGAGGGCAAGGACGCTATCCGCGCCGGGCGTTCTCATGATCGATATCGCCGTTATCGGAGCGGGACGTCTGGGCACCACCCTCGGCCGGGCTCTCGCTGAAAAAGGCCTCTCCATCACCGCCTTGACGTGCCGGAGGAAGGCGTCCGCCGCGGAAAGCCGGGCGATCATCGGCCAGGGCCGCGCGCTGACCGATAATGCGGCGGCCGCCCGGATGGCCCAAGTGATTTTTCTCTGCCTTCCGGACGAAGTCATCCCCAGCGTCGCCCGGCGTTTGGCTCGAAGCCGCGTCGACTGGTCGGCCAAAACCGTCTTCCATACCAGCGGCCTCCTGCCCGCGCGGGTACTCGAGCCGCTCCGGACGAAGGGCGCAGCCATTGCCTCTTTTCACCCCGTCCAGGCGTTTTCAAGCAAGCGGACGCGGCCGGCGCACTTCCGGGGGGTTTCGTTCAGCCTGGAAGGGGACCGGGACGCCATGGTTCTGGCGGGGATTTTTGTCCGCCGGCTCGGCGGCCGAACCCTGGCCATTTCTGAGGAAGCAAAACCGTTCTACCACGCCGCTCTCGCTTTCTCCAGCAACTTTTTCGTCATCCTTCTGGACGCGGCAGTCCGACTCCTCAAAGAGGCCGAAATCCCGGAAGACAAGGCCGCCGGGATGCTTCTGCCCCTGCTCCAAGGAACTTTACGCAATGTCAAGGAACTTAACACGGCGGAGTCGCTGACCGGTCCTCTCGTCAGGGGGGATGCGGCCTCGGTCAAGGCCCATCTCGAAGCTCTCGAGCGCTGGCCCCGGTATGCGGAATTATACAGAAAACTGAGTCTGTTAGGACTGGATTTAGCTCAAAAAAAAGGCCTCAAACTGCGGACACTCGCGGCATTGAAAAACCTGCTGGAAGATAGATAACCTCTTCCTCGAGGGTGATCCCGAACTCCCTTTTCACCCGCGCCTTCATCGTTTGGGCAAGGCTCCGGATATCGGCCGCGGTCGCGCCGCCGCAGTTGAGGATGAAGTTGGCGTGACCGGAATAGACCGCCGCCCCTCCCTTCCGGAGCTCTTTGGCACCCACTTTTTCGAGGAGGGAGCCGGCGGCGATTTTCCTTCCGTCGGGCAGGACCGGATTCTTGAAGAAGCTTCCGGCATAGGCCATTCTGGGGGATGGACAGGGAGCTTTCCGCTTGGCCAGGCTCTCTTCCATCTTCGCTTTGATCCGGCCCCGGTCGCCTTTGCGGAGTTTCAAAAGCACCCTCAGGATGGTCAGATGCCTCGTTTTCAGGCTGGAGTGCCGGTAGCCAAATTCGAAATCATCGTTTTCGACTCTGACCTCCCGGCCCTCCCCGTCGAGGAGCACCGCTTCCAGCAGCCGTTGCCCGATGGCCTCGCCCCAGGCGCCGGCATTGCCGAAGACCGCTCCGCCGACCGTCCCCGGTATCCCGGCGGCGAACTCCAGCCCCGCCCAAGCCTCCTCCAGGGCGAAGGAGACAAGGTCGGCCAGAGGAGTGCCGGCCAGGATATCAATCCGCCCCGATCGCTTGTCCTGATCGATACCCCGGATCTCGTGCTTGATGATGAGCCCGCGATACCCCTCGTCGGCAAAGAGCACGTTTGTTCCCGAGCCGATGACATAGTAAGGAAGGCCACGTTCAAAGATGTACTTCAGGCACGACTTCAGCCCCTCAGCCGACCGCGCCGCAAAAAAATAATCGGCCTTTCCGCCGATCCGGAAGCTGGAATGGCGCCGCAGGCTGACCCGGCGCTGAAGGGGTCGCTCGAACGTTTCCCGGAACCGGCGCGGGAGAGAGGAGGGCGTCCTTTTCACGGGGAATATTCTAGCAGAGAGGGAAGCCGGAGGAAATAGGAGCCTGGGCCGCCGGCAGATGAGGCCGGATCCAATGCCCCGGTTGGCACACTTTTTGCTATAATATAAGAGACTTGATATTGACAGGCCCGCTTTAAACCTGCTATCATGCTTAAAATTTTTAGGTGAGGTTAGCAATGAGAACAAAAACCGTGGCTCTGCTTGCCATGATCCCCTTACTCTTTTCTCCTCTTCTCGCCCAGACCGAATGCGATGATACCTATGTCAAAGCGATGACCGCTCAGACGCCGGCCCAACGGGTCCAGATGCTCAGGGACTTCATCGCCAAGTGCGCAGGCAAGGGCAGCCAATATGAGCATTTCGCCTACGCCAACGTTTTCCTGCTCGATAATCCCGGACAGACCGCCGAGGGTGAAAAGGCGCTCGCCCTGGGCGGCCTCGACGATCTGACCAAATGCCAAGTCCTGGTCAAGATCTCCGCCCTTTACGGCCAGAACGGTCAGAACCTGGACAAGGCCAAGAGCTATGCCCAGCAGGTGATCGAAACCGCCAAGGCCGCCAAGTCCAAAGACCCCGATGCCTCCGGCGCGACCCCCGCCCAGTGGAACCAGTTCATCGGGGCCGGTCACTTCGCCCTTGGACAGGCCCAGGAAAAGGCCAAGGACTACAAGGGCGCCGTGGATTCTTACGCCAATTCCTACACCCTATTGAAAAATCCCCAGATCCTGGCCAGTATCAAGAAGCTGGGCAAGACGCTCTATGACGCCAAGGCCTATGCCGATGCGGAAAAGGCGTTCAAAGCCGCCTATGCAGCCACCAAGGACGACGCCATCGCCGTGATCTACGCCCAGTCCCTTTACCGCAACAACAAAGACACCGAGGCCCTGGCGCTTTTCAAAGAAATTTACGCCAAGAAAAAATCCGGAGAAATCGCCTACAACATCGGCATCATCATGGCCAAGGAAGCCAAGACCAACCCGGCCGCAACCAACGAGGCCATCCGTCATCTCCTCGAGGCGGCCTTCACTTATCCTTCCCAGTCCAAGCAGGCCATGCAGCTGGCTGAAACGCTTTTCTTCCTCAACAACAAAGAGTTGAAGTACAACGAAACCGTGACCGAGATCCAGGCCAAGGCCAAGAAGATCGAGGAATTGACCAAAACCTACAACTCCAAGTTCGGCAACAAGGAAGAAGACGAACTCAACAACACTGAAAAGGCTGAGATGGAGTCCCTTTTGGCGGAGATCGAGATCGAGAACAAAGACCTCGAGAAGCTCCAGTCCGCGCAGAACATGGCCATCGCCAAGTTCAACAAGTTGATGGAAGATACGAAAGCGCGATTGGGAATCAAGTAAAATCCAAGGATAAAGATCCTCGGCCCGGCGGATCCCAGCGTGTTTCAATCTCTGTCTCGCGAGCAAGCCGCAAGGCGCATCCGAAAGCTCCGGCAAGAGATCATCGGCCACGAGAAAAAATATTACGTCGACAACAATCCCCAGATCTCGGATGCCGAATTCGACGCACTGGTCCGAGAGCTTCAGGGCATCGAACGGCGTTTTCCCGACCTGATCACGTCTGAATCCCCGACCCAGCGGGTCGGGGAGAAGCCGGTCGACGGTTTTCCGACCGTCACCCACCGGAGCCCCATGCTCAGCCTGGACAACTGCTTCAGCGTGGAGGAGCTTCGGGATTTCGAGGAACGCATTCACAAGCTCCTCCCCGGAGAGAAGATCGAGTTTGTCGCCGAGCTCAAAATCGACGGCCTGAGCATCTCCGTTCACTACCGGGACGGAAAGCTCGCCCGGGCGGTCACGCGCGGGGACGGGCTCCGCGGGGACGACGTCACCTCCAGCGTCAAGACCATCCGCAGCCTGCCGCTGGCCATCGGCGAACGACGGGACGTCGAGCTTCGCGGAGAGGTCTACCTTCCCATCGAGTCCTTCCGCAAGCTCAACCGGGAACAGGAGGGCCAAGGCCGGCCGGCCTTTGCCAACCCCCGCAACGCCGCCGCCGGTTCGATCCGGCTTCTTGATCCCAGGGAGGTCGGCCGCCGCCGCCTCGATGCCTTCTTCTATTATCTTTTTGTCAACGGACTTGAGCCGGCGACCCAGTGGGAAAGCCTTGGCCGGCTGCGGGGCTTGGGTTTCAAGACCAATCCCCATTCCCGGCCCTGCCGGACACTTAAGGAGGCCATCGAGTTCTGGGGGGAATGGCGCGAGAAGCGGGACGAACTCGACTACGATGTCGACGGGATCGTCGTCAAGGTCAACTCGGCGGAACAGCGAGCAGCCCTGGGCACAACGGCCAAATCGCCGCGCTGGGCCATTTCCTTCAAATTCCCGGCCCGCCAGGCCACAACCCGGATCAAAGAGATCCGCATCCAGGTCGGACGGACCGGCGCACTGACGCCCGTGGCCGTGCTCGAGCCGGTCAAGCTCTCGGGAACGACCATCACCCGTTCCACCCTCCACAACGAGGACGAGATCGAACGCAAGGATATCCGGGTCGGCGACTGGGTTCTGATCGAGAGGAGCGGCGACGTCATCCCCCGGGTTGTGGCGGTGATGAAGGAAAGGCGCACGGGGAAAGAGAAAACGTTCGCTTTTCCCAGGCGCTGCCCCGTCTGCGGATCGGCCGCCTTCCGGCCCGAGGGAGAGGCCATCTCCCGCTGCACGAACCCTTCCTGTCCGGCCAAGCTGAGGGAGTCGCTCCTCCATTTCGCCTGGCGCCAGGCCATGAACATTGAAGGCCTGGGGGAAGCGCTGGTCGATCAGCTCATCGAGAAGAAGCTCGTCCGGGCCATCCCCGATATCTACTCGCTCCGCTATGAGGACCTGGTGAATTTGGAGAGGATGGGACCCAAGAGCTCCCGAAATCTGCTGGCCGAGATCGAGGCCTCGAAAAAGCGGGACCTCGCCGCCTTTATTTTCGCCCTCGGGATCCGGCATGTGGGCGAACGATTGGCCCGGACTCTGGCCGGGCATTTTGGAACGCTCGACGCCCTGGCAAACGCCTCGGCCGAAGACCTCACCCAGGTCGAAGACATCGGTCCGACGGTCGCCGAGAGCGTCGTTTTTTTCTTCAGTCAGCCGGAGAACGCCGCCCTCCTCAGGAGGCTCAAGGAAGACGGCCTCGAGTTCAAGCCGGAGGCCTGGAA
>JBAUIH010000150.1:0-10416 GCA_049682755.1 Candidatus Aminicenantales bacterium | reverse complement strand
AACAGGATACGTTCGGTCGTGGTCGTCTTGCCCGCATCGATGTGAGCCATGATGCCGATGTTCCTGACTCGCTCGATCGGGCACGAACGCATGGCCTCTGGACTCCATTTCTCACTGTGATCAAATTCGTCTTTTTAATGGAGACTACCATCTATAATGAGCAAAGGCCCTGTTGGCCTCCGCCATTTTATGCGTGTCCTCTCTCTTCTTGATGGCTCCGCCCCGGTTGCTCATCGCGTCCATGAGCTCGGCCGCCAGCTTCTCTTCCATGCTCTTGCCGCTTCGCGCTCGGGCGAAACCGAGGAGCCAGCGCACCGCCACTCCGGTCGAACGCTCGACGGTTACTTCAATGGGAACCTGATAAGTGGCACCGCCGACGCGTCGCGATTTCGTTTCCAAAACCGGCCGGACATTTTCGACGGCCTTCTCGAGAGCTTTGAGCGGATCCTCCTTGGTCTTTTGCTTCAGGATTTCCAGGGCGTTGTAAACCACCTGCTCGGCCACGCTCTTTTTCCCTTTTTTCAAGGAGAGGGTAATGAACCTCTGGACGAGAGTGCTGTTGTAGAAGGAGTCGGCCTGGATTTTCCTCTTCTTGACGGTTCCTCTTCTCGGCATCTGGGACTCTCCTCGGTCAGCCGGCGACTCTCTTTTCTTTCGGCTTCTTGGCTCCGTAACGGGATCTCCCTTGGCCGCGGTTCTGCACGCCTTCGGCATCCAGGGTGCCACGAATGAGGTGATAGCGAACCCCCGGCAAGTCTTTTACCCGGCCGCCGCGGACCAGGACGATGGAGTGCTCCTGGAGATTATGTCCGACCCCGGGAATATAGCCGGTCACCTCGATATTGTTGGTCAGCCGGACTCGGGCCACCTTGCGGAGCGCGGAGTTGGGTTTTTTCGGGGTGGTGGTGAATACCCGCGTGCAGACTCCTCTTTTCTGAGGGCAGTTCTCCAGAGCCGGAGACTTGCTCTTGTCGTGCCGGCGGGTTCGGCCTTTCCTGATTAACTGGTTAAAAGTCGGCAAAAAATCTACTCCTCCACTAAAAAATTCAGATTGGCTTCATCCCGAAGGGAAATAATCTCGAGACGAATTATGCCGATAATAGCAAAAAAGCCATTCTATGTCAAGGATTTTGAGGAAGTTAGCCGGCTTCTCAGCGCCGGGCCGAAGCCTCGATTTCCGGCTCCTGTTCGACCCCGGCGGATTCCTTCAGCTCGACATCGCGGTAGTACTTGTATCCTGTCCCCGCGGGTATGAGCCGGCCCATGATGATATTCTCCTTCAATCTCCTCAGGTAATCCACTTTCCCATAGAGGCTGGCTTCGGTCAGGACGCGGGTTGTCTCCTGGAAAGACGCCGCGGCGATGAAGCTGTCGGTGCTCAAGGCGCTCTTGGTGACCCCCAAGAGAAGCGGCCTGGCCTTGGCGGGCTTCCCGCTTTTTTTCATGATCTTCTCGTTCTCCTCCTGGAAGACAAACTTGTCAACCTGCTCGTCGACCAATAACTCGGTGTCGCCAACCTCCTCGACCTTGACCCAGCGGAGCATCTGCCGGATGATGGCCTCGATATGCTTGTCGTTGATGGTTACGCCCTGAAGACGGTAGACGGCCTGGATTTCACGGAGCAAGTACTCGGCCAGCTCCTTCTCTCCCAGGACACGGAGAATGTCATGGGGATTGACCGGACCGTCCATGAGGGGTGTGCCCGCCCGCACCCGCTCTCCCTCGCCGACGGCCAGATGAGCGCCCTTGGGAATGAGGTATTCCTTCTCTCCGCCTTTCTCGCTGGTGACCGACAGCTTGCGGTAGCCCCTGACCAATCCGCCGAACCGGACGCTTCCGTCGATCTCTGAGATGACGGCCGGATTCTTCGGCCGCCGGGCTTCGAAAAGCTCCTCGGCCCGGGGCAATCCGCCCGTGATGTCCTTGGTCCGGGCGACCTCGCGCGGGATTTTGGCCAGGATGGTACCGGCGTGAACTCGGCCTCCCTCTTTAATCTCCAGAGTGGCCCCGGAGGGCAAATAATAGCGTCGCAGCAGCACCGGTTTCTCTTTCCCGTCCCGACCTTTCTCTTTCTGACTGGCGTGGACGATCTCGATCCGGGGCTGCATTTTCTCGTCCTTGGGCTCGATAACGACCTGAGTGATCAATCCGGTGAACTCGTCCTGGACCTCCTCCATGGTGACGCCGAGCACGACGTCATGGAATTCGGCGATCCCGCTATCCTCGGTCAGGATGTAGGTGTTGAAAGGATCCCACTCGGCAAAGGGCTGTCGCGCCTTGATGGGGTCTCCGTCCTTGACGAAAATGCGGGCTCCGTAGGGCACTTGATAGTGTTCGATCTCGCGGGAGCGATGGTCCAGCACGGCGATGTTGGCGTTCCGGTTGACCACGACCAGCTGCCCGTCCTTGTTCAGAACCCCCTTCAGGTTATTGAACCGGACCGTGCCGTCGTTCTTGGCCTCAAGTTTCGACCTCTCCGCCCCGCGCATGGCGATCCCGCCGACATGGAAGGTCCTCATGGTCAGTTGCGTCCCCGGTTCGCCGATCGACTGGGCGGCGATGATGCCGACGGCCTCGCCGAGCTCAGCCAGCGAACCGCTGGACATGTTGCGGCCATAGCAGAGCTGACAGACGCCCTGCTTTGCTTCACAGGTGAGGACGGAGCGAATGCGGACCCGCTCGATGCCCAGGATCTGGAACAGGTGGGCGATTTCTTCGGTGATCTCCTGGTTCGGCTCGACAATCACCTCGTTGGTGTCGGGATGGATGATCCTGTCCATGGCGATCCGGCCGATGATCCGGTCGGTGAAGGGCTCGATGATTTCCCCGTTCTCGACGATCGCCGTGATATTGACTCCCTTCAGCGTCCCGCAATCGCGCTCGTCAACGATGACCTCCTGGGCCACATCGACCAACTTGCGGGTCAGGTAGCCGGAATTGGCCGTTTTCAGGGCTGTGTCCGCCAAACCTTTTCTCGCGCCATGTGTCGAGAGGAAGTACTGCAGGACGTTCAGTCCCTCCCTTAGGTTGGAAACGATCGGCGTCTCGATGATCTCGCCGGAAGGCTTGGACATCAACCCGCGCATTCCGGCGAGCTGCCGGATCTGCTGTTTGTTGCCGCGCGACCCGGAGTCGGCCATGACGAACAGCGGATTGAGATTGCGTCCCTCCAGGCTCATCTTTTTCATCTGGTCGAACATGGCGTTGGAGATCCGGTCGGTCACCGCGCTCCAGATCTCGACGGCACGGTTGAAGCGCTCACCGGCGGAAATCGTTCCGTCACGGTACAGCTTCTCGATGTCCTGGACATCCTTCTGGGCCTTGTCAACGAGTTCCTTCTTTTCCTTGGGAATGACGAAATCATCGATGCCGAGGGAGAAGCCGGCCAAGGTCGCATAGAGGAATCCGGTTTCTTTCATCTTATCCAGGATCCCGATCGTCTGTTTGAGCCCGACCTTGTGATAAATCAGGGTGACCAGGCTTTCTATCCCCTTCTTCCTCAGCATGCCGTTGATAAAAGGAACGTCCCGGGGGAGGATGCTGTTGAAAATGATCCGACCGGGGGTCGTGTCTACCAAAGCATTCTGGATGCGGGTCACCGGGCAGGTCATGACCGCCTGGTCATCGTAATAGGTAGCCAGGTTCATGAAGGTCTCGTCGAATCTCAACTTGATCCGGGCCTGGAGGGCGATCTCCCCATTCTCCAAGGCCAGCAGGGCCTCCTCGTCGGAAGAGAATATCCGGCCCTCTCCCGGAAGACCTGCCCTGTCGAGCGTCAGATAGTAGCATCCAAGGACCATGTCCTGGCGGGGAATGGTCAACGGCCGCCCGTGGGCGGGGGAAAGGATGTTATTGGTGGATAACATCAGCGTCTGGGCTTCGATCTGAGCCTCGACGGAAAGCGGGATGTGGACGGCCATCTGGTCGCCGTCGAAATCGGCGTTGAAGGCGGCGCAGACGAGCGGGTGGATCTGGATGGCCTTTCCCTCGATCAGGATCGGTTCGAAGGCTTGGATACCGAGCCGGTGAAGCGTGGGAGCGCGGTTGAGGAGGATCGAATGGTCCCGGACCACTTCCTCCAGGTAATCCCAGACTTCGGGTCTCTCCGCTTCGTGCCATTCCCGGGCGATCTTGACGCTCGGAACCAGACCTTCCTTCTCCAGCTTATGAAAAATGAACGGCTTGAAGAGTTCCAAAGCCATCTTTTTCGGAAGCCCGCACTGGTTGAGTTTGAGTTCCGGCCCGACGACGATGACGGACCGGCCGGAATAATCGACCCGCTTCCCCAGCAGGTTCTGACGAAACCGCCCCTGTTTTCCCCGCAGCGCTTCGCTGAGCGACTTGAGAGGTCGGCGGTTGGCGCCGAGATGGACGCGACCCCTCTTCCCGTTGTCGAAGAGGGCGTCCACGGCCTCTTGAAGCATCCGTTTCTCGTTTCGAATGATCAGCTCGGGGGCCTTGAGCTCGATCAGTTTTTTGAGACGGTTGTTCCGGTTGATCACCCGCCGGTAAAGGTCGTTCAGGTCGGAGGTGGCGAACCGCCCGCCGTCCAACCTGACCAGGGGACGGAGGTCGGGCGGAATGACGGGGACCACCTTGAGGATCATCCAGTCCGGCCGGTTTCCAGACTTCCTCAGCGCCTTGAACACCCGCAGACGCTTGGCGGTGCGCAGCTTCCTCTGCTGAGAGGTCTCCCGCTTCATCGTCTTGCGCAGGCGTTCGGACTCTTTGTTGATGTCGATCTTGACGAGCAGCACGTTGATGGCCTCCGCACCGATCCCCACTTCGAACGTGTTGCCGTATTTCTCCTGGGTTTCCTTCAGCTCCTCCTCGGTGAGCAGTTGCTTCTCCTTGAGGGGCGTGTCGCCTGGGTCAATGACGATGTTGGATTCAAAATAGAGGACCTTCTCCAGATCTTTGATGGAGAGGTCGAGAATCAGTCCGATCCGGCTCGGCGGGCTCTTGAAGAACCATATATGGGCCACCGGTGAAGCCAACTGAATATGGCCCATCCGCTCCCGCCGGACCTTGGACTTGGTCACCTCGACGCCGCAACGCTCGCAGATGATACCGCGGTATTTCATCCGTTTGTATTTGCCGCAGAGGCATTCATAATCGTTGATGGGGCCGAATATCTTGGCACAGAAAAGGCCATCTTTCTCGGGCTTGAAGGTCCGGTAATTGATGGTCTCAGGCTTGGTGACCTCACCCCAGGACCAGCTCTTGATCTTCTCCGGGGAGGCGATGCTGATCCGAACCCGGTCGAAATCGATCCTGGCCTTGGCTGAAGCGTTTGGTCTGACTTCCATTACCGTTCTCCTTTAATGGCCGGAACCTCGATCCCCCAGGGAAGGATCTCATCCCTCTCGGCCTTTTCCAACTCGACGTTCAGGCAAAGGCTCTGCAGCTCCCGGATGAGGACGTTCACCGATTCCGGCAGTCCGGGTTGGAAATCCAGGTCGCCCTTGACGATGGCCTCGTAGATTTTGGCCCGTCCCTCGACGTCATCGGACTTGACGGTCAGAAGTTCCTGAAGGGTGAAGGCGGCGCCGTAGGCCTCCAGTGCCCAGACCTCCATTTCTCCGAAGCGCTGTCCGCCGAACTGGGCCTTTCCGCCCAGAGGCTGCTGGGTGATCAGACTGTAGGGCCCGGTCGATCGGGCATGGATCTTGTCATCGACGAGATGATAGAGCTTCATCATGTAGATGGACCCGACGGTGACCTCCTGAGCCAGCAGATCGCCCGTCACTCCGTCGTAGAGCGGGATCTTTCCGGATTCAGGCAACCCGGCTTTGTTCAGGAGTTCTTTAATTTCTCGCTCCGTGATGCCATCGAAAACCGGAGTATCGATCCAGAGGTCGAGCTTGCTGGCCGCCCAGCCCAGGTGCGTTTCCAGGATCTGACCGACGTTCATCCGGGAGGGAACGCCCAGCGGATTCAAAACGATCTCTACCGGCGTGCCGTCGGGCAAACGGGGCATATCCTCCTCAGGCACGATCTTGGCGACGATGCCCTTGTTGCCATGACGTCCCGAGATTTTGTCTCCGACCGAGAGCTTTCGTTTCATGGCGATATAGACCTTGATCGCCTGGATGACTCCGGGAGAGAGCTCATCGCCCTTCCTCAAGGAATCCGCCTTTTCTTTGAATTCTGCCCTAAGAGCATCGATCTGGCGCCGGACTTTCTTCTCGATATCCTTGATCTTCCAGTCGCGGTCTTCGTTGCCCTTGAGCTTCAGTTTGGAGTGGTCTTCAGGGTCGATGCCGTCGAGGATCTTGTCGGTCAGTTTGGTTCCGCGGCTGAGTTGGAGCCCGGAGACTTTCTGGTCCTTGTCGACGACCTCGCCTTTGAGATAGGTTTTGATCCGCCGCCACTTCTCTCCTTCAAGGATGCTGATCTCGTCCTCGAGGTTGCGTTTCAATTTGGCGATCTCTTCTTTCTCGATGACTTTGGCCCGGGGGCCTTTTTCGCTTCCCCTCCGCGAAAAGATCCGGACATCGATGACGGTGCCTTCCACCCCCGGAGAGCAGTAGAGCGAAGCATCCTTCACGTCCAGGGCTTTTTCCCCGAAAATCGCCTTGAGCAGTTTCTCCTCGGGCGAAAGCTGCGTTTCCCCCTTGGGAGCCACTTTTCCGACCAGAATGTCTCCCGACTTCACATAGGCCCCGATCCGGACGATCCCGTTTTCATCCAGGTTGCGGAGAAGGTTCTCGGGCACGTTGGGGATATCCCGGGTGATCTCCTCGGGACCGAGTTTAGTGTCCCGGGCCTCGATCGTCTCTTCGACGATATGGATGGACGAGAAAACATCCTCCTTGATCAGCTTTTCGCTGACGACAATGGCGTCCTCGAAATTGTACCCGCGCCAGGGCATGAAAGCGCAGAAGACGTTTCTCCCCAGGGCCAACTCGCCTTGGTCTGTGCAAGAGCTGTCGGCCAGGATCTGCCCCTTCTCCACCCGATCGCCCTTGCGGACGATGGGCCGGTGGTTGATGCAGGTATTCTGATTGGTCCGGAGGAACTTGGTTAGAAGATAGAGGTCGGTTCCGACATCATGCTCTTTGGATTTTTCCTTTTCGTCGACCCGGATCAAGATCCGCTCGGCGTCGACGAACTCGACCACACCGGGCCGCTGGCAGATGGTGACATCACGCGACCCCTTGGCAACGAGGTATTCGATCCCGGTCCCGACGCGGGGAGCCTCGGGACGAAGCAACGGAACGGCCTGCCGCTGCATGTTCGATCCCATCAGCGCGCGGTTGGCATCGTCGTGCTCGAGAAAGGGAATCAGCGCGGCCGACAGGGAGACGAGCTGCTTGGGGGAAACATCGATGTACTCGACCTGAGCCTTGGGGACCACTCTTGAATTGCCGGCCTGCCGGGCGCTGATGTATTCGTTGATGAAGCGTCCGGCCTTGTCAAAGGGGGCATTGGCCTGGGCGATGGTGTATTGTTCCTCTTCCCAGGCCGTCAGGTAGTAACAATGGGGCTCGACGACCGGAAGTTGCCTGTATTTCCCTTCCTTGATTTTTTCGACCGACTTCAGGAACGCGGCTTTCTCAATGACTTCACCGATTTTGTAGGAGCTATCGCCGGGATGGACGATCTTGACGTAATCCACGATTCGGCTGTGGTCGACCTTCCGGTAGGGCGTCTCGATAAAACCGTAATCATTGACCCGGGCATAACAGCTCAGCGATGAAATGAGTCCGATGTTGGGGCCCTCCGGTGTTTCCACCGGGCAGATCCGGCCGTAGTGGGAGTTTTGGATGTCGCGAACCTCGAATCCGGCCCTCTCCCGGCTCAGTCCGCCGGGGCCCAGCGCGCTCAGTCGCCTCTTGTGGGTGATCTCGGCCAGGCTGTTGATCTGGTCCATGAACTGAGAGAGCTGGGAGCTCCCGAAAAACTCCTTGAGGGCGGCGATGACGGGCTTGGAATTGATCAAGTCCTGGGGCATGGCGGAGGTGAGATCGGAGCTTATGGTCATCTTCTCCTTGATCGTCCTCTCCATGCGGGTGAGGCCGATCCGAAAGGCGTTCTCGACCAGCTCACCGACCGACCGGACGCGTCGGTTACCGAGATGGTCGATGTCGTCGACCGCGCCCTCTCCCTGCCGGAGGCGGAGAAGGTATTTGATCACATCAACGTAATCGAGCGGCTGGAGGATTTTCTCTTCGAGCGACGTCTTGCGGCCGAGTTTGATATTGAACTTCAGCCGACCGATACGGGAGAAGTTGTACTTCTGGGGATTGAAAAAAAGATTATGAAAGAGATTGTGGGAGCTTTCCACGGTATGAGGCTCACCCGGCCTCAACTTCCGGTAAATCTCCGCCAGGGCCTGGCTGCTGTCCTTGCGCAGGTCTTTCTTCAGGGTATTGCTGACGATCATCCCCGTTTGGTCCTGCTCGGGGAAGAAGACTTCGAACGGCTCGCCCCGGGCACTGAGGAGGTCAAGCTGGACATCTCCCAACTCCTCGTTCGTCCTGACCTTGCCCTTGATCGAGCTCAGGGAATAGGCCCCCTGGAGATCCTTTTTGGAAAGAGGGATCCCGGCGACACCCGTCTCCCTGAGCTCCTGAATGATCTCGAGAGTGAGTTTTTTCCGCGCGGGGACGAGGACTTTGGAGGATTTCGATGCGGTGATGTTATCGGCCGTCGTCTTTCCCACCAGGTCGTCCGAAAGTTCCCAGAAGAGCCGCCCGTTCTCGGGGATGATCTTGAAGACGCGGTAGAACAGGCGGGTAATCTCTTCGTCCGACCCGAACCCGAGAGCCCTCAGGAACACCGAAGCCAGGAATTTCTTTTTCCGGTCCAGGCGGACGTAGAGAATATTCTTGGAATCGTATTCGAACTCGACCCATGCTCCCCTGTAAGGAATAATCTTGCCGATGAAGAAACCTTTGCTTTCTCCGGGACGGAAGAAGACGCCGGGCGAACGCTGCAGCTGGCTGACCACAACCCGCTCGATGCCGTTGAAAATGAACGTCCCCTTGTCGGTCATCAAGGGGATGTCCCCGAAATAGACCTCTTGCTCTTTGATATGCTTGAGCCTCTTGGACTTGGTCGTGGCGTCCTTTTCCCAGGAGATCAGGCGGACCTTGAGCCGCAGCGGGACCGCGTAGGTATAGCCTTTTTGGATACATTCATTGGGGGTATACTTGAGTTTCAATCTGACCCTGTCCCCGCAATGTTCACAGGTCGGGACCTCAATTTTCTTCATGGCGCCGCAATAGGGACAGATCTCCTTATCGGTCAATTCCACTTCGACGGGAAGGAGGGTGTCGCAGGTCTTGCAGCGGGACCGGGAATTTTCGACCCCCTTCAGCCGTCCGCACTTGCACTCCCAATTCCCGATCGAATAGCTGATAAAGTCGAGCGCCGTCGTCTCCTTGAAATCGGAGATGGGGAAAACGTCCTTGAAGGCGGACTGCAGGCCCGTGTCCTTTCGCTCCTCTGGCAGCAAGTCCATTTGCAGGAACTCTGCATAGGACTGCCGCTGAATGGCTAAAAGATCGGGCATCGGAAATTGCGTCCCGATCTTGGAAAAATCGGTCCGCGCGATGCGATGGTTGTTGCTGGCGAATTCCTTGTGCATGTTAACTCTCGGATAAGACCCGTTTCATTATCCCTCCTAAAAAAGGGACCACCTTCGGAGCATCCGGCTCACTGAAGTTCGACGGCCGCTCCCATTTCCTCGAATTTCGCTTTGATCGACTCGGCCTCTTCCTTGCTGATCTTCTCTTTGACCGGCTTGGGGGCGGAATCCACCAGATCTTTGGCTTCTTTCAAGCCGAGGTTGGTGATCTCGCGGACGATCTTGATGACATTGATCTTCTTCTCGCCGGCGCTCTTCAGCACGACCGTGAACTCCGTCTTGGCCTCTTCCGCCGGGGCTTCCGCTCCCGGTGCGGCCGCGCCCGGCATGGCCATCGGAAGGGCGGCGGCGCTGATTCCGTAGCGGGTTTCGAACTCCTTGATGTAGTCCGCCAGCTCCAGCACAGTCAGGCTGTCCAGGTGCCCGAAAAACTGTTCCTTGGTGAGTTTGGTTGCGTCTTCTTTCGCTTTGGTCATTTTAACCTCCGACCTATTTTTTTTCTTTGAATTGACTCAACAACCGGCCCAGCTGAGACAGGGGGGCCTGCCAGGATCGCAGAAGTTGGACCAGGGGAAAAGCCATCAAAAAGCCGATCTTTCCGAGCAGTCCTTCGCGGGATCCCAGTCTGCAGATCTCGTCAAAACGCTCCGGCGGGAGCAGTTGTCCCTCGATCATCCCCCCCTTGAAGGTTATGACTTTGTTCTGAACGGAAAAATCCTTGAGCAGCTGGGCCAGTTTGACCGGCTCTTCGGCGGCCATGGCTGCGGCCGTCGGTTTCTCGAAATAGGACCGGAATTCCCGGGGGAATTCCTCTCTCAGGG
>JBAUIH010000149.1:0-1759 GCA_049682755.1 Candidatus Aminicenantales bacterium | reverse complement strand
GGTATGCCTGATCGGCTCGCTGCTAGCCTTCACGTCCACGCGCACCGTGGAGGACCAGGCAGCCGCGACGGGTGGGGCGGCATTGGGTATCGGCATCTCGGCGATCCTGGCCATTCCACTGGTCGGGGTGGGCATCTACTTGATCGTGCGCGGCAGGGCAGAGGCCAGGGAGATGGTGGACATCGACCGCCAGCGCAAGATACTCGACATGGTCAAGACGCGCGGCCAGGTCAACATCAGCGACCTGGTGTTTGAGCTCAAGTCGAGCAGCCAACAGGTGCGCGACGATGTATACAAACTGGTGGGGATGGGTCTTTTCACCGGCTACGTCAACTGGGAGGACGGCGTGCTGTATACGGTGGAATCCTCCAAGTTGACAGGCAATAAGTGTCCCAAGTGCGGCGCAGAGCAGGTTTTCGCCGGCAAGGGCGTGATCAAGTGCCAGTATTGTGGATCCGAGATCTTCCTATAGGAGCAGACAAGGAGAGGAGCTATGGACTTCCAACAGACCGTACAGGGCGCCATGGGTGGCTTCGAGCAGCTGGTGGGCAAGATCCCCGGTTACCAAGGCTACAAGGAAAAGGAGACACGCCGCGAGGCCGACAAGCTGCTGCGTGGGTACCTGGCTGGCCAGCTGGACGCCGAACGGCGGCGGCTGGCGGACATCCAGCGACAGATGCTCGACAGCGGTGGTCTGCTTGCGCTGGACGACGTGGACCGCGCCGTCACCAAGGTACAGAAACTGGCCGACATGATCCGCACCGCCAGCTACGGGTACGCCGGCCTGTTCGACGCGGTCAAGGTCAAAGAGGACCAGCTGGATGCCCTCTATCAGTTCGACAACCAGTTGCTGGAGATGGTGGCTGCCATCAAGACCGCCGTGGATGCGCTGGCGGCTGCCCAGGAATCAGGCGGAGACCTCAAGCCGGCCATCAGAGCCGTTGTCACGGCCGCTGAGGAAGCCAACGCCCGGTGGCGTGAGCGCGAAAACGCGATCACCGGCGCAGCTTAGATAGTCAACAGGAGGAAAGGCAATGCCCAGGATTATTGATATCGTAGAGGCACCCGATCAGCAGCGCAACCAGATGGTGGTACGCATTCCGGAGGTCGGTTCAGGGGACTTCCGTCTTGGCTCGGCGGTGATTGTGCGCGAGTCGCAGTCGGCCGTATTCTACCGCGACGGCAAGGCGTTGGACGCCTTCGGCGCTGGCCGGCATCAGATCACCACCGCAAATCTGCCGCTGCTCTCCAGCCTGCTCAAGCTGGCCACCGGCGGCGACAACCTGTTCACCGCCGAAGTCTACTTCGTGAACATGATCGAGTTCACCGACTGGAAATGGGGCACGCCCGAACCGGTCACATTGCGCGATCAGGACTTCGGCATTGTGCGGTTGCGCGCGTTCGGCAACTACTCAGTGCAGATTACCAATCCCCAGCTGTTCGTGACCAAGATCGTCGGCACGGGTTCCGGCTACCAGACCAATCAGATCCAGGACTTCCTGCGCGGCATGATCATCGCTCGCTTCTCCGACATACTGGGCGAGAGCAAGGTAGCCGCGCTTGACCTGCCCGCGATGCAGGATGAGATGGGCGCGGCGGTGCGCGCCAAGCTGAGCGACGAGTTCGACGCCTTCGGCCTGGCGCTCAAGACGTTCTTTCTGCAGAACATCAGCCTGCCTGAGGACGTGCAAAAGGCGGTCGACGCACGCGCTTCGATGGGCGCCATCGGCAACATGCAGCAGTTCATGCAGTACCAGGC
>JBAUIH010000148.1:0-7337 GCA_049682755.1 Candidatus Aminicenantales bacterium | reverse complement strand
GCCTTGATATTGATTATGGAGTTGTTGCAGATGGGGAGCGAACCATCGCCGATCTCGTTGAAAGCGACCGCGAACTTAAGCACATAAAGGGACTGCTCTTTAGAAACCAGGGTCAGATCATTTTTTCAGGCGATAGACCGCTCGTTGAGAACCTTGACGACTATGCATTTCCAAGATACGAAAAATTTGCGCTCAACAAATACAGCCGGCAGATTCCTGTCCACTCCAGCAGGGGCTGCGCGTTTCAATGCACCTTCTGTCCGAATAAACTGCTGGGCAGGAAATACAGAACGAAAAGTCCCGGCTACTTTGTCGGTGAGATCGAATATTGGTACAAGAGAGGGTACCGGCAGTTCGCGATTGACGACGATAATTTCACCCTCAATAAACAGAGGGTTTATGAAATTTGCGATGAAATAGAAAAGCGAAGCTTGAAGAAATTGTTTATCCGGTGTTCAAATGGAATACGAGCAGACAGGGTGGATTGGCCATTGCTGAAAAGAATGAAACAAATCGGAGTGCGCGAGGTCGGCTTCGGCGTTGACGGCGGCAACAATAAGATATTGGGGTCGCTGAAGAAAGGCGAAACGATCGAAAAAATTGAAGAGGCCGTCAGGATGGCCTGTGAACTGGGGCTTGACGTCAAGATTTTCATCATCGTCGGAACGCCGCATGAAGAAAGGGCGGATATAGAAGACAGCATAAAAATGGCCCGGAAGTTTCCCGTGGCGCGTGTCAATTTTAATAATGCCATTCCCTATCCCGGGACAGAGATGTTCGATTACATAAAAGAAAACAGACTGTTTATCGTTCCGCCTGAAAAATACCTCAATGATATCTCCGAAGAAAAGCCGATTCCCGTTTTTGAAACTCCGAATTTGCGCAGAGAGGATCGGATAGATATATTGAAACGGTGTCACCAGGTGGAAAAAGAGGTTATGAAGAATACGGCCGCTAGAAAACTGCGCGGGTTTCCTTTGAGCGGTTTTTTTGTCAGGCATTTTTTCGACGTTGATCTTTTTGAAAAATTGTTCTTCAAGAATCTTTTATTTCGAAAGGCGTTGGAGCTCGTCCGTTACAGGATGATGCTTGTCAGATAATGGCTTTAGCCAATTTGCATATTTTAGGATATCCGCGGAATGCATGATGATCATCCAGAGAATATTCAAGCGGCTTCTCAAATTCCTGGCTAAAAACACTCCCGGGTATAAAATTCGAAGAGGGTTATTGAGGGCGGCGGGCTATTCCATAGGCCGGGATGTCTATATAGGGGAAGACCTTATCATTATAGATGAGCTTGAACCGAGGTGCCCTCTCTCCATAGGCGACAGAGTCTCCATTGCAGAACGCGTCACTCTTGTCATATCTTCAAGGCCCAATTTTTCGCGCTATGCAAAAGACCTGCCGGCTGATTACGGGCCTATCACCATAGAAGAGGATGCCTGGCTGGGAACCGGCGTTATTGTCCTCCCGAATGTGACGATTGGCAAAGGCGCCATAGTTGGAGCGGGTTCTGTCGTGAATAAAAGTGTTCCTCCTTTTGTTGTCGTTGCGGGTGTGCCGGCAAGACAGATAAGAGAGTTGGATTTAAAAGAATGAATCTCATTATTCGGAAGGGTGTCCCTTCGGGGAACGTCCCCTCACTTCTACGTCCCCCCACTTCTAAAAATCAGAATAGGGGGGACGTCCCCTCACTTCTCGTCCCCTCACTTCTACTCACTTCTATAGGGGGGATCGTCCCCCCCACTTTAACCCCTCTCCCTCTGATGGGAGAGGGCGAAGGGAGAGGGTGAGTATTATTTCAGGTTCAGCGCTAAAAGCTTGAGCTCGGTCATCTCCTCGATAGCGTAGCGGACGCCCTCGCGGCCGAACCCGCTGCTCTTGACCCCTCCGTAGGGCATGTTGTCGATCCGGAATGTCGGGATGTCATTGACGATGACCCCTCCGACCTCGAGCGTCTCGTAGGCCTCAAACGCCTTCCTCAGGTTATTGGTGAAAACACCGGCCTGGAGCCCATAAATCGAATAATTAGCCGCCTCCAGGGCCTTGGAGAAATCGTTGTAGGGATACACCACCACGACCGGCGCAAAGGCCTCTAGCCAGGAGATCCTAAGGTCCGGGATGACCTCCTCCAGAATGGTGGGCTCGAACATGGCGCCCTCCCTTTTGCCGCCGCAGACAACCCGGGCGCCCATGCCCACCGCCTCGGCGATCCATTCCTCGGTTTGCCTGGCCGCGTCCAGGTTGATCATCGGGCCGATATCCGTGCCCTCGTCCATCGGATCCCCCATCCTGAGCTTTTGCGTGCGACCTATGAACTCGGCCATGAACTGATCATAAATATTTTCATGCAGGAAAATCCGCTGGATGGAGATGCAGATCTGCCCCGAATAAGAAAATGAACCGGTGACGATCCGTGGAAGGGCGAATTCGAGGTCGGTGTCGGGCTCCACGATAACGGCCGCATTCCCCCCGAGCTCGAGCGTGACCTTTTTCTGGTAGGCCTTCTTCTTGATCTCCCAGCCGACCGCGGGGCTCCCCGTGAACGTCACTTTCTTGACGACATCATCCGTCAGCAGGATCTCGCTCTCCTTGTATCCGGCCGGCAGGACGTTGAATCCTCCCGGGGGATAATCAGTCCCCTGAACGATCTCTCCAAGCAGGAGCGAAGTGATCGGCACTTGCGACGCCGGACGCAGCACGACCGTGTTTCCGGCCGCGATCGCAGGGGCGACCTTGTGAGCCACGAGGTTGAGGGGAAAATTGAATGGGGTGATAGCCGTGACCACGCCCACTGGGAACCGCCGCACCAATCCCCACCGTCCGGCCGTGGCCGCGCTGAGGTCAAGGGGAATGAGCTCTCCGCCCATTCTCTTGGCTTCCTCCGAGGCGATGTCGAAGGTCATGACCGCCCGGTCCACTTCGGCCCGGGCGTCGCGGATGATCTTGCCGGATTGCAGGGTGATGGACCGGGCCAGGTCCTCCCGGTGCCCCTTGATCCCTGCCGCAATCTTTTCCAGGACGGCCGCGCGCTCGCATGAGGAAAGCCGGCGCGTCTTTTGGAAGGTATTGTCGGCCGCTGCCAGCGCCTCCTCGACGTGCGCTTTTTCCGCGAAATGGACCTTCCCGACAACAGTCCTATCGTATGGCGATTTGATCTCCTTGACGATCTTGGATTCCTGCCACTGCCCGTTGATAAAGAGCTTGTATTCTTTCATCGTGGCCTCCAGGCGCGCCGTTTACTCCACAATTTTATTTCCATCGCCCCTTGGAACACAACCCATTCTGTGAATCCCCCTCCTCCCAACCTCCTCCCACCAGGGGAGGAGGGAAAATGGGGTGTCCTTCCTTAGCTTCACTTGAAGTCTCTTGTGCTCTTATTGACTGCCATTTGGATTGCTTATCCACATTTCTCCTCCCCCCTGGTGGGGGAGGATGAAGGAGAGGGGGTTATGCCTTCGCCCTGGAAGAGGGCATACGGGTTGTCTATCCCTTTCTCTTGTACGAACTGTAAAGATTCTTCAGCATGAGGGCATCCCCCTCTAGGTTGGGGCTCTCGCAGATGACCGTCCCGCCCGCGCCGGCATCCCGGAGCGCCTCCAGCCAGGCATCAAAATTGAAATCCGACTTCTTGAGGTCCAGGTGCTTGATCTCCCCCCGCTCACCGTACAGGATTCCCGCGATATGGATATGCATATCGCCAATGGCCTTCCCGCCCAGTTTCTTCTCGATTTTCCTCAAAACGTGGGAGAAATGCCGGTAGGAATTCTCGTTCCTCTCCCGGGCATGAAGGTGGGCAAAATCGAAGCAGGGGCTGAGGCCTTCCACCTCCCGGCAAAGCGTCAGGATTTCATCCAGGGAGCCGAACTGGCTCTTCTTTCCCATCGTCTCCGGCCGGAGGACGACCGGGTTCTGCTCCGACCTCAGGATGGAGACGACGTTGCGAAGCCCCGCCTGAATATTCCGGTAGGTCTCTTCGGGAGAATCGGGACCGTAGTAGCCGCAGTGGAAAACAAGGCTCCGGGCTCTCAGCGTCCGGGCCAGCCGGGCCGAGTTGATCAGGCGCTCCTGGCTGGCCAGCCGCGTTCCCGGCTCCGCCGAATTCAGGTTGATGTAATAGGGCGCGTGGACGCTGAGCCTTATGCCGAGCGCATCCGCCTTCCGCCCGATCTCACTCGCTGTATCGGTCCCCATCTTGACGCCCTTGACGAACTCGACCTCCAGGCAGTCAAGGCCGAGCTTCCTGATGTGGTCAAGCGCAGCCAGCGTGGTTAAGACAGGCGCAGAAAGAGGAACCCCGGCCGTCCCGAAAAGCAGCCTCTTAGAAACAGCCGTCATCAGCCCTTCCATCCGAGTCGAGGAACCGGCTGACGATGCGCATGGCGCAGTACTCGCCGCACATGGAACAGGCCTTGGACTTGGAGCGCCTTTTCCTGCGGATGTCGGCGAATTTATGCGGATCGATGACGAGTTTTTGCTGGGCGGCCCAGTCGAGTTTCTTGCGGGCCGTGGAGAGGACGAGGTCCTGGTCGAGGGCGCCCTTCACTCCCTTGACGATGTCGGCGGCGTGGGCGGCGATCTTGGAGGCGATGAGGCCCTCCCGGACGTCGTCGAGCGTGGGCAAGCCCAGGTGCTCGGCCGGCGTCACGTAGCAGAGGAAATCGGCCCCGGCGGCGGCCGCGATGGCCCCCCCGATCGCCGAGACGATGTGGTCATAACCGGGGGCGATGTCGGTGACGAGAGGCCCCAGGACATAGAAGGGCGCTTCATGGCAGACGCGCTTCTGGAGCTTGACGTTCATCTCCACCTGGTCGAGGGGGATATGGCCCGGTCCCTCGACCATGACCTGGACGCCCGCGTCCCAGGCGCGCTGGACCAGCTCGCCCAGGGTGAGAAGCTCTTCGATCTGGGGACGGTCGGTGGCGTCGATGATCGACCCGGGGCGGAGGCCGTCTCCCAGGCTGAGGGTGAAGTCGTAGCGATGGGCCAAGTCAAGGAGGCGGTCGTAGTGAGCATAAAGAGGGTTTTCAGCGTCGTTGTGGAGCATCCAGGCGAGATGGAAGGCCCCTCCGCGGGAGACGATGTCGGCAACGCGCTTTTGCTTCTTGAGGCGGTCGATCGCTTTTTGCGTGAGGCCGCAGTGGACGGTCATGAAATCGACGCCTTCCTTGGCCTGGGCTTCTATGGAGGCGAAAAGGTCGTCCACGATCATCTTGACGATGGAGCCGCGGCGGTCGATGGCATCGATAGCCGCCTGATAGACCGGGACGGTCCCGATAGGGAAGGGTGAGCGGGCCAGGATGCGGCGGCGGATGAGGCGAAGGTCTCCTCCCGTGCTCAAGTCCATGATGGCGTCGGCTTCATACTTGACGGCGACGGCGACTTTCCGGAGCTCGTCGGCCAGGCTCGGGAAGTCGGCCGAGGTGCCGATGTTGACATTGACCTTGGTGCGGAGCGAGCGGCCGATGGCGCAGGGCCGTGCAGGAGAGTGGTTCGGATTGAAGGGGATGACAGCCTGACCGGAGGCGATAAGAGGGAGCAGAGCGTCAGGGCGCATCCCTTCATCCGCGGCCACTTTCCTCATGGCTCTGGTCAGGCGTCCCTTGCGCGCATTATCGAGTTGCGTCATTTTCTTTTGTTTTTATAGTTTACAGCCGCAGGAGGAATAATACAACCTTGGCCGTTACGAGCGCAATGTGCTGTTCTTAAAAGGAGGGAACCAAGAGTTTATAAGAAAAGGGCCGATTCGAATTGTCTGGGCGTTTTCTTTGCTTTAGAAATCGGACCTTTTATCGGAGAGAATTCTCTTACCGTTCCTTTCCTTCCACCTGTTTTCTCTGGACTCGGAATTGTCTTGGCGGCTGACCATCCTGTTTATAACGGAGGCATTCTGGAGATCATCGTACGTGGCGACAATCAAAGTCTCATCGGGATCTATATATTCACCCGACCATCTGAAAACCAAGGTCACCAGGACTCCCGAAGAAGGACTTTGGTCGGTATCAGCTTTGTATCCACCGACCCGGAGGACGAGGGTTTCTGCGGGTTCGAGATCGGCCTGCTCTTGATCCAACGGTTGATAGGGCATGACATTGGAATCAAGCTGATCATAGCCGTTCGTCAATTCGGTGCTTTCTAAACCGATGAAAGTCAAGACATTTGAGGGAAAGACAAGGTCAAATCCAAAAGCGGTAACCTCAGACGGACATTCTATGATGATGGGTATCAAGATATCCAGGTTGGGAGTATAGGCCATGCGATCCATGATGAGGTTTGCATTTATGAAACCTTCCGTGTTCGTGGAAGCGTCTGATGTCCTGGAATTCCCAGAGCAATCACTGCTGACCGTCCCTTTTTTGAGGAATTTATTGAAGATCATCTGAGCGTCGGCCGGAGTGATCTTTGGCAATAGTTTGGTTCCGCTGCTATTCACATCGCCGTTTTCCAGCTGGCACCAGGTCGGACTGACGATTTTTCCGAGAAAGATGTCAAAAGCAAACTGAGCGTCCGCAGGCGTAATCTGGAGATCTCCGTTGACATCGGCGCATTTTGTGCAGAAAGTGGCCGATAAGAACTTATTATTGTCCATTGTCAGAGAAGATGAGAAATTGAACAAGCTGGGCTCGGCAATATCCCCGATCCACTTTGAAAATCTGTAATCTGTATTGGCGATCGACTCGACCGAAACCGTGGTTCCAACCGAATAAGAATGATTTCCAGGAGAAGGGCTGGTGGTGCCGCCCGTGCCGGGAGCAGGCGCTCCTGTCTGCGCCGCCAGGGAAAGACTGGCCGTCGTACCAGTCTCTGCGACTGTAATGTTTATCGTTGCACCGGCACTCGCAAAGCTTAGATCAGTGATGGTAAGGGTTGCCGTATAGTTGCCGTTAGATGCGTAAGCGTGGGATGGATTCTGGCTGGTGGAAGAGCCTCCGTCACCGAATGCCCAGCTATAGGAATAGGGTGAAGTGCCCCCGGATGCGCTGCCGCTGAAGCTGACCGTCAAAGGAGCCTGTCCGGAGGTGGGGGACGCTGAAGCGCTGGCAGTGAGTGAGGACGGGGCTGCGGATACGGTTATGGTGACGGATTTACTGGCGGTTGCCGATGCACTATCCGTAACGGTGAGTGTGGCGATATAGCTTCCGCCCGATGAGTAAGTATGGGATGGATTCTGGGAGGTGGAAGAACCCCCGTCACCGAACGCCCAGTTATAGGAGTAAGGCGAACTGCCTCCGGATGCGCTGCCTGTGAAGCTGACCGTCAGAGGGGCTTGTCCTGAGGTGGGGGAGGCTGAAGCATTGGCAGTGAGTGAGGAGGGGGCTGCGGATACGGTTATGGTG
>JBAUIH010000147.1:0-3373 GCA_049682755.1 Candidatus Aminicenantales bacterium | reverse complement strand
ATGAATATGCTGAGTGCCAAGGCGTCGCTGTGGGTGAACTTACGGCTTTTCAAGGCTTTACGGTCCTGACCGGCGCAATCTACTTCGCATATTCTTCAGCCACCGAGGGTAGCGATCAGCTTGTCAGGAGGACGAAACTTGCCTGGTCGTAGCTGCGGCGGAGTCACCGATTTGAGGATCCCGATTTTCTGCGTGACGTCCACGCGGAGGTAGTCCTCTGTTGTTTGGATGCTCTCGTGACCGAGCCACAAGGCCACTTTGCGAACGTCGCCCGTCGCCTGGAGGATATTGAGCGCGCAGGTGTGACGAAGAACATGAGGAGAGACTCGCTTGCCTCGCAGCGATGGACAGCTTTCGCAGGCCTTCGCGGCATACTTTCCCAGCAGATACTCGAAGCCGGCGCGGGTCATCTCGATTCCTCGGGCGTTGAGAAATAGTTCCGGAACCCGCGCCTCTCCACGGACGGCCAACCAGGCGCGGACCGAATCTGACACGGCCTTCCAGAGCGTGAGGATACGGTCCTTGCGGCCCTTGCCCCTCACATGGAGATTCCACGTAGCGCGACTGAAAGGAAACCTCGTCAAGACGAAGCCCAACCAACTCGGAAACCCGCAACCCCGCCGTGACAGCGAGGTAAAGCATCGTCCGGTCGCGGATCCCGAGTCGTGTTGTCGGATCAGGCGCATCCAAGATGGCCTGGCCCTGTTCGGCCGTGAGATGGTTGACCAGGCGAATATCGGTTTTCTTAGCAGGAATGCTGAGAACGCGTTGGACTTGCTCGAGCGCGGAAGGCACGCGGTATTCGACAAAGTGCATGAACGACCTGATCGCGGTCAGACGGGCGTTGCGAGTTCGGGCGCCGTTGCGACGCCTCGTCTCGAGGTCCTCAAGGAACTCGAGCACAAGCGGCGCATCGATATTTTCGAGATGCAGGGCTGAGGGCGGAACTCCAAGCTTCCGGCCGGCGAAATCGAAGAGGAGCTGGAAGGCATACGCGTACGTGTCCCGGGTATGCGGACTCGCCGCCCGCTCGATCTCGAGACGCCGGCGCAGAAAGGCAGTGATATGCGGAGCGATATCGGTCATGGTTTTCCTCCTTGAATGAACGCCTCGCAGGCATCGGCAATGCCGCTCATCAGGCGTGGCGTTGCCTGCAGGTACCAATAGGTATCCGTTACGTGGGCGTGGCCCAGGTACGTTGACAGAGCCAGAATGTGACGCGTGACGCGATCATGTCCCTCGGTGCAACCCTCAAGGGCGCGCACCGCATAATGGTGACGAAGGTCGTGAATCCGCGGCCGCCGGCCGGATCTCAGAGACAAGTGGCTGCGCTTCACCAGAAAATGAAAGGTCCCGATGATCATCGCATAGGTCAGAGCACGACCTTTCGTTGAGATGAAAACGTGGTCATCGCCGCCCCCCACGGCTTGCCGCTGTTCGAGGTAGCGCTTCAATGCGGCTTGCGTCGTTTCGTGCAGCGGCAGCAGCCGACTTTTGCGGAACTTGGTCTTGCGGACGACCAATCCGTCCGTTGTGACATCGTCCAGGACCAGGTGCATCGCCTCCGAGATGCGCAAACCCGTGGCGGCGAGAAGGCCGAAGAGCGTGTAGTACGTCAGGGGCCGCAAGGAACCTTTGGGTCTGAGCTGCGTGGTGGCCTCAAGAAGCTGAAGCAGTTCTTCCGACGAGAAAATGTAAGGGAGAGGCCGGCTGTGTTTGTTGTTGGCGTACACGTTTCGGGGGACGTTTTCATACGCCGGATCCTCGGCGCGCGTATGGTCGGCGAAACGCCGCACCACTCCGAGGCGACGTTCCCGCTGGGAAGACGATGGCGCCTTGCCGGCCCAATCGATAGCCGTCCGGCGTCGGACGCAGGTCTCTGCGCGGTCCGTGGCAAAGCGGGCAAAATCGCGCAGCAGGCTTTCGTCACCCTTCAGCTCAAATCCGGCCGCGCGTCGGATCTCGAGGTATCGGTCGATGGTGAGTTTCAGCATGACGACTCTCCATGACCGGGCCACGGCTGGGCGACAGAACGGAGGAGGGTCAGATCCACTTTGGCGTAATGGGCCGTGCTCTCGACCGAGCGATGGCGCAGGACTGCGCCAATGACGTCCAGAGATGAGCCCTGTCGCAGCATGGCGGTTGCCGCTGAGTGGCGGAGCAGATGAGCTCCCATCGACGGGGCCTTGATGCCCGCCCGCCGTATGGCGCGACGGACCAGTTTCGAGATGGGGCCGCTGGAAGGGAGAGGGCCAAACGGCGCATGGACCCTCAGGAAAACATGGTCGTCATCAATAGCCGGACGAAAATGCTCCAGATAATGCAGGACGGCATCGCCGGCATCCTGGGGAAGAGGAAGCCAGGTTTCGCAGCGCCCCTTGCCGACGACCCGCAGGCGTCCTTGGGACCAGTCAATGTCCTTGAGGCGCAAATCCCGAACGTCGCCCGCGCGTAGAGCAAGACGAGCCAGGAGAAGAATGACGGCCCGATCCCGTGAACCCCGGGGGCTTGCCGGATCACAACCCTGAATCAGCCGCTCGACGTCCTGAGCAGATATGTAACGAGGCAAAGACGACAATCTCCACTTCACGATCCTGGGAACGGCCGCGACGAGCTCGGGTGAACAGGAGGCGTTTGCTGCCAGGAAACGTAGAAACATCCGAATCGCGTTTACCACCGACTTGGCACCGCTGTGGCCGGTGCGGCTCGCTCTGGTAAAGATGAACCTCCGCACCAGGCTGGCGTTGTAAGCAGCGGTATCGTCTCCAAGAGCGACAAGAAACTCCTTGACCATGGACACATACTGGGTCAGTGTCGATTCAGCAACCCCACGCCGGCGGCGCATCCAATCGCTGAAAGCTTCGACCAAGGCCGGCAGCGGCTCAGGCCGGACCTCTGCGCGCGGCAAGATGCCTCTCCTTTGCAAATGCTCGACGAAGCGTTTGGCTCCTTCCGCGTTGTAAGGGCCCCGACCGTGAAAGGCATGCGGGCAAGTGCAGGTGGCGATATGACGAGCAAAGGTGTCGAGCATCGGTGAATCGAGCCGGCCTATTCGAACCTTACGAATCGATGCCCAATGACCGAGGTGTGCTGCACCGCGCAGGAGGAGCTGCGCGGACCTCCGTTTGTACCCAGCCGCGTGGAGCCAATCGGCAAAACAGTCCATGTGCTTGCCGACTGGGCATCCGCGCAACCGGCGTAGCTTGAACTCGCTATCGACGTAATACTCCAGCATGACAACCTCCTTGAGACTGAACGAATGACATCTCCAAGAAGGTTATCTGACTGGGAAGAATATGCGAAGTAGATTGCGCCGGTCAGGACCGTAAAGCCTTGAAAAGCCGTAAGTTCACCCACAGCGACGCCTTGGCAC
>JBAUIH010000146.1:0-2738 GCA_049682755.1 Candidatus Aminicenantales bacterium | reverse complement strand
AGGAAGAGAAGGGACCGAAGTACCCCGGCCCGCCCGGCGGCGACATGTATTGAGCGAAGGCTCAACTCGCGCGCAGATTCTGAAATGGGAGCGGCTTTCCGCCGCTCCTTTTTTTTTATACAATAAGGCGGGATGCTCAAGTCCTTTGACCGTTATCTTCTCAGGGAGATCACTCCCCCCTTCTTCATCGGCCTGCTCATTTACTCGTTCGTCCTCCTGATGAATCAAATTTTCCTCCTTTCCGAACTCTTTATCGCCAGAGGGGTTTCCTTCACAGCAGTCACCCTGATTTTCGTCTATCTAGTCCCGGCCGTCCTGGCGTTCGCCGTGCCCATGTCTGTGCTGATGGGCATACTGGCCGCACTGAGCCGGCTGTCCTCGGACTCCGAGATCACGGCCTTCCGGACATTGGGCATCCGCAATTCCCGGATCTTCTGGCCCGTCTTTCTCTTTGCCTTCGTCGGCTGGCTGGTGACTTCCGGTCTCACCCTTTATCTGGCTCCCCGGGCGAACTACCGGTGGGTTCAGACGTTGACCCGGTTCGTCCTATCCAAGGTCCAGTTCAAAATTGACCCGCGCGAGTTCAACGAGTCCATCCCCCAAACCGTCATCTTCATCCAGGATATCACCCCGGACGACCGCTGGAAGAATATCTTCGTTTATCTCAATCAGAAGGCCGATGAACCGCGGACGATCTTCGCCCGGACCGGACAGCTCAACTTCTATCACGAAGCCAAGCGGGCCACCCTGGAGCTTTTCGACGGGACGATCCACACGGTCCCCCTGGCCGAGCCGGAAAGATACAGCATCACGCTCTTCGACCGGGTCGAAGAAGAGATCAACGTCGAAAGCTTGTTCGCCCAGTTCTCGAGTGAAAAACGGGTGAGGGAAAAGGATATCGGAGAGTTGCTGCGGAGCGTGGAACGGATCGAGCGGGACAGGAACAGCCTGGCCGCTGAACAAGCTTCCTTAGCGGCCTCCGCTTCGAGTCGCCGGACCGCCGCGGAGGCCCGCCGGAAGGAGGTGGAATTCGGACTTCAACAGAAAGGCCGGGAATGGCGCTCCCACTGGGTCGAAATTCACAAGAAATTCGCCCTGCCTTTCGTCTGCTTCATCTTTGTCCTGATAGGCATCCCGCTGGGCATCTCGACGCGGAAGGGCGGCCGTACCAGCGGATTCACCATCAGCCTGGCCATCATCCTGGTGTATTATATCCTGATCACCGCCGGCGAGAAGAATGCCATGGAAGGGCATGTCTCTCCCTTTCTGGGGATGTGGGGGCCCAACATCCTGTTCCTGGCGGCCGGTCTTTATCTTTTCTTCCGCTCATCCAGAGAGTCGCCGTTGCTGGGGTCTCTCTTGCGGCGGATAAAAAGGTCATCAACGAGAATCGAAATCATCAAGGTGCGAGTTTCGACGCGGACCCGCTCCCGGCCGGGTTGGAGATGGCCGCGCCTGTTGCTCCGCTTCCCCAACATTCTCGACCGTTACATTATCCGCAAATACCTGGCCATCTTTCTCCTGGTTTTTCTGGCCCTTCTTTCCATCTCGGTGATCGTGACTTTCTTCGAGCGCATCGACAATATCTATCAGCACAACCAGCCTCTCTCCCTGCTTTTCCGCTATATCCAGTACCGGATTCCCGAATTCGTCAACTACATCCTGCCGGTCACCGTCTTGACCACCGCGCTCCTGACGCTCGGCCTGCTGACCAAGTCAAACGAGATCACCGCCATGAAGGCTTGTGGATTGAGCATCTACCGGCTCGTCCTTTCTCTCCTCGTTATGGCCGGCCTGGTCAGCCTGTTCTCCTTCGGTCTCCAGGAACGTCTGGTTCCATCGGCCAATAAAAAAGCCGAGGAGGTCTGGAACCACATCAACGAAATGCCGGCCCGCAGCCACGGTTACCTCGACCGCCGCTGGGCCCTGAGCAGGGATAAAGAACGGATCTTCCACTACAGCTACTTCGAGCCTTCGAGCGGCAGCTTCAGTCAGCTCTCCATCTTTGATATCGACCCTCCTTCCTGGTCGCTGGAGGGGCGGCTCTTTGCCGAAAAAGCCCGTCTCGAGGGAAATATCCTGGGCTTGAACCGCGGCTGGTCTCGCAGTTTTCCGGGCGAGCGCCAGACCCGTTTTGAGACCTTCGAATCCAAGGAGTTCCATCTGGCCGAGGACACGCAATATTTCATCAAGGAGGTCAAGGAGCCCTCCTTGATGAGCTTCAATGAGCTCAAGCGGTACACCGCAGAAGTCGAGGCCATGGGTTTCGAGACGACCCGGTTCAAGGTCGACCTGCACTCCAAAATCTCGTTTCCTCTTGTCTCTCTGGTCATGACGCTTCTGGCCATTCCCTTCGCTTTTTCAATGGGAAAGCGCGGCGCCCTGGTCGGCCTGGGTTTGAGCATCGTCATTGCCATGCTCTATTGGGGTGCACTCGGCGTTTTCCGGAGTCTGGGTTATGTGAATTTCCTGAGTCCGTTCCTGGCGTCGTGGGGGCCCAGCCTCATCTTCGGGCCGATCGGACTCTATCTGCTATTCCGCCAGCGCACTTGAACGGCTCAGGGTATAGGCTCGTCATCAGGATGGCTTCGCCACAGCCACTCTTGTTGTGTCGATCAGCCCCGGTCATCAAACTTCCTTCTTTTCCCTTGGGCGAGGGGCAGTGGCATGAGAAACCCGTATGAGGAGAGAGCGGGCACGGTTTCTCGACCGGAGGGAGAGAAGAGCGAACGACGAAT
>JBAUIH010000145.1:0-4260 GCA_049682755.1 Candidatus Aminicenantales bacterium | reverse complement strand
GTTGACGGGTCCGGTCAATCTGCGCCAGCCGGTCCTGGGCTTTCTTGGCGTAATCGCTCTCCGGATAATCGGTCACCAGCTTGGTGAAATAGGGAACGCTTTCCTCTATCTTGTTCCATTTATAATAGGAATCAGCCAGGTAGAAATAGACTTCGTCCATTTTGGAAAAGCTGGGGAAGTTCGTCAGGATTTCGGTCAACCGGTTCGTGGAGGCCTTGTAGGCTCTTCTCCTGTAATAATGATAACCGATGCTGAAATTGTGGTCCGCCAGCCTTTCCTCGGATTCGGCAATCTTATCCTGGGCCAGCTTGGCTTCTTCGCTCAGTGGATAATGGGTCAGGACTTTCTTGAATTCGGCCAGGGCTTGAGAGGTTTTGGTTTGATCACGGCCCGGCTTCAGGGTTTTTTTGAAGAACGTCAGAGCGATCTGGTACTGAGCGTAAGAGGCGGAGGGGCTGTAGGGATAGAGCTGGATGAACTCCCGGTATTCCGCGGCGGCCAGGATCATGCTGCTCTCATCGTCCTTCCTGAAGTACGTATCGGCGATCGCCAGCTTGGCCCGCTGGGCGTAGAAACTCTTGGGAAAGGAATCGATCACCTGGCGAAAGTACAGCCGGGCCTTCTCGGCGTCCTTTTCCATGAACTCTTGTCCGGCTTTGAACAGGGCCTCGTCTGAAGCGGCGATCTCCGGGGCGATCTCGACCGGCTTCTCCTTGCAGCTCCAGGCGCCCACGCCGCAGAGCAGGGTGATGCAGAGAATGATGAGAGTCTTGAGAAGAGGCGTCATTTCAGTCCCTTGTTCATTTCAGGTTGGTACAGCGTCTTGATCCATTCCCACTCGGTCCGCAACCCCTCTCCGAGGTCGGTCCGGGGCGAATAACCGAGATCCCGCCGGGCTTTGCGGATATCGGCGAAGGTGTGAAGGACGTCGCCTTTCTGTGGCTCGGCCCGCTCGATCCTGATTTTTGTCCCGCAGATCTCCTCGAAGAGAGGAAAGAGGTCGCTCAATCGCTCCCGGTGTCCGCCCCCGATATTATAGACTTCGCCCGGACGGCCCCGGCGGACTGCCGACAGGCAGGCCTCGACGATGTCGTCGACATAAGTGAAATCCCGGGTCTGTTCCCCATCCCCGAAGATTTCCAGGGCGCGGTCTTCTGTGATCGCCCGGAAGAATTTATGAAAAGCCATATCGGGTCGCTGACCCGGCCCGTAGACCGTGAAAAAGCGGAGCGATACGGTCGGCACAGCATAGTTTTTGAAATAGAGGAAACAGAGCTGCTCGGCGGCCAGCTTGGTGACTCCGTATGGAGAAAGCGGATGAAGAGGGCTCGCCTCCGTCATCGGGAGCGTCGGCGTTAGGCCGTAGACCGAGGATGAGGACGCGTACAGGAAAACGCCGAGCGGCATTCCCTTGACGGCCTCCAGGAGCCGCTGCGTGCTCTGGATATTGTTCTGGATGTACACGGAGAAATTTTCTCCCCAGCTCGACCTCACCCCGGCCTGGGCGGCCAGATGACAGAGGACGTCGATATGGGGAAGAAGCTCCTCAAGGGGGAGTTCGACGATGTCCCCGGAATGGAATTCGAAATGGGGATCCGCGGCGAGAGGCGCCAGGTTTCGTTCTTTGATCCAGCGGGGATAGAAATCGGTAAAGGAATCGACGCCGATGACGTGCGCGCCCTGTCGGAGCAGGCGGAGGCAGAGATGAGATCCGATGAAACCCGCCGCTCCCGTCACGATGGCTTTCATGATGGATTCGCCCTGGCGATGATCTCTTTCAGCCTCGAGATGACCTGGCGAGGGTCGGGGGCCTTGAAGATAGCCGCGCCGACCACCAGGATTTCCGCCCCGTCCTGAATCAGGCTTTCGGCGTTGTCGGGGTTGATCCCTCCGTCCACCTCGATCGGGATGGAAAGTTTCTGGCCGTTCGTCCAGTTCTTCAGCTGGCGGATCTTCTGGTGGGTGGAATCGACGAACTTTTGTCCTCCGAATCCCGGGTTCACCGACATCACCAGGATGTAATCGAGCTCCCTCAGGATGTCGTTAAGGAGATGGATCGGGGTCGCGGGATTGAGCGCGATTCCCGCTTTGCGGCCCAGCTCCTTGATCAGGGTGATATCGCGGTGGAGATGGACGGACGCCTCCACGTGAATGGAGATCCAATCGGCGCCGGCCTCATGGAACAGAGGAATAAAAAAGCCGGGATTATCGACCATCAGGTGAACATCGACAGGCAGGCGGGTTCTCTCCTTCAGAGCGGCGACGGCCTGGGGTCCGATGGTCATGTTGGGAACGAAATGGCCGTCCATGATGTCGAGGTGAATCCAATCGGCTCCGGCCTCTTCGAGCAGTTGGACGGCTTCACCGAGCCGGGAGAAATCGGCGGACAGGATCGAGGGAGCGAGTCGGATCATCGGCTGACCTCCAGTGAGATGAGGCTGCGCTTGGCCACGCCGTAGCCATGGGGCGGGAACTGCTTGATGATAATGCCCGAATCCAGCCCCGCGTAGTAGGAGTACCGGACATCGGCCACTTTGAAACCCAATTCCTGGAGCCGGGCGATGGCCGGCCCGGATTTCCTCCCGATGAAGTCCGGCATCACGTATCTCGGCTCGATGTCCCCCTGGCTCACCAGAAAATGGATCGGAGTGGCCCGCTTGACTTTTTGTTCTCCGGGCGCGGGCTCCTGGGCGATGATGCGGCCGGCGGCGTAGCGGGGCGTATGGACCTGGGAGACGGGCCCCCTCTGCAATCCGGCTTCACCAAGAATCCTGCTGGCGGCTTCCATGCTCCGGCCGACGAGCGCCGGGATCTCGACCATTTCGGTTCCGCCGCTCAGAACGACCCGGACGAGGCGGTTGACCCGGATCTTGGATCCCGCCGGCGGATCCTGGGAGCTGATTTCTCCCCGCTCGAAGCGGGCGCTGAATTCTATACCCCTTTCCTGGAGCGACAATTTCTTGCGGGCAAGTTCACGCCTTGCCTCGGCCACCGTCTTCCCTGAGACGTCGGGCACGGAGACGATTTCCCCTTTCTGGATGATCCGGGAAGAGAGGACCGCGCTGGCGAGGAAGACGATCAGCAGTCCCAGCAGAAGTTGGCTGAAGGCGAGAAGCTTTCGCGCCGGCATATTGAAGTCACCACGCTGTACAGTCACTCGATTCCGTGATTTTCTCAGTCAAGATACCACATAACAATAACGATGTAAACACGGCCGCAGTTTCAGTTAGCAGCTCTTTTCAGGTGATGAAGATGTTAGACAACTTGGGAATGTCATCGCTCCCCTCAGGTTCTTAACGCCGTTCCCGAAACGTTTTTCTCGGCGCTGCGGAACTCCGCAGAGGCTCAGGGTTTGGAATCGTCAGCCCGTTCGGCTCCCCAGCGAGGAGCCTCACTCCAAACTCCTCCTTCGCTCTTCTCTCCCTCCGGTCGAGAAACCATGCCCGCTCACTCCTCATACGGGTTTCTCGTGGCACTGCCCCTCGCCTTGGTTACTGACGGTGGTTCGTCAGCCCGCTCGCGCCCCCAGCGAGGAAGCTGTCATTGCGAGGAACGAAGTGACGAAGCAATCCAGCCCTTGGGCAGTCCCGAGCCTCCCCAAGGCTCGGCAAGGGCTGGCGGTTCGTTGTGTGCGGTCGCCGGATTCACTATAATGAAGCACAAGCGTTATGATCCGACAGGAGTACACAGGATGAGCGAGATTTCCGATTTCCGGAGCGATACGGTCACACGTCCGACGGAAAGCATGCGGCGGGCCATGGCCGAGGCGGTCGTCGGTGACGACGTCCTGGGCGACGACCCGACGGTGTTGAAGCTCGAGGCGCTGGCCGCCGGCATCACGGGCAAGGAAGCCGCCCTCTTTGTCCCGTCGGGGACGATGGGGAATGCCATAGCCGCCAAGGTCTGGACGCGCGAGCTCGAGGAGGTGATCGTTGAAGCCCGGTCGCACATCTATAACATGGAATCCACCCACCTGACCTTCATCTCACGCGTCACGCCGCGCCCGCTGCCCTCGCGGCGCGGGGCCATGGACCCGGACGAGGTTGAAGCCAATATCAGGAAGCCGTCCGTCCACGTCCCCCGAACCTCGCTGATTTGCGTCGAGAACAGTCATAACAACTGGAGTGGAGCCGTCGTGCCGCTCGAAAACATGAGGAGGCTGCGGGCGGTCGCCGATAGACACCAGCTCAGGATGCATCTGGACGGGGCGCGGATCTTTAACGCCGGCACGGCATCCGGCGTGCCGGTGAAGGATTACGC
>JBAUIH010000144.1:0-5032 GCA_049682755.1 Candidatus Aminicenantales bacterium | reverse complement strand
TCCTGAATACCGTATTTCCACTCGCCCATCTTATCATATCGCCGCCTACTCATTCACCCACGGGCAAGCCCGTGGAACTCTGCCCTTCGGGTTATTAGATCAGGAAACATTTCTTAAAAATCAGTCGTTATCGAAATTACTATCTAAAATCCTTGCTTGAGTTATAAGAAGAGAGCCAGTCTCAGCTAATATATCTCCAAAAGAAAGAGCTGTCAAATCGGGTAAAATGTTTACTGTTTCTTCCCCCCCTCAGTCCGCCTTAACATCTTTTTGGGTTGCGATTTGGAATTCTCGATAATAGTTGGATGGGAAAATCGAGAAAAAGAGGCACTTTCGGCCATCGCACGCAAAAAGGAAATTCTCCCCTGATATGTCTTTCAGTTCAAAATCATAAATGATGGGACGAAAGATTATTTCTTGAAGTTCTAAAATATCATCATCAGAATTTACGAATTGGTCAATCCGTATTTAGGTCAGTCGTAGTCTAAGGTAAACTCTTTCCTCTTTCAAAAGTAAGGTTTTGAGAGGCGAGTGGGGAGTAGGGGTTCGAGTCCCCTCTTCGGCATTTCCCCCCATCCCCTTATAGCCTGATTTTCCCCATATAAACGGCCTATGAATGTTAAGGTCCTTTTAGGTTTTTTGGGGTTCTTTAGGCAAAAACTGGGAAAAAACTGTGGAAGCCTAGAGGCCCAAGTCAACCTTTTTCCCTCGCTTTCCCTTGAGCCAGGAGCTAAGGATCATCGTGACGAGTTTCGAGATAGGCAGGCCGTTATCCTTGCCTATCCTGACGAGCTCGCCCTTGATCCACTTTTTGTTTTTGGGCAGCCGGAATTGAATGTCATGAGGCTCATTGATCGGACTCATTTTTTCTCATCTCCTAGTTGGCGGATAGCAGTATATCACATCTTTCCAGGGTCCCTTGAATAGATAGGACGTCCGCACAAGCGGCATCCCGCACTCTGGGCAAGCCGCATCCCGGACCCTGGCCGGACAGTCAAACCGATAGGCGACCTTGCACCGAGGACACTTCCCTTGAGTTTTCATTTTGTTTCACTTCCTCAATATCGATAAAAAGATTCTGGATACTCAGCCTCCCCATGCGTGGCGACATGAGCAAAGATGGCCTCTTTTGTCCATGAGCCGGGAACGCAGAAGCCGCGAATCTCCCTAACCTCTTTGAAAGAGTAGCCATGTTTCATCATGCAATAGCAGATAGTAGCTTCCATCCCAACAGAACCGCCCGGAGCTACAAGCGGGATCAAAAGCCTATTCGTTGCCTTATCGTATCTCGGCTTTAGGACTTTAGCCAAGACATACTCAGGTCGAGGGTTGAGAGAAATTTCCTGACCGCCGTTTGTCTTCACCCGGATGATGTGATGACACTCGATTCGCTTAAATCTCCAGACCGGGCAGCTACAGCCAAAGACCCCGTTTTTGTCAACGGCGACCGTCCAGAATCCATCACCCGAAGATTTAGGGACTTTCCACCGCTTAACCCACCTGTCGGCCATTTCATTCCCTCCAATCTAGTAATCGTCGGGGAACATGAGGGTATAGGCCCCGGTCTCATTCTGCGCGACGAAATAATCCTGGCCGCCTAGCTTGACTTTGTAAAACCAGTCCTCGCCTTTCTCTTTCCGGATCTTCAACACTTCGAGCTTGGCCCCGATGATAAGGCCCCGGAACAAGGCTATCCGCTTGCCGTCGTGGAGATACCTTTCGAAAGGCGTCATCCTTGAATACTCCTCCGGACTCAGAGCCGGCATCTTGGCCTCGACCTCCCGTTCATAGACGGCCCTTGTCATGTAGTTTATGACGGGATCCTTCGTCCTGACCAGCAAGCCGTCATCCTCCGCTTGAGCCGACGTATAAACCGATATCGGCTCCCCAAAGACATCATCCTTTACATCAGACATAGAAACCTCCTCATAATAAATTTTTTTGACTTTGTCCTTTACTCTGAATGCATCGTTCTCACTTCTTTTGCCGTCTCACCTCCTCATAGACTAGCCTTTGATAGAGCTCCACCACTGACACGCTGTAGCGGCCCCGGCAGTGCTTCTCCCACATCGTCAGCCACGCCCCGTCCCCGGCAGTCCTAGCCTTGAGCTCTATGACAAGCGGACGTGCCAGGGAATGAGACCGAACCTCACGCCTTAACTTTGTCAGCCTTGTCATCTGATTTTTCGACCTAGCTTTGTATTGAGGATAAGCCCCATATACTTAGCCGTTGACTCGTCGGGCACATAGGCAATTGTAGAGCCGTCCCATGCTACGACCCGCCACCAGGACGACATGAAATAGGATGATTCTTTTACCGTCATCCCTTTCCCGGACGGACCCTCAATAGTAATCCTGTCTTTCATCTTAAAACCTCCTCCAAGATTTTTTTATGATCGACCTCCGGCGATCCCCTGAACCGTCATCCTTGACAACAGCTTAGGGGAAGGCCGGAAGACCCGCCCCGGTCCTCAACAGTCCTTGCTTAATCCAATGACGCAGTGACAAGACGTCCGACTGTCCCCGCTTGCGGCTTGGTTTCACCCTGCCCACAATGGCCGACCCCCACGCCCCGAACGCCATACACCACGGACTGTCAAAGAACCGCATATGTTTTTTGCGTCCCTTGCCAGGGACGAGAGGATTACGGTACTGCTACCCGCCAGGATTGCTTTTTTATCCTGGAAAGCAAGACGTCTTTCCGCCTGTCAGACCGCCTGTTTTTTTGAGAGATTGAGACGGTCCGCCGTTTCTCTTTTGGGAATGATGATCAATATAGGCCCGAGCCTCACGCCCAAGAACCCGAGCCTGTATGTCTCCGGGAACAGAACCGAGACATACCAAGACGCCGTTTCCGGCGCTCTTGTCGAGACCATAAAACTTGACCATGAAATCCCGGTCCTCAATCGCACAGCTTGACCGCTTGCCCTTGACCCGCCGATATCGGCAGGATTGACATGCCCCCTTGAACCGAGACAAATCAGGATAGATGATATATTTACGATAGCTGTTCCGTTTCAAAGCCTTATTCGATAGGATGATGAACGGACGGGGGAGAATGAACCCGCACCGCTTGCTACTATTCATTCTCCCCGCCCCCTCAATTCTGGACCGCCAGCCTCTGGCCGAATGCATCCGGCTTGGCTTTCCGCAGGATTTTTTCCGACGTCGACAGGATCCGCAGCGCACTTTTCCGCAGCTTGTCCCGGTCCCCGTTCCAATGTCCCAGGTAGAACTTTGTACCCTCATTGTCGATCCCTAAGCACGCGCCGACTAGATACGCCGTAGACTCCGCCTCTAGCTCCTCAACATCTCTCCCTGGCCCGTTGCCGCGTTTCCTGTTCTCAAGGTGACCAAGGAGAACATGTGCCAACTCATGGAAAAAGCACGCCGCCTCTTGTGTTTTGCTCTCCCGCTTGCTGATCACGATCTTCTTTCCGTCAGTGTGCCCGTCTTCAATCCCCTGGGAATACTCAACCGGAACATTGAACGCCGCCGCAATCGTTTCAAGGTCAACGTCTCCGTTTCCGTTCACCGCCGTATTCCCGATCATCAGCCCTTGCCCGTCAGTCTGGCCATAGTCGAAGACGGGAACCGGAAAAAAGTAGCGAACGACTTTTTCCATTTCGTCTTCCGTTTCATCTTCCCGCTTGCCATTGACCGGCACAATCGCTGGGGCCAGGATCCAAAGGGCCTTCTCCCCCGCCTTGACATGCCGCCCATGCCGCTTCCACGCATGATAACCCGCACACAAGGTAGCGTCATGTTTCTGACACCAAATCAAAGCGAGATTGTACAGGGAATACGCCCGGAACCCGCCCCGCCACCGCTCCGCAAACGCCTTGAGCTTGTCAGGATCAGTGACGATCTCCGCCGCCAACTCGTCGAGTTTGTCCCGCATATAACGCTTGCGGTCCTTCCAAGACCCTTTACCCTCAGAGCTTGCGCCCTGAACCCCTAACATTTTTAAAACCTCCTCAATTAAATTTCACCGCCCGGGCTTGTCACCGGGCCGCGCTTTACAGCGCCCGAAGGCGCTTGACTCAGCTTGCATAGGGATTGCCCGAACCGTTATAAACATCTTCATCATGAGCTTCACTCAAGAACCGTTGCCACTCCGGGTCACCGCATGTCTCGCAAAGAATTGTCCGCCCTGCCGGAAAATACAGCGCGTCTTTTCCGGCCAGCACAGCCCCGCACTTTTTGCACTGGCCGAACCGCGCGACAATCCACCGAGGATCACGACTGTAAAATTTCATCTTCCCGCCTCCTACAAGGAATAAGCCAAATAACAAGACTTAGAACAAAAAGGACGACTCCAAGAAATTCGGCCCGGTCGCTGATCGTCTTCCCATCCGTAGACAAATCGCGCTGTTTGACCGCACCAATGGCACGATTCGCCCTTTACTTTTTCCCTCATCAGAGAACGCCGCCCAAAAGGATCCCGAACAATTTGAACCATGAAACACCTCTTTCCCCATTCTGTTTGTTTCGTTCTTTTACCCCTTGCCTCAAAGCCAAATAATGCGGAAATTAGGGAATTCTTTCCAAGCCGGCTTGATCCCCAGGGATTCACAGAGGCCAGAAAATGTTTCATGGCCTTTTGATTTAGCCATATTATTCAGAGCTTCAATGGCGGTGAATCCGTCAAACAACCCCATCTGTAATCCTTGGCCAGTTTGGATTTGCCATTTAACCATTGCTTTCACCTCCTTCCCCTAGCTCAAATAGGCGACTTCGACCTTGCCCTGGTAGCCGTCGACAACCAGCATGGAATTGGAAACCGGAACCCCCTCGAGTGAGAACAGATCGAGATTGAAATGGAATAAATCGGAAGAAAAAAAACTAGGCCACTCTTTGACATAGAACCCATAACGCCAGAGGAGAGAATCAGCCGCCCTGACCGCGTCCCCATAATCGAGCCGCATCCGCCCGACCATTGCCAAATGATCGTTAAGCAGCCGCCTCACCGGGGGAACCAGCCGGACCCCGGCCCCGGACTGTTCAACAGCCCGACTATTCATGTTCCACC
>JBAUIH010000143.1:0-3152 GCA_049682755.1 Candidatus Aminicenantales bacterium | reverse complement strand
ACTGGTTCCCCGGGGTGCGGGGGCAGAGGGCAGCTCCGTGCACACTAGCCTGGATTCCCATGTTAGTTTTTTGACTTAACACCACGCTGCTTCATCCAAAGACGAATCGCAGTTTTTTGTGGTCCAGCCAGGACACGGCGGTATCGATTTTATTGAACCCGGCGGCGATCAGCAACGGATTATGAGCCCTCTTCTGATACCGGACGGTGATTTCCTGAGCGCCGATCGAGACCGTGGCCGTGGCCTCGACCAGGTCCCGAAAAATGTGCCGAGACCTGGCCCGCTCGTAGCCGTGACCCACTTTGGCGCCGAGCAGACGGTAGAGGCTGCTGGCCATCAGGGTCAACTGCAGGTCCAGATTCACCTTCATGGCCACGGCCGACGAGAGCGCGTCCATGTGAAAGAAATCGATCCCGTCGGCGATGTTGTTTTCGATGAGCATCCGCTGGGCGTAGCGTTCGATCAGACGATGGGCCGACCGGTCGAGTTGATTGGTCAACAGAACAGTCGGCTCTTCGTGCCCCAGGTCCGCGGCCACAATTTCCCGGAGAGAATCCCGGTAGTCCTTGAGGCGGATCTCGCGGTCCAGAATCCTGGGGGTTTTATAGAGACGGCTGACCCCTTGCAAAGAGATGCGGCGCCAAGCCGAGAGCGGGATCGTGCGAGTCTCATGGACCATTTGCCGGGAGCGGCGCCGGAGGGTGATGAAGTCGATTTTCCAGTGGTTGAGCTGATCGAGGTTCTGGTACGTGGTCAGCTTGGAGTCGAAGATGAGTTCTCGGGGAAAGTGCCCGGTGCGTTGCTTCCAGAATCGGACAAAACGAAGGATCTCGTCGTTCTGGTCGTCTTTTCTGAGGTCGCTGTTCCCGTAGCAGAAGACCCGGACCGAGGCATCCTGGGCAACGAAAGCCAGGATCCCTTTCTGGCGGCGGCTTCTCTTGGAAATATAATGCTTTTCGACGAGGGCGTCCTCCCCGTGGAAGGGGATGGTGTGGAAATCCAGGTCAAAGGAAGTGCCCCGCTTCAGGCCCAGAGCGTCCACGGCTTCAAACCAGGCTCGCATCAAACGGGGATAGCAATGGGGGTCGACCCGGCAGCTATACTCGGTCATAAAGGCCCGCTTGGGGATGGCGTTCAACCCGGCCCACAAGGCCAGCCCTTCATCCAGAACATAGCTCATGACGTGGCTGTGTCTGGCGGAGCCGAAAAGCTTAAGAGCCAGCAAAGAACGGAGGGCAGAGCCGGCCGGAACCATCCGGGATCCCGGGAAACCGGCCTTGTCCAGCATCCGGTCCAAGGGAATGGCGGCCAGAAAAGGGAGGAAGAGAAAAAGTCCGCCGAATTGGGTTCGGATCTGTCGCGGTGTCCAATCGAGCTTTCGGACGTCGGCCACGGCGGCCTCCGTCGGTCGCGTGGTCGGGGGTCTTTCCTCATCGGCCCGTCTGGGCAGCCGGGCAAAACCCTCTTCTTTCAAGATCAGGGAGATGCTGACGGGGCTCAGGCGGCGGCCCTCCGTTTCGAGCACGCGCTGGATATCGTAGATGGACAGGTTTTGCTTGCGCAGAGCGATGACCGTCTCGCGGAGGTCGTCTCTTTTAGGGGCTTTTCGAGGTCCTTTGGCCGGGAGCAAAAAAAAGGCCCGATGAGGGTTTTGGCGGAAGGCATGAACCAGCACCCGGAAGCTTCCTGGGGTATACCCGAAGCGTGCGGCAGCCTCCGGGCCGCGGAGGTGGTCGACGAAATAGGCTCTCAAGGCTTCGTACTGGCGGTGGGTGACGTTGGACGGGATAAGGAAAAAGCTGGTCAAATCAGTTATTTTATTTGCTGAACTGTTAAACATAGATTCACTATGTCATAAAATAGAGGGGATGTCAAGAGGAAAAATGGCCTCAAGCGCAATATCTTGTTTTTATGGGGATTATGAGGCACTATATATTGGACAACACAAGATAGCCCAATTAGTTAACATTGTGATAATATGTTAATAGATAAATCATTATATCTAACTCATTCGACTGATTCACGCCAGGAAAACTGCGCTTGAATAGAATATCGTGTTAACGGAGTATCCCGACATGGGAATCCAGGCTAGAGATTTGGCAATCAATTCGACGAGTTCTTTCACTGTAACCTCTCTTAGTACCTAAATTGTTTTTTTTCAATCAAGCTCATGGACTTTAATCATTATTTTCTTCTTCCGCGGCGGGAAGGAATCGTTAGATGTAATAAAAGCCTATTTTTCCCGCGCTTTCTTGGTGGTCTCTTTTTCTCTTCGGTCCTTTTCATTCTGGTTTTTCTTATAAGATTTTCAGACCTTTCTTTCCCGGTTTGAAGAACACCCATTTTTTTAACCTCGCTACCCTCTGACGAGCCCCTTTTATTGTATTACCAATATTGTTAGATTCCCAGCTCTAAAAAGCCTCTGGAGCCGACAGCCAATACCGAAAGAACTGGAAGGTAAGGCCCCCGGTCCGGCCTCTACTCGCCTCAATCTTTATCTTGATGTCGAGCAAGTTACGACAGGGATTCATCAATAAATTCTTTAATCCAGCGGTCTGCCAACTCATCCGCCTCAAGATCTTTTTGTTTACAATTTTCTATGTCTTTATATTCCTTATGTTCAAGGATATAATGTGCAATTTCGTGTAAAATTGAACGTTTAAGTGATTCTATATGTTCTTTAACATCAATTCCAAATCCAAGTATAATCGGGGTAAGCACAATAATGGCTTTCTTCTTTCTTATATCCTCGTCGTCATTCCATAAAAAACGAGCGATATTTGTCTTATCTTTTTGACTGCCCAACACTGTAAATAGAACCTCCCTATGGATTCTATCTACAATATCCATTGGAAGTGTATGAATTGCATCACAAAAAAAATTGTATTCGTCATCGCTTGTGTCTGAAAGTTTTATGTCTCTATATTCTTTAAATTTTTGTTCTATTTTTTCAAGAGTATAACGATTGACCATAAGTTTCACGTCCCCAAGAAATAACTATAGCTCTTTTCGTCTATATAATAAAGGCCACAATTCGCTCAGCATCTATTTAATAAACGGGAGACTTGGATCCTCGAGGTTAAGCCTCCACTCCCCTCAGACACCAAGGCTATTCCTTCAGCCCAGCCAGCTTCTTCCTGGCAGCCTTGAGC
>JBAUIH010000142.1:0-8154 GCA_049682755.1 Candidatus Aminicenantales bacterium | reverse complement strand
TGCCGGTCCCCCTCTACACTTTTTTGCAGGTTTTGAGCATTATGGCGTTCGAGAAAACTCCGTTGAATCAGCTGCTTACGGAAAAGTACGATCATGAATCGATGGCCGACAACCCTAACCAATTGCTTTTGTTCAACTTATAACTGGACAGCACTGATCCCATGAATATTTTTATTGTGGGTCTGCAATCCATTTCTAATTGCGACACAGTCTCTGGTGGGAGAGGGTTGGGGAGAGGGGGAATAAGGCGGACCAATTCTCTGATTCTCCGACTTATTTTTTGAGATAGCCGACTGACTGGGCAAGCGCAAGCCTTTGTTTTGTGTGTCCCATCGATTATCTTGCCTTCAGGCTTCATTTCTTTCATCCAGCGGTATGATGTAACAGCCGGGACGATTTCCCTTATCGGACTACCAAAGCTGGAGATGGATTCAGCTTGTCGGATTGCTTGCGATTTCCAGAGTGAGAGGGCACGAGATCAGGATTCGTCTTTCAAAAAGGAAGCCCTATTTAAAGGATTTATTCAGTTGTTGGGATAGCGGCCAACTGATTTAGCGTTGAATGGAGTTATCAAATATGGTAACATACTATGGCGATTAGACGGGTTTTTTTCTTTGGAGATTACTTCGAGAAATTCTATGGCCGATTGAATAAAAAGACGAAAGTCAAATTTGATTACGTTTTGAATTTAGTTGCCTGTGTTGAGATGGCCCCAGAAAAGTTCCTCAAGCATCTTGAGGGAACTCAAGGGCTTTATGAAATTAGAGTCGAGGCCCGTAGAAACGCCTATAGAATATTTTGTTTTTTTGAAGAAGCGAGGTCGATCATCTTGTTAAATGCATTTGAGAAGAAGACTGAGAAGACGCCGAGAAATGAGATTGCCCTGGCCGAAAGATTGAGGAGACGGTATTTTCTTGAAAAATCAAAAGCGGAGTCGTGTCATGAGCAATAAAACGCGATTAAAGACTTTCGAGGAACATCTTGTCGAACAATACGGCAAGCCCGGCACCAAGAAACGGGATGAGTTCGAGTTTAGGGCAAGAGGCTTTATCATTGGTGAAATGCTAAAAGAGGCACGTAAGGCTGCAAAAATGACGCAAGATCAGTTGGCTCAAAAGGCGGGAACAAAAAAGAGCTATATCTCCCGTTTAGAGAATGGTAAGATTGACATCCAAATTTCCACGCTTTTCAGGATCTTTGAGGAAGGCCTGGGCAGAACCGTAAACCTGATAATTCGTTAATTCCTTCGGCGATAATTTAACCTGAATTTTTCAGTGCGCCGTGGGAAGGCGCGAATCTTCAGTGGGTGAAAGTCCCACCCGGCAAAGGTCGCTCCAGCCGGTAGCAATCGGAGTGAAGGTGGAGGCGACAAAATCTTCAAAGCCTCCGGTGGAGAGGGTCGCATGGCGACTTGGCGAGTATGCAGGCCGTAACAAGAGTGAACGCCGAGCAGGCCTCGAAAAAGGCAACGCGGGAGCCGACCCAGCTGAATTTTGGGGAAGGCCGCCGCCGCTGGGGAAGGAGGGCGACGCAAGCACCCATCGGTCCCGCCGGGGTAATGGCGACGGCATGTATACAAAGGAGATTCGAGGCAACACGGGAAGCCCCAGCGGTGGTGAGGGAGCACCAACCGGCAACCCGCGAGGGCCAGGCCGGGCCGTATGGGGTGGCGAAGAGGCTCGTAGTACCGGAGAAGCCGGGTAATTCCGGTTGGAGGGAAGGGGCCTCAGTTCAAGGCCAACGTCAAAGGAGCGAGAGCCGGGAGATTGGCATGAGCCTAACAACTCCGGAGAAGGTTGGGAAGCTGCAGAGGACGTTGAATGCCAAAGCGAAGGGATCACCGACCTACCGATTCTATGCGCTGTATGACAAGATTTATCGGGAAGACGTGCTTCTGTTCGCCTACCGGATCTGCCAAGCCAATGGCGGAGCCGCTGGGGTGGACGGCGTGACTTTTGCGGAGATCGAGACATACGGGCGGGATCGATGGTTGGGTGAACTGGCGGGTAAAGCCTACCGAAGCGTGGACGCACACGCCAGGGAAAGGCTGCGCCAGTGGTTGTGTAATAAGCACAAAGTGCCAGGTAAGGGAATCTCACAGTTCCCCGATGAGGTCCTACATGAGACCTTGGGACTTACCCGGTTAACGGAGCGGACACACAACTTTCCGTGGGCGAAAGCATGAGTCTTTGTCCGAGAGCCGGATGCGGGAAATCCGCACGTCCGGTTCGATGAGCGGGATGTGGAAACGGAGCAAGGAAGGGCTATTGAGACACCGCCGGACGAAAGGGGCGGCTACTGTTAGGCCTTTCCTAAACCACCGCGCCACATCTCGACTCTACTAAAACGAAGACTCCAAGACTCCCCCTCCCCTCTATCCCCTCCCACCAGGGGAGGGGGTTATTTATGCGCATTTTTGTGAATAATAAGACTTCACAAAAATACCTCAGACAAGGTAACGAGGCAAGTCCAAGTTAGCTGCAAAAAGAATTGATATGGAATCTCTGATTTTATATATTTGGGACGGGAGGAGGGACATCATGAAAAGATCAGGCCGCGGACACAAATCCTGGAGAGAAGTGACCACGCCAAGCCCCTCAAGGGGTCTGGCCTCGGTTTTATTCGCATTTTTTGTCCTGGCTGCGGGAGCTTTGCCGGCCCTCGCCCAAACCATCACACCGGATATCTACAGCGCTCTCCGCTACCGGCACATCGGACCGCCCGGGAACCGGACCTCGGCCGTCTGCGGTGTCCCCGGCGATCCGCTGACCTATTACATCGGCGCCTCGTCCGGCGGCGTCTGGAAATCGGCCGACGGCGGGACCACCTGGACGCCCGTCTTCGACGGCCAGCCGGCCCAGTCGATCGGCGCCCTCGCCGTGGCCCCCTCCGACCCCAACGTTGTCTGGGTGGGAACGGGGGAGGCTTTCATCCGCAGCAACGTCTCGATCGGGAACGGCGTTTACAGGTCCACCGACGCCGCCAAGACCTGGACGCACATAGGCCTCGAGAAAACAGGCCGCATCGGCCGTATCGCCATCGACCCGTGCGATCCCGAGATCGTCTTCGTCGCCGCCCTCGGGCACGGGTACGGCCCGCAGAAAGAGCGCGGTGTCTTCCGCACCCGCGACGGCGGCAGGACCTGGGAGCACGTCCTCTTCGCCGACGAGAACACCGGCTGTTTCGAGATCGCCATGGACCCCAACAACCCGCGCATCCTCTTTGCCGGGATGTGGCCGCTCGTCATTCACACCTACGGCCGGGAGAGCGGCGGCCCGAACGGCGGCATCTGGAAATCCACGGACGGCGGCGATACCTGGAAGCGCCTGAGCGGGCACGGGCTCCCCGAGCCTCCGGTCGGGAAGATCGGGCTGGCCGTCGCCCCGAGCAACTCCCAGGTCGTCTATGCGCTGATCGAGACCGGGTCTCCCAACCGCGGCGTCCTCTGGCGGTCGGACGACGGCGGCGACACCTGGAAACTCACGAGCTACTGCCGCCTGCTCAACGAAAGGCCGCACTATGCCTCCCGCATCATGGTCAACCCGGCCGACGAGGACGAGGTTTACTTCGCCGCCAACTCCATCAGCCGCACCCTTGACGGGGGCAAGACCTCCGAGGTCATGCCCTGGAGCGGCGACACCCACGACATGTGGGCCGACCCCAAGGACCCGGACCGGCTGATGGTCAGCGACGACGGCGGCGTCATGATCACCCTCAACAGGGGCCGGACCTGGAGCCGCGTCAGCCTGCCGGTCGCCCAGATGTACCACGTCGCCGTCGATAACCAGATTCCCTATTATGTCTATGGAGGCCGCCAGGACGGCGACGCCTACAAGGGCCCGAACACGGCCCGGCTCGAGGAGGCCGGCTGGGACCCGCCGCACACCATCTGGGAGGCGACCGCCGGCGGTGAGTGCGGTTTCATCATCCCCGATCCGGTGGACCCCAATATCGTCTGGGGCGGAAGTTACAATGCCGACCTGATGCGGGTCGATTACCGCACCGGCCACGTTCAGACCGTCCACGTCTGGCCGGAGTCGATCTACGGGTCACACGCGGCCGCGGTCAAATACAGGTTCAACTGGACGTTCCCGATCCACATCTCTCCCCATGATCACAACACCGTCTACGCGGGGAGCCAGTTCATCCACCGGACAACCGACGGCGGCCGGAGCTGGGAGATCATCAGCCCCGACCTCACGACCAACGCCCCGGCGCGGATGCAGCCATCGGGCGGGTTGACCCTTGACAACCTGGCGGTCGAATACGGCTGCGTCGTCTTCGCCATCGCCGAATCCCCCTTGGAGAAAGGCTGCATCTGGGCCGGGACGAACGACGGCTTGGTCCAGCTCACCCGTGACGGCGGCAAGACCTGGACCGACGTAACCAAAAACATCCCCGCTTTGCCCGCCTGGGGGACAGTCAGCAACATCGAGCCCTCGCGCTACGACGCCGGCACGGCCTACCTGACCGTCGATTTTCACCAGATGAACAACCGCGACCCGTTCGTCTATAAAACCGCCGACTACGGCCGGACTTGGGTTTCGCTGAGCGCCGACATCCCCAAGAGTGTGTTCAGCTACTGCCACTGGATCCATGAGGATCCGGTGCGCCAAGGGCTTCTCTACCTGGGCACCGAGAACGCGCTCTATGTTTCCTTCAACGATGGCCAGAATTGGCTGCCGCTCCAGAACAACCTCCCCCACGCGCCCGTCCACCACATGGTCGTCCAGACCCATTTCAACGACCTCGTCGTCGGGACCTACGGCCGCGGGTTCTGGATCATGGACGACATCACCCCGCTCCAGCAGCTCACCGACGAGGTCGTCCGCTCGGACGCCCACCTTTTCGAGCCGCGGCCGGCCTACCGGCTGCACAGCATCGCCGGGGGTCCGCAGGTCAGGCCCGAGGCGTTTATCAATTATTATCTGCAAGAAGAGCCCGGCGGTGAGGTGACGATCTCCATTCTCGACGGCGGCGGCCGCGAAATCGTGTCGCTTCCCGGGACAAAAAAGCGCGGGATCAACCGCGTCTCCTGGAACCTGCGGCATCCGGGCGCCCGGCCCGCCAAGCTCCGCACCAAGCCCGAGGGAAATCCCCGCGTGGTCGAGGAGGTGAGGTATCGCGATACCTGGGAACGGGAAGGCTGGTACCGGCTGCAGAGCTGGGGGACCTGGGGAGGATTCAGCGGTTTTCATGTCGCGCCCGGCTCCTATACCGTCAAGCTCAAGGTGGGCGACCGGGCGTGGAGCGAAAAGCTCGAGGTCCGCAAGGACCCGCGGTCGGCGGGCACGACAGCCGATATCGAAGAGCAGGTCAAGCTCCAGCTCGAGATCCGTGACGACCTCAACATTTGCTCCGACATGGTCAGCCGCCTCGAGTGGATGCGGCGGCAACTCTATGACCTCAAGGACGTGCTTTCATCCGGAAAGGATACGGCCGAAATACTCGAAGTCGTCGACGAATTCGACGGGAAGCTCCAGTCCGTCGAGTACGAGCTCTTCCAGAAGACGATCGCCGAGGGCGACACCAAGTCCTTCCGCGACCCCCAGAAAATCTATATGAAGCTTGCTGTGCTGGCCGGGGATCTTTCCTCCAGCGTGGATTTCGCGCCGAACAAGCAGCAGCGGGAGGTCCACGCCGTCCTGAAGGAGCGCCTGGCCGTCCAGAAGGCGCGCTTCGAGGAGCTCCTGGCGAAAGAGCTTCCCGCCTTTAATCAAATGCTCAAAGAAAATGGGATCGCCGGCATCATCGTTCCGGATATCCGCTGACCCGCCAAACTTCTTCATTATGGAGGCTGCAATGATTCCACGACATTCTCTGCTGCGCGTTTGCATGGTCTTCTTCCTGGCGACCGTCTGCGTTTTTGCGCTCGCGGCCCAGGGAAAGAAGACGGCAGCAGCCGATACCCCCTGGGATAAGCTGTCCCTGGATGAGCTCAAGTTCCGGGGGATAGGGCCTGCCCTCACTTCCGGCCGGATCTCGGACTTCGCCGTCAATCCCGCCGATAAAAGCGAATACTACGTGGCCAGTTCTTCCGGCGGCGTCTGGAAGACCGTGAACGCCGGGACGACATTTGAGCCCGTCTTTGACGGCGAAGGATCTTATTCCATCGGCTGTGTCACCATGGACCCGAGGAACCACAACGTCGTCTGGGTGGGGACCGGCGAGAACAACAACCAGCGCAGCGTGGCCTATGGAGACGGCGTCTACAAGACGGAGGACGGCGGCAAGACCTGGAAGAACATGGGCCTCAAAACCTCCGAGCACATCGGGATGATCGTCATCGACCCCCGCGATTCCGACGTCGTTTATGCGGCCGCCTACGGCCCGCTCTGGAGCGCGGGAGGAGAGAGGGGGCTCTATAAGACTTCGGACGGCGGGAAGACGTGGAAAGCGATCCTGACAGTCTCCGAGCACACGGGAGTCAGCGAAGTCCATCTCGACCCCCGGGATCCCGACGTGATCTACGCCGTGGCCCATCAGCGCAGGCGCCACGTGTTCACTTACATAAGCGGCGGGCCGGAATCGGCCATTTATAAATCCAAAGACGGCGGCGAGAACTGGGAGAAAATCGTCAAGGGGCTTCCCTCCGGCGACCTTGGCCGGATCGGCCTGGCCATCTCGCCGGCGGATCCCGAGATCCTTTACGCCATCGTCGAGGCCGAGGAGGACAAAGGCGGTTTCTACCGCAGCACCAACCGCGGCGCCTCCTGGGAGAAAAGAGGCGGTTACTATTCTTCGGGCAACTATTACCAGGAGATCGTCTGCGATCCCAAGGACCCGGAGCGAGTCTATTCGATGGATGTCTACCTTCAGGTCACGGACGACGGGGGCGCCACCTGGCAAAACCTCGGCGAGCAGAGCAAGCACGTCGACAACCACGCCATCTGGATCGATCCTCACGACACCGACTATTACCTGGTCGGCTGCGACGGCGGCGTTTACGAGTCTTTCGACCGGGCAAAGACCTGGAAATTCATGACCAACCTGCCCGTGACCCAATTCTACAAGGTGGCGGTCGACCAGGCCGAGCCGTTTTACAACGTCCTGGGCGGCACCCAGGACAACTACAGCCTGGCCGGCCCGTCCCGGACGATAAGCGCCCATGGGATCGTCAATTCCGACTGGATTACCACCCAGGGCGGCGACGGGTTTGAGTCCCAGGTCGACCCGGAAGACCCGAATATCATCTACGCTCAATCCCAGTACGGCGGGCTCATTCGCTTCGACAAGAAAAGCGGCGAGGCGCTGGGCATCAAGCCTAAGGAGAGGAAGGGCGAGAAATCCTACCGCTGGAACTGGGACGCGCCTCTTCTCCTCAGCCCCCATTCCCACACGCGGCTGTATTTCGCGGCCAACACGCTTTTTCGCTCCGACGACCGGGGGAACAGTTGGCAGGTCATCAGCGACGACCTGACCCGCGAGATCGACCGCAACACGCTCAAAGTCATGGGCCGCCTCTGGCCGATGGCGGCTGTGGCCAAGCACGGCTCCACGTCCCCCTATGGCACCATCGTCGCCCTGGACGAGTCGCCGCTCCAGGAGGACATGCTCTATGTCGGGACAGATGATGGCTTGATCCAGGTCACCGAGGACGGAGGTAAAAACTGGCGGAAAGTCGAAACGTTCCCGGGCGTTCCGGAGAGAACCTACGTGAACGAGGTCCTGGCCTCCCAGCACGACCGCAATACCGTTTACGCGGCCTTCAACAACCACAAGAACGGCGACTTCAAGCCTTATGTTCTGAAGAGCCTCGATGCGGGACGGAGCTGGGTTTCGATCGCCTCCAACCTTCCGGAGCGGGGTTCGGTCTACGCGCTGGCCGAGGACCACGTCCGAAAGGACCTGGTTTTCGCGGGCACGGAGTTCGGAGTATTCGTGACCGTCGACGGAGGCCGGGGCTGGAAGCGGATGAAGGGCGGATTGCCCACCATCACAGTGAGGGACATCGCCATCCAGAAAAGGGAGAATGACCTGGTTCTGGCGACTTTCGGCCGAGGCTTCTACATCCTGGACGATTACACGCCTCTCTGGCACATCAGCATGGACGTCTTGAATGAAGACGCCCACCTTTTCCCCGTAAAGCCGGCCTGGATGTTCGTGGAGGCCTATCCGCTCGGGACGCTGGGCACCAAGGAAAAGGGTTTTCAG
>JBAUIH010000141.1:0-1506 GCA_049682755.1 Candidatus Aminicenantales bacterium | reverse complement strand
CTAAAGTCGGGGCAACAAGACGGCTATTGAACTTTTTATGGCATGCATCCGGGGTTGGGAAGCGGGGTTGCGGCGGTTGATGGACAACGGAAAGTCAACGCTGGAATAACTGGAAGTTGCGACCTGCCCGCGCTGCTATATGCGAAGTAATCTGACTCTATTTCGTGTTACCAGGAAGCTGTTGTCCCTCGTCAGTTGCGACCGACGGTTTCGTTGGTTGCACCACAACCGGAGACGAATACTTGATCGGCCTCGACCGGCGGAACTCATCGACGTCCTTGGCTTTCGACAGCAAGAACTTTAAGAACGATTTACCCTGGAAACGACAGGTCTGCGAGATGGCCAGCAGCAGGAGGTACTGCGGAGCCACTCGCTTGAAAAACGTCCCCGAGACCTTCCGCTGCACGGCCAGCTGCCGAATCGCCCTCTCCCCCATGTTGTTCTCCCACGGGATGCCGTCCTGCGTCAGGAACGTGAAGAGGCTCTCCCGGTAGCGGTCGAAACGCTTCTGAAATGTCCGCACTGGTTCCGACGTGTATTCCCGCCCGATGATGTGCTTGACGTAAAACCGCTCGACATCTTTGAGGAACTTTCGCAGGTGACGGGCCTTCAGCCCGTAGCGATCAATTTCCACAAGGATCGGCACGAGCAAAGCCTGGACCGCTATGGCGAACGCCTCCAACTCTTTGTCGAACGGAGCCTTCCAGAGGTCGTCGTTGATGTCGCGGATGAGGTGGACGAGGCATTTCTGTTGGCGGCACGGCATCGAGTCATAGCCGGGGTAGAAATCGCTGACCAGCACGCCCTGGTATCCGGCCAGCACCTCGCGGACGATATTGGACTCCCGCGTTTCCGTCATCCGGAACACGACATGTTTGCCGTCGGTAAATACCCAGACATAGTGGTCCACGCCCTGGATGTTGATCTTGGTCTCATCGACATGCACGAAATTGCTTGTCAGAATGGCTTGGAGGATCGCGTTTTCGGTGGCGGCATAGTAGTCGGCAAAATAGCCAAGGAAGTTAATCGCGCTGGCCAGATTCAACCCAACGCCGAAGAGGTGCTCCATCACTTGAATGATGATGCGATACGGCAAGCGAAGGATGATTCGCTGGTAAACCACCCAGGCTTGGAAGGCATGGCCGAAGGCAGACTTGAAGCGATTGTCGAGGCTCCGTGGAGAGTACGATCGGCCGCACTTCGGACAAGTGCTTTTCTTGCCGAAATACCGGGTGATCACCTTCCGACACCCGTTCCGTGTAAACGCGAGGTCGATCACCATTCGCTCGACAATGTTCGCGTCATCGAGCACGAGGCCACCGTGCCCGTAGGGACATTTACGTCTCGGGCGAACACGCACGGCTCGACCGGCTTTGGATGGCACAATTCGGTGAAACGCCTGATGTCCTTTCGGGGCACCTTTTTTCTTCGGCCTCTCGGGTTCTTCCGCGTCCTTGGCACGGATGTGTATGCCGCGGCGATCCTGACCCTCTTGAGCGTACTTGA
>JBAUIH010000140.1:0-19213 GCA_049682755.1 Candidatus Aminicenantales bacterium | reverse complement strand
AACAGGATGCCGTAGACTTCGCGGGGATAGCCGCGGGCGGCGCACCGTTTGAACCGTTTGAGATTGCTTTCGTTGATCAGAAGTTTCATGGATGAAATCAGCGGCGCCCCACTCTATAACATCATCGATAAGGGGGTTCGTTGCTTATACCACAACCGGCCTTCCGCCGTCAAACCGAAAACGCGTGCTCCGCAGGCATCCTGATTGATGAGACCAGGAGGGGCGCAGGAGGCCGCCCATAGCCCCCGCACCCCGGGGAACCAGTCCCGTCGGTCCCCCCCCCCACCGGAACGATGGGTTCCCCTTCCGCTACGAGGGCTTTAGGGCGACTTCCTGCACCCATCACGAATTTTCGTAAACGGGGATACCTCCACGCCCTCTTCTTGGCCGTTGATTCCGATTCGCTCCTCCCCTATCATAGGGCAAGAAAGGAGGCCCGATGAAACGACAGCAGCGGCAAATGCCTATGTCCGGTCTTATCTGCAGTCTTGTTTTCTTGCTCGGCCCATTCCCGCTTGGACCTGGCCAGGAGAAAACCCTCGACCGGACCGATCTCTGTCAGGGACATTACCTCAGCGAGCCGGCGGCCGAGCATCAGCTGGCCGAATTCGCCCGGAGCTACCGAACCCTCGAGGAATGGCAGGCTCGAGCCAGGCGGGTAAGGGAAGGCATCGTGAAAGGCGCCGGCCTCCAGCCTCCTCCCCGGAAAGGCCCTCTCAATCCCATCGTCCACAGTCGGCGCGAGTATTCCGGCTACAGCGTCGAGAACGTCGCCTTCGAAAGCCTGCCTGGATACTTCGTCTGCGGAAATCTGTACCGACCCAAGACCGGCAAGCCACCGTACGCCGCCGTCCTTTGCCCCCATGGTCATTTCACCTACCCAGGGGGCGGGGGACGATTTCGACCGGACATGCAGGCCCGCTGCGCCACGCTGGCCCGGATGGGAGCTGTGGTTTTTTCCTATGATATGGTCGGGTGGGGGGATTCCACCCAGACCAGCCATGCCTATGCCCTTGTCCTAACGCTCCAACTCTGGAACGGCATCCGCTGTCTCGATTTCCTGGAATCTCTGAGTGACATCGACATGAAGAGGGTCGGGATGACCGGCGCGTCAGGCGGCGGCACGCAGACCTTCCTTCTCGCCGCCGTCGATGACCGCATAGCCGTGTCCGTTCCGGTCGTCATGGTTTCGGCCCACTTCTTCGGGGGCTGCGACTGCGAGAGCGGGATGCCCATCCATCGAAGCCCCGACCACGTGACCAATAACGCGGATATCGCCGCCCTGGCCGCGCCCCGGCCGCAGCTTCTCATCTCCTGCGGCGACGATTGGACCAAAAACAATCCGCGGGTTGAGTTTCCTTACATTCAGAATGTCTATCGGCTCTTCGCCGCAACCTCCAAGATCAGAAACGTCCACCTGGCCGACGAGGGTCATGATTACGGTCCCTCCAAGCGGGCCGCCGCCTACCGGTTCCTGGCCGAGCATCTCGGTCTCGATTTAGGCCGGGTTTCAAGCGAGGCCTGTCTCGAGGGAATCGACGAAAGCGGAGCTGTGATCGAGCGGCCCGAGCTATTGCGGGTTTTTGATGCAAGTCACCCCCGGCCGGCCGGTGCTCTTCAGACAGACGAAGCAATAACGGCTGCCCTGACGGCCAGATGAAGACGCAAACAAATTCCGCCGGACGCGTCTATCGGATCGGCTGCTTTCCTCTCCCCGATAGGGCCGAGGAGCTCCTGGCGGGATCGATGAGGGCCGAGCTTCTGGCGGTGCCGACGATCGGGCTCTCATGCCCTTGGCTGTCCCGGACCGTCACGGTGTAGGCATAGGCGTCTTTGACGCCGGCGTCCTTGTCTAAATACGCGAAGGAATCGCCGTTCACCTCGCCGATAAGCTGAAAAGCGATGTCGCCTTCGCCGGCCTTCTTCCGCCAGATCCGGTGGAGGACGATCTGGACTCCCAGGGCATCGTTAGCCGGGTTCCTGCTCCAGGTCACCTGGCAGATATAACGTGTTTGGAAGAGGCTCTCATCCTTGTGGGTTTGCCAGCTGATGTCCAAGGGCTGAAATAGGCGGAGGATCTCGACGGTGCGGGTCCTGCTCCCAGACGCCCCGCGGTCGTCCAGAACGGTCAGCCTAACCGGGAACGTCCCCCAGGTGTTAAAGGTATGGCTGACCACCCGGCCGGAGGCGCGGCCGCCATCGCCGAAGTTCCAGCTGTACTGGACGATCTTCCCGTCCGGGTCGCTCGAGTCGGAGGCATCGAAGGTGATTTCCACTGGGAATATTCCCGTCCCGGGGAAAAATCCGAACTCGGCCGTCGGAGGCAGATTGTCTCCTCCCCCCGCGACCGTGCCCATCCAGATCTCTCCTCCCTCATCCCAGACATAGTAGATTGTATCCAGGGAAGGGTTGACCGCTATGTCTGAGTAAGTGGCTCCCATGGACTCGGGAATGATGGCCTCTCCCGTCCAGCTGCCGCCGAGCCTGTTGTTGCCATAGATGCCGGTTCCGCTCCCATACGCCCCAACCTGCCAGCAGCAGTAGAGGTTGTTAATGCTCTCGTCGAGCGCCGGAAAGTGCAGCAACTCCGTCGAAGAGATGCTCTGCGGCGCCGTCCAACTGCTCCCTGTCCAGCGGCAATACTGGACGACGCGTGTGCCGCCGAGGTCCAGGAGGGGCGTGTAGACGATGTGACTGACGTCGTCAGAGTCAACCTCGATCGCCGGGGACTGCTGTTCTACGCTGCCCGGATACATGACTTTGGGAGCATCCCAACCGGCATCCAGAATGGTGTTTCGCTTCGTATAGAAAATCTGATCAAGACCGGAAACCGGGTCCTTCCCCGTCCAGCAGGCGAAGACGATGTTTCTGCCGACGGCGATATCGGGAAACTTTGACTGCCCGACGCTGATGACCCGGACGTCTTCCCAGACTCCTCCGATCCTGGCTGTGGAGTAAACCGTGGTACTGTCCATGGTCCACCAGGTCGTGAAGATATTCCCTCCGAAATCGACAGCGACCCGGGCCGAATCACAGCTGCCGGTGTCCCCATCGGCGATGATCGTGGCTGAACCCCAGGTTCCCCCTGAATAGATCCGCATCGAGATCCTGGTTTTTTCGACATAAATCACGTAGACGTTGTCGCTCCCGTCGATGGCAATCCCGACCGGTCGTTCTTGCTCGGTAAAAACCAGTCCGGTGTTGCTCAGGTTGAGGGGCAGGCTCCACGTCTTGGCGACGATGTCATACTTGGAATAGTAGGCATTGCCGCTCTCCGAACCGCTGATATATTCGGCCCAGACGACGTGGAGGTTTCCCTGCGAATCGACGGCGATCCGGGGCGACAGAGACTCCAGGCCGGGAGAGCGGGACACATTGGCGGCTGCGTTTGCCGGGCCGCTCAAGGCCAAGAAGGAAGCCAGGAGGACAAGCAGGGAAAAAATGCGGTTCGATTTTATTCTCATGACAAACTCTGTTCTCTATATTGCCGGAGGCTTCGACACCTTGTCAAGACAAGCGACCGAGACCGGTGCAAAGGAGGCCACGATTATGCTGCGGCGGTTTCGATGCAACGTTCTCGGACCCACCCGATTTCTAAATAGAAGAACTGTATATTATAATTGAAAGATGAAGGCACTCCTCCTCAAGGACAGACGGGAGCTTTCCACCCACGGCCTAAGCCTGTTCGTCTCATTGTTGATCCATGCAGGAATGCTCTATCTCCTAGTCACCCATTTCGTCTCCGTCCGGATCATCGAGTTCGAAAACCCGGTCACCCCTGTGGTCATCGTGCCGCCTCCGCCCCTGGAGCTCCCCGAAACCGCCCGGAATCCCTCCAACCTCCCTGAAGTGATCGAAGGCTTCCCCGAGTTTCTGCCCTCCCGGACTCTTCCCCTGAAAACCGCCGGCCCTCCCCCGCCGATCACTTCCTTTGAGGAACCCGCAGCACCCTCCGCCGTGGACATGTTCGAGCCCAGATTCACCTCCGGATTCCGTCTGGATCAGTCCCCCCCGGAAAAGCCGGGGATCATCTCCGGGGACCGGCTTCGGCTGCCCATTCAGCAGCGGATGATCGGGTCTAAGAATGATTTGGTTCGGCCGGCGGCGCCTCCGCCCAAGGACGTGGATTGGCGAAAATACCTCTCCGTCGGGTCGGGCGGCCCCCGCGGATATCTCTCCGGCGCCTCCCCCGGGAGAGGCCGGATTCGAGGATCTCTCCGGAGCGGTTCGACGGTCTCCGCCGACATCAAAAAGTACAACCTTTCGCCTTGGGCCAGCCAGGTCGTCGCGCTCATCCAGAGGAACTGGGATATTCCCGCGACCCGCCCGGCCAACCCGAACGCGGCCATCGAGATCACCATCGTCCTCATGAAAAGCGGCCAGATCTCCGCCCTCGAAGTCGTCGCCTCATCGGATGACCCGACTTTCAATCAAGCCGCGCGTTTCGCCGTCGAACTGAGCTCACCCTTTCCCCCTCTTCCGCAGGATTTCCCCGCGGCCAGCCTCGAGATCTCGTTCGTTTTCTCCGTCCAATGAAAAAAGGAATTCTTTTCTGCGCCCTCCTGTCAATCCTCTGGAATGCCGTCCTGGCGGAAGACTGGAGGACCGAGCTCACCGGTTTCTTCAAAGACGAGCAAGCGGTCGATTATAGCGGCGCCGCAGTCTACCTCAAGGAGAAAATCGATTCTCTCGGCGAAGAGGACAAACCTCTGGCTTGCGGACTGCTGGCCTATGTGCATGCCCGGCTTGGGGACAGAGAGAATGAGTACCAGAGACTGGGTGAATATTTCGAGAAGTACGGCGCCATCGGAATGGGATTCACATTCCTTCCGCTTTCTATCCGGAACAACCTCCTTCGCTATCTCCGGGAGTGGCAGCTCCGCTACCCCTGGGTGCTCAAGATCGGCTTCGTGACGCCCGGCGCCGAAGAGACATCGTCACTCCTGGCGAATCCCCCCGAAACGATCCTTCTCGGAGTCGAGATGGCCAGCGACGTCTATTACAAGCTGCTAGACGGCCGGGACGTTCTCAAGGGCGGCCGGTTTCACCGCGGGTTCAACGCGGTCTCCTTGCCGGGCTGGAAGCTCTTCCGCGAACCCGGCGCCTTCCCCTTCATCCTGGAATTCAAGGCCGGGGATCTGATCGTCCGGCGGGAGTTCATTGTCGGCGTCCAGATGGACTCGGTCGGCGTCATGGGGAAGCCATCCGGCGGCCGCAAGAAGGAGGAATTCCTCCTGGAGATGTATTTCGGTGAGGCCCTCCTCGCCTCGAGCCGGAAGACTCTCCCCGCGGCCCGGGATCTGGGGATCGAAGCCCCGCCCCCGACCGGCAAGTATGACCCGTTCGGACCCGGCTACCAGAACGAACCGAGAATCCCCAGCGGCGTTCCCATCATGGCGATCCCGGCGGCCATCATCGAGGCCATCAAGGCGCTCAAGAAGAAGGATGAGGTGGAGCCCGTCCCCCCGCCCAAACTGAAGACGGATCTCCTCGTCGTGTTCATGCGGCCGAATGCCAGGGGCGACGATATCGAATTCCGGGCCCGGCTTTCACTCGGTCTGCGGGAGATGCGATTTCTTTCCTACTCGCTGATCGACCGGCGCTCCTGAGGACAGCTGGAAGGCGGCAACTTTAGAGATAGAACCGGTAGAGGATCCCCACCCCCCATTCTGTTCCACCCAGGTTGACCCGGAACCCCGATTTTTCCGTTTTGACAAGGCCATACTTCATGTAGCCTTTGAGAGAAAGCCCGGAAGTCAGGTGGACATACGCCCCTCCGGTAATGTGCAGGCCGGCCTGGCTCCCGGTCGATGAATCAATGGGAAAGGCCGGGTCATATGTCTCTTTGTAGAGGACATATTCCATCCCCGGACCGAGAAAGAGGGCGAATCGTCCGGTGTCATAAGAATAGCGGAAAGAGAGCCAATAACCGGCCAGGCGTAGGCTGAGGGACTCCTCTGTGTAAGATGTCTGTCCTTTTTTACTGAGGATCCTGGCGCCGGCTGCGATATCCAGGCCATGGGGGTCCCGAATCGGAAACCGGAGGGTCGTCTCCGCCCCAAAAAACGGAGCCCCCTTGCCGTAGAGATCCTGGAAGACCTGGTCCTGGAGAAAATAGAATCCGCCCAGGAGCCCGATAGTGAAATATTTTTCCTCATCCGGCAGCAGCCTGATCCGGGTCTGGGGCTGGGGCCAAGCCGTTCCCGCCCCTAAAAGCACAAGAACGAGAAGAAGGAAATGTTTCTTCACGTTTTCTCCTTCAAGTTCTTCATCATCAGTTGACGCCCTGTCCGCTCGACCTCAGAGCTGCCGTTGACTGAAATTTTGACGGGCTCGCTTTCCAGGCCCTGACTGTCCACGGCCGTGACAGCGAAGCTATAGGCCTTGGTCTTATCCAAGTTGCGGACGGTGAAAGAGAATTGAGTTCCCGGCAACTCCGCCAAAAGGTTCTGTCCCTGATTCATCTCATAGACTCTATGTGTCCGGACGTCGTTATTGAGGGGATTCGGCTGCCAGGTCAGCTCGATCAGCGTCTCCCGGTAGAAGAGCGCTTTGTTCTCGATCATCCGGCCTTGAAGTTCAAGGGGCGGCGAAATGGGAGCTACCAGGACCTTCTGACCGGGAGTGAGGTCGGCGTAGATTTTTTGAGTTCCGTCGGGGAAGGTTACCCTCAGGTCGTAGCGAGCGCCGCCCGCCGCGGGCGCCCCGAAATGGGCAACGGGTGAGTCCTGGCCGAGGTAACCGTATTCTCCCGTGATTTCCCGGTACCCCTTCAGATATTCCTTTTCGTCGACGTGGCCGGCCTGGTAAAGGTCGATCTTGGAACCGATGCCGCCGATGTGCCCCTGGGGGTCGCTCATGATCTCGGCCTCGATCCAATCGGAGTTGTTGAGGTCGTTGCGGAATAGCCGATTATAGCCGTCCTTGTTGGTCACGTAGATGTCGAGGTCGCCATCGTTGTCGAAATCCGCCAGCGCGGCGCCCCGGGGGTCGGCGATCGCCAACGAATCTTCGAGACCCGATTCGGACGTCGGGATGAGGGAAAAATGCCCCTGGCCGTCGTTCTCGTAGATATTCTCACCGGAAAGGTAGAGCTCGAGTATGGTGTCGTTGTCGAAATCCCCGAAGCACACCTGGAAACCGCTGCCCGCCCGGTCCCAGCGGATGACCTGGTAGCGGGAGTAGTATCCGCCCGTGTTCCTGTAAAGCGCGATCCGCTGCTGGCCGATAATGGCCAGGTCGAGGTCGCCGTCGTTGTCCACATCCGCGAAGACGATGCCGTTGTCGAATTCTCCGCTGCCCGTTGGCAGGCCGATCTGTCCGCCGACATTCGTGAAGTGCCCCGTCCCGTCGTTGCGGTAGATGGTCGAAGGAGGCCCCCACATGGCCTGGGCGATATCGATATCACCGTCGTTATCAAAATCGCCGGTCGTCACCCCCTGGACGAAACCAGTCCAGTCAATCCCCCGGTATTCGGCCGTGAACGTACCGTCCCCGTTATTGATGTAGAAATTGGGCAGGCTCCGGGGAGGGGATGGAAAAGGATTCTCATAAATCGGGTCGGAGAGCGGATTGGAGAAATACAAATCGATGTCTCCATCGTTGTCGAAGTCTGCGGCGGCGACGCCACGAGTCGTCAGGTCGACGGTCTGGGGCGGGTGAATGGAGGAGGTGACATCCTGAAAGAAAGCGTCCCCGTTGTTCTGGTAGAGGTGATTGTGCGCGGGAGAGATCCCAGCGTAAGTCGTGGATGCGAAGAGGTCGAAGTCCCCGTCTTTATCCCAATCAACAAAAACGGCTCCGTGGGTTCCGTATGGGTATGCGTCGGCGACTCCCCGGGATCCCGCCTCGTTCTTGAAATAGCTGCCGTAGTTGATGTAAAGGATATCGGCGACGGCCGCCACTCCCTGGGCCCCTTCGTTCTTGACGAAAATATCGACCCGGCCGTCTCCATTGACATCCACCCAGGAGATACCGTGCCCCCCGAAGTAACTGTATCCCTTGACCTGGAACTGCTCGCTAACCTCGGTGAAGTGGATCTGGCCGAGGGACAAGACCGCTGTGCCGAGAACACCGAGAAGGACCCGACCGAAACGCGCCGCCCGACTAGGCCGGCCAGCAAGGTTGGACACGTTTGTCTCTCGTTCTTTTTCCCGAATTCCCCAAGAGTGTGCCAACAACGCGGCCATTTGTCAAGAATACCGTCAAAGACGATTGACCTCGACCGGTTATTGATCCGACTCCTTGACATGCCGTCAGGGCGTGCGATATATGAATCTGGAAATGCGGAGCGCTGAAGGATGACCTTTCTCAAGAAAAAAAAGACTGTCCTGAGCGTTGTCCTCTTTCTCCTGGTACTATCGGTCGCTTTCATTTTCATCAAGCTCGAACTGGTCGCCCAGTTCCGCATCGGCGTCGGCTGGAAAGCCCAGATTCTTTGTTCGGGGGTATTCGTCTCCGGCCGGGAAGAAGGCGCGGTCCGTAAGGAGGATGTGGCCGTCCATCCGCTCCTGAACTTCATCGGCGCCAAAGTGGATTATGCCAAGAAAGAAGTCCGAGCCTCTTTTCTCGGGCTCATCAAGAACAGGGCCATATATCATCCCGATCTCGGAAGCATCCTGCTCTCCGGGACTTCGGAAGAGACGGTCCGCTCCCGGCCGGTCGACATTCCCGATCCCCGGCCGGCCGACCCTGAAGCCGTTCCCTGGCCGACGGGGGATCTCATCCCGGAGGATCCGCGCCTACCGGACATAGACAGTGAGCTGCTCGATAAGGCCGTGGATGAAGCCTTCGCCGAGCCCGACCCGAACAACCCGAGGCGCACGCGGGCCGTCCTCGTCGTCCACGACGGCCGCCTTGTCGCCGAACGGTATGCGCCCGGGATCACCCGGGATAGGCCGCTCATCGGCTGGTCGATGACCAAGAGCGTGACTTCCGCGCTCGTCGGCATACTCATCGGACAAGGGAAACTGTCGCTTCGGACGCCCGCCCCGGTGCCGGAGTGGCAGGGGCCGGACGACCCGCGCCGCCGCATCACGCTTGAACAACTGCTCTGGATGTCGAGCGGCCTCAGCTTCTCGGAGACCTACGCTGAAAAACCCGTTTCGGACGTCCAGATCATGCTCTTCACCCGGCCGGACATCGCCGCCTACGCGGCCAGCCTGCCGCTGGAGGCCGACCCGGGGACCAAGTGGCACTACTCATCAGGCACGGCGAACATCATCGGGCGGATCATGCGCAGCGCCTTCACGGACGAGAGAGACTATTCCGCTTTTCCCCGCCGGGAGCTATTCAACCGGACCGGGATGCGAAGCGCCGTCTTCGAGACCGACGCCTCGGGCACTTTCAACTGCGGCGCTTTCCTCTTCGCCTCGGCCAGGGACTGGGCCCGGCTCGGACTTCTGTACCTGAACGACGGGGTCTGGGAGGGCGAGCGCATCTTCCCCGAAGGCTGGGTCGACTATTCCACAGCACCCGCGCCCACGGCGAAGAACGGCGAATATGGAGCCCAGATCTGGCTGAACAGGGGACCGGCGGGAAATCCGGCGGCGCGCCCCTTCCCGGACCTTCCTCAGGACTTGTGTTATTTTGAAGGCTATCAGGGCCAATTCGTGGGTATCGTTCCCTCCCGCCGGCTCGTGGTCGTGCGCCTGGGGATGCAGATAAGAGGGGAGTGGGACAAAATCGAATCTCTGACGGGCATCTTGAGGGCCCTCCCGGACCAGCATCCGGAGTGAGCCCCCCAAGAACGCAAACAGGGAGGATTCATGAGAAGTCGTAGGGCGACCAATGGGACCTGAGGCTCCTTTTCCCCATGGGGAGCTATAGCGATTTTTATTCGAAGGAACGGGTTTCCCGGCGAAACAAGGCCGCAGGCGGCGCCTCCTCCTGCCAACGGCCCCGGCTAGGGAAAACCCAAGGGGGGGCCCCTAGGGCAATAGAGGCGATGGATAACAGGAGATCCTATCGTCCCGGCATACCGCTTCGCCTGAGAAAATCATAAATAGCCGTTGAGGCAAAGCCAATCGGCCGGATTGACAAGGTCTCCCCACGTCCGATACCATCGACCCGTCCGGCCGTTGGAGACCGGAAAACCTCTGAGGCTTGATGAACACAACGAGGAATAAGCTCGGAGCCTGGTGCCTTGGAATGACGATCCTGGCGCTCTCTGCGCCCGCCTTCCAGGCCGGCGGGATCCGGGGGAAGGTGCTCCAAGCCCTGGAACGTATCCCCTTGTCCGAGGTCGTTATCACCATCACTCCCGCCCGGCCGGCTGCGCTTACCGGAGCGGACGGTGTTTTTGTCATCCCTTCACTTCCGCCCGGCGGGTATACCCTCCGGTTTCAGCGAACCGGGTTTACCAGCCGTGAGATCACCGTCGACCTCAAATCGGGAGAAACGGCCGACGTTGAAGTGCTCCTCGAGCCTACCCGACTCACCCTGCATGAGGAGATCACGGTGACGGCCGAGCGTGACCCCCGGGCTTCCTTTCAATCGCCGGCCGCCATCAGCGCCTTGACGGTCCGCGACCTTGCGGAACAGTGGCCGCGGACAGCGCCCGAAATGCTGCCGGAGGCGCCGGGCGTCTGGCTCCAGAAGACCAATCACGGCGGCGGTTCCCCCTTCGTGCGCGGTCTGACGGGAAACCAGGTTCTGGCCCTCGTTGACGGCATCCGCCTGAACAATTCGACCTACCGCTACGGACCCAATCAATACATCAACACCATCGACCCGTACTCCCTCGACAGGATCGAGATCCTGCGGGGCGGCGGGTCAACCCTCTACGGCAGCGACGCCGTCGGCGGCGTCTTGAATTTCCTCTTGCCGTCGCCCGGCCTCGCGACGGAGGGAACTGAAATCTCCGCCTCGGCTAGAGCCAAACTGGCTGGGGGAGGAATGGAGACGGCCGGGCGTCTGGACTTCCGGCTCCGGTCGCCCCGCCTTGGGCTCGGCGGAGGGATATCCCGGCGCTCGTTCGGCGATCTCCGGGCCGGCGGGGACCTCGGCGTGCAGTCGCCCAGCGGCTATGACGAAACCGCCGTGGACCTGAAAGGACTGTTCAAACTCAGCGACGGTCTCCTGCTCACGGCGGCCTGGCAGTCCGTGCGCCAGCCCGAAGTGCCCGCTTATGACCAAGTGGCCGAGCGGGGTTACGCCCGGTTCGTCTTCAGTCCCCAGGAAAGGCATTTTTCCTACGTGAGGACGACCTCCTTTTCCGCTAACCCCCTCTGGCGGGAGATCGAAGCGACCGTCTCTTGGCAGGAATCCGTCGAGGGACGGGAAAAACAAAAGGAAAAAAGCGACCGGCTTCTCAGGGAGCGCGACCGGGTGAGCACTATGGGCTTCCAGATCCAGGTCCGGAGCGTGCCCCGGACCTCGTGGACGCTGACGACCGGCTGTGAATTGTATTCCGACCACGTCCGGAGCGCGGCCGAAGGCCTGGACTTGACAACCGGCCTGAGCTTGAAGACGCGAGGGCTCTACCCCGACAAGGCACAGGCCTTCAACCTGGCGATATATCACGCCCAGAGCTTTGATATCCGTCGGTTGGGGATGCGGGCGGGGCTTCGCTACAACCTCGTCAAGACCAGAATCCATGACGATAACTTCGGCGACACCGACATAACCCCGGCGGCCGTGGCCGGACACTTCTCGCTTCTTTACCGGTTGAGCGACCGACACAACGCCGTCCTCAACGTCAGTCGCTCCTTCCGCGCCCCGAACATCAACGACCTCAGCTCTTTCGGTGCGTTCGATTACGGAATCGAAGTCCCGGCGCCGGGCCTGAAGCCCGAGTTCGGCACCACCCTGGAAACCGGGCTCAAGTCCCGGGGAGGCCGCTGGGCCTCGGCCCTTTATTTCTACCGCACCTGGCTTCAAGACCTCATCGTCCGGGTCGAATCGACCTACCTGGGAAGCCTTTATTACGGGGATGAGCGCGTTTACCGCAAGGCCAACAGCCAGCGCGCCTTCATTCAAGGTTTCGAAGCGGAAGCCCAAGCCGAACTCGGCCGCTGCTGGCGCGCAGTCATGAACCTGGCCTACACCTTCGGCCACAACATCGACGATGATGAGCCCCTGAGGCGCATCCCCCCCTTCAACGGACGGGCCCGGCTGGAATACTCCCCCCGCCCTGATTTCGACGTCGCGGCCGAGTGGCTGTTCGCTTCGAAGCAGAGCCGTCTTTCCTCGGGAGACGTCGCCGACCACCGGATCCCTACGGGAGGGACACCGGGCTGGCAGATCATCAACGTCCTGATGCAATGGCGCCTGGGCCGCTTCCACTGGACGGCGGGACTGCAAAACCTTTTCAATGCGGCCTACCGGACCCACGGCTCGGGCATCGACGGCCCGGGGCGATATTTCTGGACCGGCCTCCGCTGGGGCTGGTAGCCCGCTGTTCACAAGGCCTCAGAGTCGTTTTTTTCCCCAGGCTTGGGATTCGGATAATGGGTGTATGGAGCATTGTGTCGCCGGAATTTCCCCTCATTTGACCGGGTTCGAGGAAGCGTGATTTAAATCGACCGATGCCGGAAAGACCTGGAAGCACTCGGGCCTCGAAAACACGGGCCGCAGCGGCCGGATCCTCATCGATCCCCGCGACCCGTTTCAACATGACCAAGGACGGCGGTAAAACCATCCAGCGCTTCAGTCCCTGGGGAGGAGACCACCACGACATGTGGATCGATCCCCGGGACCCCGACCGGATGATCGTCGGCAACGACCAGGGGATCGCGATCTCCGTCAACCGAGGCAAGACCTGGAGGGGCATCGAGCTCCCCATCGCCCAGATGTACCATGTCTATGTCGATAACGAGATCCCCTACTATGTCTATGGAAACAGGCAGGACGGACGAAATCCGGCTCTGGACTCCGACCGTGGACCACGAGCATTCGACCGTGGGATCGAAAGGTTGGCGGCCCTTCCCGCTGGGTCGATTCCAGAGGGGGCCTCTCGTCGAACCGGGGGAATATACCCTCCGGCTCGAGGTCGGCGATAAGGAATTCTGCCGGAAGCTCGCCGTCCTCAAGGACCCCAACACGGCGGGATCGGCCGCAGATATCAAGGGCCAGACGAAAATTCTTTTCGGGATTCACGAGAGCACGAACGTCGTCGCCGGGATGATCAATCAGGCCGAACGGATCAGGAAACAGCTCCGCGACCTCGACGTTTTTCTCAAAGGCCACCCCGAAGCGGAAACGATTTCCAAGGCGGGAGCCGAGATCGACAAAAAGCTCCTCGAAATTGAGGATTTCTTTTTTCCCGTCCGGCTCACGGGCTCGGGAGACTCGCTTCGCTGGCCGGACAAATTTTATGTCAAGCTCGGCTTTCTGGCCAACCAGGTCGCCGACGTGGACTTCCCGCCCACGGACCAGATGATCGAAGTCCATGAGATGTTCAAATCGCAACTCACCGGATACAAGGAAAAACAGCGGAAGGTCATCGAGGAAGATCTAGCGGCCTTCAACAGGATGCTCCTCGAGAAGCAGATCCCTCACGTTCTTTTCCTTTTCAAGGAGAAATGACGGCGCACGCCCGCCGGTAAGCGGGCAGCGCCCGGTTGTTGAAGGTGCGTTCTTTCGGTGTTACCATTCTTTCCCTTGAATCGCATCCGCCACGAGCCCGCATCACATCTCGATAAGGATTCGCGCCATGCCTAACGGCGGCGGCTGGCGGTCCTTTCTGCGCTACGATGAAGAGCAGGACCGACCGGAGATCAGTTGGGCCTTGATCCGGCGCGCCCTCGCTTACGGCCGTCCCTACCTCGGCCGCATCGCGGTCATGCTGCTCCTGATCATGGTCGTGACCCTGCTCGGATTGGTCCCTCCGCTGCTCGTGCGCAACCTTATCGACAGGGCCCTGCCGGAGCGCGACTTCCAGCGGCTGACCTGGCTCGCCCTGGGCATGCTGGCCGTCCCTCTGGTCAACGGGCTCTTGGGAGTGGCCCAACGCTATCTTGGCTCGTCCGTGGGCGAGGGTATCATCTGTGACCTGCGGACAGAGCTTTTCGGCCGCCTGCACCGCATGGCTCTGCGCTTCTTCACCCACATAAAGACCGGGGAGCTCCTCTCGCGGCTGAACAATGACGTCATCGGCGCCCAGAGGGCGGTCAGCGGCACGATCGTCGACGTGTTCACCCATTCCGTCACGCTGGTCAGCGCCCTGGTGATTATGCTGCGCCTGGAGTGGCGGCTGACGCTGCTGGCCATGATCTGCCGCTGGAGATCGAGGAGAGGGCGAACGCGCAGGCCCTGGAGTCGGTTAGAGGGCAGGTGCGATTTTCAGACGTCTCGTTCAGCTACCGGACGGGGGAGAACGCGGCAGAGGCTGCCGCCTCGGGGCTGAGTGAGGTCGTCCGTTTCGATCCCCGCGGCCGGGGCATAACCCCTCCCCTCTCGCAGGAAGGCGGGAAGCTACAGATGTCGAACTCGAAATCCTTAGAACAAACCCCAGCCGCTCAGCCGTCCTCCACCGAACGCTGGGCTCTCCGAAACCTCAGCTTCGAGATCAAACCCGGCGAGCTGGCCGCGCTGGTGGGCCCGAGCGGAGCGGGGAAGACCACGGTCACCTACCTGCTGCCCCGGCTCTACGACCCGACGAGCGGTGTCGTCAGCATTGACGGCCACGACCTGCGCGATCTGACCCTGGGCACCCTGGCGAAGCACATAGGCATGGTGACCCAGGAAACCTTCCTGTTCAACGACACCATCCGGGCCAACCTCCTCTACGCTAAGCCGGACGCCGGTCCGGACGCCATCGAAGCGGCCTGCCGGGCGGCCAATATCCATGATTTCATCGCCACTCTGCCTGAAGGCTACGACACCGTCGTCGGCGACCGCGGCTACCGCCTTTCCGGCGGTGAGAAGCAGCGCGTCGCCATCGCCCGCGTCATTCTCAAGGACCCCCGCATCCTCGTGCTGGACGAGGCGACGTCGTCGCTCGACAGTCAATCCGAAGCGCTGATCCAACAGGCGCTCGAACGCATCATGCAGGGCCGGACGAGCCTGGTCATCGCCCACCGCCTGAGCACGATCCTGGCGGCCGATGTCATCCTAGTGCTCGAGGCCGGCCGGCTGGTCGAGCGGGGCACGCACGCGGAGCTCCTGGCCAGGGGCGGCCTGTACGCTTCGCTCTATGAAACCCAGTTCCGGGAAGGACGGGACGAAACGCGGCCGTGAGAGCGACGCAAGGCGGGTTGGAGACGATGAGGTCGAGGCGAACGCCCGTTAAAGATAAGAGTTGCCTTTTTTAAAAGGGAAGCGCCCTTCGCTCCGCTTGACAGCGCGGGCCGACTTTACCCATACTCATGGCGATGAAAAAGGGACATCATATCCTGGGAATGGGATTTCTTATCGTCCTTTCGCTCGGGATCGCTTTTTTCATCGACATCTATCTCCAGAGCGCGCGCTTCACCATCCTCGATCATTCGTATAAACCAAAACTGACCATCCTCCTCTTCTGGGCCGCGGCTTTCGCTCTGAGCTTTGGCCTGGCGCGCCTTCTCGTCCGCGCGGAAGCATCCTATTTCGGGGCCGACCCGGGATTCTGGCGGCGGCGCTTCGCCCTCTCCTCCCTGCCTCTCGGCCTTTTCCTTTTGAGCCCCTGGCTGCTCCGGTTTTACACGACGAGCGGCGACCTCCGGACCCGGCTCCGCCTCCTGGCTGTTCTGGCCGTTATGGGAACGCTTTTCCTCCATTTATCCTGGTTCGACCGTTTCCTAATCAAACGGGGGTCCTGGTTCGACCGGACCGTTTCCCGGTTTTCATCCCTGGCCCCTCGCCGCCGGCTCCTGGTTCTCTTCCTTATCTCATTCTTCATCTACCAGGCGGCGGGTTTCATCCTCGTCCGGGAAGGGACCTCGTTCTCGGGGGATGAGCCTTTTTATCTGCTGACGACGCACAGTCTTCTCCGGGACGGCGACATCAACGTGGCCAACAACTATGCCCAGCAGGATTACTTCCATTTCTACTCGAAAAAGGATCATCCCCGGTTGAGACTGGGCATCTACGGCCGCCAGGGCAAAAAAGGCGAAGGGACCATCTATCCCATCAACCTGCCCGGGACTTCCGTCCTGATGCTCCCCTTTTACTGGTTGAGCCAGCTCTTCTCCGGCAAGTGGCTCACTTTCTTCCTGAAGACAAGCTTGTCTCTCTGGGCATCTCTTCTGGGACTTCAGATTTATCTCTATGCTCGCGAGACCTGGGAAAAAGAGCGGCTCTCGCTGGGATTGTGGACACTCTACTCGTTCAGCGCGCCCGTCCTTTTCTATGCCGTCCATCTCTATCCGGAGATCCCCATCGCCTTCTTCGCTATTTTCATCTTCCGGAAAGTCGGCGGACGGACACACCTGTCCTTCCGGCAACTGCTCCTCTGCGGATTCCTCCTCGGTCTTTTCCCCTGGTTCGGCCTGAAGTTCAGCTTCATTTTCTACCCGCTCTTCCTGGTTTCCCTGTATTTCCTGCTCAGAGAGCACAAGGCCCGGTTCAGGGCCCTGGCCTTCGCCGTCTTTCCCGTCCTTTCCATGGCCCTTTTCTATCTTTTCGTCTATTCTCTCTACGGGACCTTCTCTCCCATCGCCGTCTACGAAGGGGTGATGACTCCGGGACGAATGGACGCGTTCAAAGAACTTTTTCTGGGCATCCCCCTCCGCGCCCGGATCGACGCCCTCCTGAATTATTTCCTCGACCAGCGGGACGGATTGCTTCTCTACTCCCCCCTATATTTTTTCTCTTTGCTTGGTTTCGTCGAGATCTTCCGCCGGAACAAAAGGGACTTCTGGAGCCTGCTCATCATCGGGCTTCCCTTCCTGGCCAACTACGCTCTTTTCACCCACCGCCAGGGGGCCTCACCGCAAGGCCGGGTCCTGACTCCCTTCTCCTGGATCCTGATCATCGCCGTAGGGTATTTCCTGGTTCATAACCGCCGCCGGATTTTCTCCTTCCTTTTCGGCGCGGCCGCCGCCGCCGGCTTCCTCATCGCCGCCGTGCTGCTCGCCCATCCGTCTTTTCTCTACCAGCCGACCACCCATGAATTCACCTCCCGGCCGGGCGAGTTCTTCGCCTACCTCGGCAACCTGCATGTCTTCCTCCCGCCCTGTCTGCCGTCGTTTATCAAGGTCGACAACACCCGTTATCTCCCCAATTATCTCTGGCTCGCCGCGATCGCCGTCTTTTTTCTGGCCTATGTTTCTTCCCGGAAAGAGCGGCCGCTCGGCCGGGCGGTTCCCCCCCTTTTCGTCTCCATTGTTCTCGCCGCCGGATTTTTCCTTTGGGCGCTTTTTCCCCGCGCCCCGCTCTATCCCGCCAAGACCATCGCCTACTCAAATCAGAGTGCGCTCGGGTTTTACACGTCTTCGATGGGAAAAGGGGCTATTTTAAAAGACAGCGGTGATTTCTATCTTCACCTCGAGAAATCCTACCGGCTTCTCTTCGCCTCGCGGAAAAACCTGGAGGCGGTCAAACTCCGCTTCGGATCGAAGGCGGGGGAGTACGACCTGGAAATAAGGCAATTCGACCTCCCGCTCTGGAAAGGAAGCACTGCGTTCGAGGTCCGGGAGGTCGTCTTCCGGCCGGCCGCGGCCTACCGGCTCAGGAATCTCCACCTCTACGAGACCGACCTCCGGCTCATCCACCGCTCGGCCGAATCGATGCAGCTCGACCCCTTCCTCTTCCAGGTCCTCCCGTGGCGGGACTGAAGCGCGGATAGGCGTCGAGGTTGAGCCAAGGGCGCGGTTTTCCTGCTCCCTCCATTCTCTCGGCGGCCAGGGCCGACACCATGGCGGCGTTGTCGGTGCAGAGCTGCGGCGAGGGGATGAAGGCGCCCAGCCCGGACGTTCCGGCCAGCGCTCCGAACTCCGCCCGCAGCCTCTTGTTGCGGGCCACGCCGCCGCAGAGAATAAGGGAGGCGGGATGGTTTTTTTCGATCGCCCGGGCGACATTATCCAGGAGGGCGCGGACGACGGCGGCCTCGAAGCTCGCCAGGAAATCGGGAAGAAGAACATGGCGACTCGACATCCTCGTCTCGCCGATCCACCTCAGGGCGGCCGTCTTCAGGCCGCTGAAACTGAAGTCCAGGCTCCGGTCCTTCATCCGCGGAAGGGCAAAGGCGAACCTCTCCGCGGCTCCCCCGGCCGCCAGCCTCTCGATCACCGGCCCTCCGGGATAACCCAGCCCGAGGAACTTGGCGATCTTGTCCATCGCCTCGCCGGCGGCATCGTCCCGGGTCCTGCCGAGAAGTCTGAAGTGCAATCTCTTCTTCAGCAAGAAAAGCGAAGTGTGCCCGCCCGAAACGAGAAGAGCGAGCGCGGGAAAGGGTATTTCGGGGTTCTCCAGAAAAGCGGACTCTATGTGGGCTTCAAGATGGTCGACGCCCAAGAGGGGTTTCCGGTGGTAATAGGCCAACCCTTTGGCGAAAGAGAGCCCGACGAGGAGGGACCCGATGAGGCCGGGCCCCTGGGTGACGGCGAAAACATCGATGTCCGCGGTTTTCATTGAAGCGCGCTCCAGGCTCTCATTGACGATATAGCCGATCGAGCGGAGATGCTGGCGCGAGGCCAGCTCGGGGACGACCCCTCCGTAAGGAGCGTGAACCTCGTCCTGGGAGAGGACGACACTGCTCAAGACGCGGCGTTCTGACGTGATGACGGCCGCGGCCGTCTCATCGCACGACGTTTCGATCGCCAGGATGTTCACCACCCTCTCCCCTCCCTCTCCCATCAAGGGAGAGGCGAAATAGACCCGTGTGGCCCGCGCGCGTCACCGGCCGGCCTTCCTCCACAAATTTGCCGACGCTCAACATGATTCCGCATCAATCATAGGGACACTTGATCTGATCATCTCGGAGACGCTCACGATCATTCCGAATTCCTGATCTTATCGCCATAATTCTATCCCCGCCAGGATTTCAGACTCTTGCCGTAAGGCGGACGGGCGATCCCCTTCTCGCTGATGATGGCGGTGATGAGTTTTGCCGGGACGACGTCGAAAGCCGGGTTGCGGACCGGGACATTCGGCAGGGTGATAGGACAACCGCCCGCCCGGCGCACTTCGTCGGCCGGACGCTCCTCGATCGGGATGTCCACGCCCGTTCGCAGTTCAAAATCGAAGGTATTGAGCGGCGCGGCGACGTAGAACGGAATGCCGTGATGCCTGGCCAGGACCGCCAGGGAGTAGGTCCCGATCTTGTTGGCGGCATCCCCGTTCAGGGCGATCC
>JBAUIH010000139.1:0-5305 GCA_049682755.1 Candidatus Aminicenantales bacterium | reverse complement strand
GAGTTGAGTGGCCGGGGTGGTACCGACCACCGAGAAAACCGCCCCCGCCTCGAAGGTCCCGCCGTCCGTTTCGAGAAAGAATCCGGGTCCGGCTTTGACGACTTTTTTCACGGCCGTTCCGGCCTGGAGACGAAGGCCCTTTTCTTCGATCTTCTTGAGGACGGCCCGGCGGATGCGGGACGGCCAGAGCGCCACGGGCTCGGGCAGGAGTTCCAGAATGAGGACATCCAGGCCCCGGTTCTTCAGGGCTTCGGCGACCTCGAGACCGATATTCCCGGCGCCGATAATGGCGGCCGTCCGCGGCTTCTCCTTATCCAGAAAACCGAGAATCTGGGTCAGGTCGTCGATGGTATGAACGTTGAAAACGCCCTCATTCGCGTAATCGATGAACGGCAGCCGGTAAGGCGAAGCTCCGGTCGCGATGAGCAGCGTGGCATATTCCTCTTGGGCAGTCATCCCGGTTTCCAGGTCTCGCACCTCGATGAGATGCTCTTTGCGGTCGAGGGAGACGGCTTCCTTTCGGGTCTCGACGCGGATTGCCCTCACTTTGGCGAAGCTCTCCGGAGTGAAGTGGATAAGCATCTGGGGAGAAGCGATCTCTCCGGAGATCACGTAGGGAATGCCGCAGGCTCCATAAGAAATGATCGACCCTTTGTTGATGACCTTGAGGGACGCTCCCGGCTGAAGCCGCTTGATCTGGACGGCGGCGGAGAGACCGGCCGCGTCGGCCCCGATAACGATATAATCCCAGCGCATCCGTCCTTCTTTTCTTTTTATGGGATGGCGATCAGGAGTGTGGTCGGGTCGAGGCTGAGGCTAAGCTCCGCCGGCGAGGGAAAGTCGTGGTCCTTCAGCAGGTGGAGTTGCACCTGATCGCGGAGGTGACGCAGGGTGATCAGCACATCCACTTTTTCCAGGCAGCATTTGAGCTCGTTGGGGAATCCCTGCTCATCGAACAGAGGCTCCGGGCCCTTCAGAGAAGCGCTGAACCAGACTTCAAGGCCCATCCGTCCGGCGAATTCCTTGAACTTGGCCAGGTCTTCCGCGGAGGCATGGGTGAATAAGTAGCCATCGACGATGACCGTCTCGGCCGCGAAATTCCCGTCCCGGATAATGGCCTCGAGGCTGCGCAGGACCTGGATTGTCTTCATCCGCTCCTGGTTGAAATTCATGATCACCCGGTTCTTGATGATCTCGTCGTGGATTTCGGCCGTCGATTCCAGGTTCAGGCTCCTGGCGATCTCGCGGAAGATATCTTCATACCAGTTCATGATATAGTCCACCCGGCTGGAGTAGGATACGTGGATAACAGGTTTTTGCTGAAAAAGCTTGTCGGTGGCGATATGGACTAGGCAGGCGGTCTTGCCCACTCCTTTTCGAGATGCCAGAACGCCGATATTTCCTTTCTCCAGCCCGCCGTGCATGGACTTCTCCAACACCCGGACCGGGCTTCTCTTGATGAATTCTTCCCTGACCATAACCGGCACTCCTTCGTTATTTTCTTTGTTGCTTCTGGAGCCTATCCTGGTATTCTGTGATAAGCTTTTCGGCGACCTGCGTGGGGACCCTCGCGTACTTGAGAAACTCCATTGTGAACTCCGCTTTTCCCTGAGTCAGAGAGCGGAGCACGGTGGAGTAGCCGAACATCTCGCTGAGCGGGACCTCGGCATCCACTCGGGCAAATGTCCCGTCCTCGACCGAACTGACGATTGTCCCCCGACGCTGGTTGATGCTGGCGAAAATGTTGCCCAGGAACTCGGCTGGGCCCTCCACAGAAAGCTTCATGATCGGCTCCAGGGCATAAGGTTTGGCATTGGCGTAAGCCTGCCAGAAGGCGCCCTGAGCCGCAGCCTGGAAGGCGAGGTCTGAGGAGTCGACCTCATGCGCCTGTCCGTCGGTGAGCGTAATCCTGATCCCGGTTATCGGATAGCCGATCAGCTTCCCCTTCTTGAGCGACGCCTGAAAGCCCTTGTCGCAGGCCGGGATGAACTCCCGGGGGATCCTTCCGCCCTTGACTTCGTTCACGAACTCGTAGGGCTTTTCGGCGGATGGCTCGATAAAGCCGTTGACCCGGCCGAACTGGCCGGCCCCTCCGGTTTGTTTCTTATGGGTGTAGTCGAACTCCGTCCGCAGAGCAATCGACTCGCGATAGGCCACCTGCGGCATCCCGGTTCGGACGGCGACCTGATACTCTCGCTTCATCCGCTCGATGTAAACGTCCAGGTGAAGCTCGCCCATGCCCTGGATGATGGTTTCCTTGGACTCAGGATCGACGTGGGTCCGGAAGGTCGGGTCCTCCTTGGTGAAGCGCTTCAGCGCCTTGGAGACGTTGTCTGCTGATTTTTTTTCCGCCGGGAAGAGGGCGAGAGAAATGACAGGCTCGGGCACATAGATCGATGACATGGCCAGGTTCAGTCCCGGCTTGACGAAGGTGTCACCGGAGTAACAATCGACGCCGAAGAGGGCGGCGATATCCCCGGCCGCTGCGTCCTCGATCTCCTCCAGGCTGTCGGCGTGCATCCGGATGAGCCGGCCAACCCGGATGGTCTTCCCGGATCGGGTATTCTGCAGCTCCGCGCCTTTCTGGATCTTCCCCTGATAGATCCGAATATAGGTGAGCTGCCCGTAGGATCCCTCCTCGAGCTTAAAGGCCAGGGCCACAGTATCAGTTTCGGGATCCGAACTCAGGATCACTTCTTTTTCCTGGCTGTCCAGGTCAAAGGCGATGTTCTCCACTTCTGCAGGATTGGGGAGGTAGCGGACCACCGCGTCCAGGAGAAGCTGGACGCCCTTGTTCTTGTAAGCGGAGCCCATCAGGATGGGCATCAGCTCCCGGGCGACCGTACCGCGTCGGACAGCTTCAATGATCAGCTCAGGCGTTTCGCGGCCTTCGAGGACGCCTTCGGTGAGTTCGTCCGAGAACCGGGAAGCCGCGTCCAGCATCGTCTGCCGGTGCTTATCCGCCTCCGCTTTGAGTTCCGTCGGGATGACCTCCCGCCGGATGACCTCTCCTTGGACTCCATCGAAATAAACAGCCTCCATGGTCACCAGGTCGACGATGCCCTGGTGCTTGTCTTCGAGACCGATGGGAATCTGCATCAGGACGGCGTTACGGCTGAGGTTCTCGATAAGCTGTTTTTTGACTTTGAACGGATCGGCGCCCACCCGGTCGAGCTTATTGATGAAGGCCATACTGGGGACTTTGTAGCGCCGGAGCTGGCGGTCGACCGTGATCGTCTGGGATTGAACGCCGCCGACCGAACAGAGGACCAGGACCGCGCCGTCGAGAACGCGGAGCGAACGTTCGACCTCGATGGTGAAGTCGACGTGGCCGGGAGTGTCGATGATGTTGATAGCGTGCTCGCCCCAGGTGACGTGAGTGGCGGCCGAGGAGATGGTGATCCCACGCTCCCGCTCCAGCTCCATCGAGTCCATGGTCGCGCCCACGCCGTCCTTCCCCTTGACCTCGTGCATCCGGCGGATCTTTTTGCAGTAGAATAGGATCCGCTCGGTCAGTGTCGTTTTACCGGAGTCGATGTGGGCACTGATCCCGATATTCCGGAGCTTCGCGATATCCGTGGCCATAATGGCCTATTATAGCATGACCTCGTTAGACTTGGGGTTTGATCACCTTGGCACCGATCCGGCCGAGCTCCTCGGTCAGGTGCTGGAACATCGCGTCGTCCTTGAAGATCCCGATGATCGATCCTCCTGAGCCGGCGAACTTGGCCGGGGCGCCGCAGCGGCGGGCGGTCCGGACGAGTTTTAGGTTGGACTCGCTGATCCGCATGATCCGTGATCGGAGCTCGAAATTCTCGTTCATCAAGGCAGGCCAGCGGCTGAAATTCCCGAGGCGAAAATCCTTTCTCCCCTTCTCGGCGAGAGAGGCCAGCTTCTGGAGCGTGCCGACGACAGAAGGGTCTCCCCGGTCAAAGGCCACGCGAATATCGTTGAGGACGGCCCCCGAGACCTTGCCGAGGTCGGGTTTATAGGCGAGATAGAGAGGCGGAAGCCGGTGGGCATCGAGCCGATCGTAATCGCCGTAACCTCTCTCACTGATGAGAATCCGGTCCAGATCCATATAGACGCAGCCTTCGTAAACCTGGATCACGCGGTCCATGAATCCGGCGTTGATTCCTAGTTCTTTAAGCTCGGCGTTCAGGACTAGAGTCGGCAGGACCTCGAGCGGGATCTGCACGCCGTAGAACTTAAGAAGCGCCCGCATGGCCGCGACGATGATGGCGCTCGAGCCTCCCAGCCCGACCTGGCGGGGAATATCGGATTCATAGCGGATGGTGAAATTTTTCTCGGCAATGGAGATATTCTGCTTGGCGCAGTGATCAAAAAACGTCTTGATCGCCGCCTTGATCAGCCGCCGGCCTCCGTAATACCCGTAAAGATTGATCCGCTCGATGAGGTCCCACCCGCTTCTAGAGACATCCTCGTCCGGTGCGCCCGGCACAAGCCTGAGTTCGGCCGACTCCTCGAGGACGACCCGGGCGGCGAAGTTCTTGACGCTGATCGCGATGATCTTCCCATAGTAGCCGTCGGATGGATTGCCAAGGAGTCCCGCGCGGGCATAGGCTTGTGCCTCGATCATGGAGGGGGCTCAGATGGCCGCCAAGATTCCCCGGAGATATCCAACCGACTCGGCCAAGCCCGGCAGCGGGTCTTTTCCGTCTTTTTCGAACTCGAAGGCGAAGTTGCCGTCGTAGCCCAGTCCAATGAGGGTTCGGACGAATCCGACGAGATCGATAATCCCCCGGCCCATCTCGATGGTCTGACCGTGCTTGGAGGCTGCGGTCACGTCCTTGATGTGGACATCGATCAGCCGGTCAGCAAATTGCTTGGCAGCCTCTGAAGGCTCGATGCCCGCCCGGATGGTGTGTCCGACATCGATGCAGAGACCGATCCGCGGATCGAGATTCTCTATCTTTTCGTAGGCGCTTCCGGGCGTTGGGTAGAGCTTATCTTCGGGGCCATGGTTGTGGATGGCCACACGGATGTCCGTTTCCCTGACTTTCTGTTCGACCATACCCAGGAGCTCCGGAGTGGCGACGCCGATGATCATCCTCATCCCAGCGGCCCGGGCATAGCGGAAGGCCTGGTCCACTTCGGCCTCCGTGGTCATGTAGACGACGCCGCAGCCGTAGAGGTCAAGGCCGGCCGCCCTCACCTTCTCCCCCGCCGCCGCCACCGCGTCCTCCGGGCTTTCCAGGGGAAGATGCATGCTTTTCAAAACGATTCTGCCCAAAGCGAGCCTCTTGGTCATCTCGATTGTTTGGTCCAAGCTGAACTCACGAAA
>JBAUIH010000138.1:0-10370 GCA_049682755.1 Candidatus Aminicenantales bacterium | reverse complement strand
CCTGGTTGTCGAGTTCCTTGTTGATGACTCTCCGGAGCCTGTCCGTTCCCGCTTCCGGAACAAGAGTGAAACCGGTCTTGCGAACCCTGAGAATGTTCTCGATGACGCCCGGCGACAATCCCTTGGGACGGAGCGAAGACAGGGAGAGGGAGATTTTCTGCCCGGCCAGATCGTCCATCAGGGCCGCGACCGTCTCTTCGAGAAAGGGATAATCGCTGATCGAAAGCGCCGACAGAGAAACATCTTCAAAACCGGTCGTCGCCAGGCTCCGCCGGACCCCCTTCCGGACGAGCGCCGGTTCCATGACCCGATGGGGAAAATAGAGGCCGGTGGCTTGACAGAATCGGCATCTTTGAGGACATCCCCTCGCCACCTCGACGGCCACCCTGTCGTGTACGGCCTGGACATCGGGGACGACGATCGCTTCGGGAAAGGAGGATTTACCGAGAAGGGCCTTGACCCTTTTTCTGATCCTGACAGGCGCCCCGCTTTTCGGTCTCCGGGCTAAAAGAGCCAATCCGGAAGGAGCATAGCTTTCATACAGGGAAGGCACATAAACTCCGGAAATGCCCGCCAGCCCCCTCAGGATCTCTTCTCTGCCCGCGCCGGCTTGGCGCGCGGTGATGACGCCTTCGGCGATCTCGACGAAGGCGTCTTCCCCGTCCCCGAGGAGAAAGGCGTCGAAGATATCGGATACCGGTTCCGGATTGAAAGCCGCCGGGCCGCCGGCCAGGATGAGGGGCTCGTCTTCTCCCCTCTCCTCCGCAAGAATGGGGATACCACCGAGGTCCAGGACGGTCAGAATGTTGGAATAATTGAGCTCATAAAGGAGCGAGAAGCCGAGGATATCGAATTGCCGTAGAGGGAGCTTGTTCTCAAGGGAAAAAAGGGGCAGGCGACGAGAGCGCAGCGCCTTCTCGAAGTCCGGCCAGGGCGCAAAGACCCGCTCCGCCAAGAGAGCCGGGTGCGCGTTGAGGATGTCGTAAAGGATTTTCTGCCCGAGGTAGGACATCCCGATCTCGTAGACGTCGGGAAAAACCAGGGCGATCCGGGCCTCGACCGCCGCCGGATCCTTGCGGACGGCATTCCATTCTCCGCCGATATACCGGCCGGGCTTCTCGACTTGCTCGAGGACGTCATTCAGGAAATTGTCTTTGCTCATATCCTCGCCGCGGAGGACGGATACTTGAGAGACGGATCAAATATTGGCAAAACGTCTCATCTTGACGTTCAACACAAGGCCGACTCCTAGAAAATTGGCCAGGAGCGAAGATCCGCCGTAACTGAGCAGCGGGAGCGGAATGCCGACGATCGGCAAAAGGCCGATGACCATGGCCACGTTGACTAGGAGCTGAAAGGCCACCATCAGGCTGACCATGAAAATGATATAAACCCCGGCCCGGTCGCGCGATTTCCCGGCTGACAGAAATAGTCTCGAGAGAAAGACCGCGTAAAGGAAAAGCACGGCGGTGACACCCACGAATCCGAATTCCTCGCCGATCACCGAGAAGACGAAATCCGTATGCCTGGCCGGCAGGAACTTGAGCTGGCTCTGGGTCCCCCGGGTGAATCCTTTCCCCAGCAAACCTCCCGAGCCCAGGGCGATCTTGGACTGGAGGATATGATAGCCGGAGCCCTGCGGGTCGCGGCTGGGGAAGACCACGGTGGCCAGCCTCTTTTTCTGGTAGTCCCTCAAATAAAAATTCCAGCCGCTGACCCCGGCCAGGACCGTCAAAATGATGATCCAGACCACCGCTTTCCGCCTCAGTCCCGCCAGGAGGAATGCCCCCAACAGCAGGGGAAGGTAGCTCACCGCCGTTCCCAGGTCCGGCTGCAAAACCACCAGAAAGAACGGGACGGCAACGAGCCCGCAGCCCGCCAGCAGGCCACTCCCGTTGAGATGACTCCTCTTGTATTCCGCGAAGAGGCGGGCGAGGACCAGGATGACGGCGATTTTGGCCAGCTCCGAGGGCTGGATCTGGAAGAACGGCAGTTTGATCCAGCTCCCCTTGCTGATGAATCGGCCGAAGACCAGCATCAGGGCCAGGACAAAGACCGCAGCGCCGTAAAGATAGAAGGAAAAGCTCAGCAGGACCTGGTAATCGACCGCCAGCAGGACAAGGAGGATGAGAAGGCTTCCGGCAAGAAAAACGAGCTGCTTCCAGTGAAAGTCTCCCGGTAGGTGCCGGGAGGCGCTGTAGACGACAATGACGCCTAAGAGCGAATTCAGGATGAGCAGGCCGATAAGAACCCAGTCGATGTTATCGATGAGCCGCCGGCTAATCATATTTTTCCCTGTACAGTGACAAAAGCTCTTTGGCCAAGGGTGCGGCGGTGGCTCCTCCCATCCCGCCGAACTCGACGAGCACGGTGACCACCACCCGCGGATCGTCTCGCGGCGCGAAGCCGGAGAACCAGGAGTGGGTCATAATTTCCTTGCCCAGCATTTCCGCTCTCTCCCGCCCGATGACCTGGGTGGAGCCCGTCTTGCCGCAAACATCGAAGCCCTCGATTTTGGCTCCTCGCGCGGTCCCTTCTTCGTTGACGCATTTCCACATGCCCCGAACGACCTTATCGAAAAGATCGGCCCCGATCTTGCCGGTGGGAGGACTGGTTGGTTCCGACTCTTCCGCCGGAGATAAAAGCAGGTGAGGAACCATTCGGCGACCCCGGTTGGCAATGATCGCTGTATGGACGGCGACCTGGAGGGGGGTCACCAGCATCGGTCCCTGCCCGATGGACACCGAGATCGTCTCTCCGGGATACCATCTCGAATTCCGAAACTGACGGCTCCATTCCGAACTTGGGACGAGACCTTCTTTCTCGCCGGGAAGGTCAATCCCCGTCTTATCCCCGAACCCGAGAATCTTGGCGTATTCCGCGATCTGATCGATAGCCATCCGGCGGCCGAGGTTATAGAAATAGACATTGCAGGAACGACGGATGGCGTCGATCAAAGCGATACTGCCATGTCCCCCGCTATACCAGCAGCGAAAAGGACGGCCGTAGAATAGAGCGCTGCCGGAACAGAAGAAAGCGGTCTGCTCGGTGATCAACCCGGAGTCGAGGGCGCCGAGCGCCATGCACAGCTTGAAGACCGATCCGGGAGAGTAAAGGCCCCGGATGGACCGGTTTTCCAAAGGGTGGTCCGGCCGGCCGATGAGGTCCATCCATTCCTGGGGTGAGAACCGGGTGATGAATTTGTTCGGATCGTAGGTGGGGAAGCTGGCCAGGGCCAGGACTTCTCCGTTGCGCGGGTCAAGGACAACGATCGCCCCTTCCCGGCCCTCGAGGAGCCGGGTGGCTTTCTGTTGCAGATCGAAGTCCAGGGCGAGGCGGATGTCCCGACCCGGAATCGGCTCAATTCTGGACACTTCTCCCCGGCTGCGGCCCTGGCTGTCGACGATCTCCACGCGCCGGCCGTCCGTGCCTACAAGTACAGACTGATATTGTCTTTCCACCCCGGTGCGCCCGATCATATCGCCCAGGCTTCGGTCCGGATAAATACCGCCCTTCAGTTCCGCCTCGGTCAGCTCCTGCATGTAGCCGATGACATGAGCCGCCAGGCTCCCAAACGGATAGTGCCGCCGAGGATCGGTCTCGACGATGAGTTCGGGAAGCTCGAGCCGCCGGGCTTCGATCCGGGATACGTAATCTAACTCCAGGTTGTCCATAATGACGACGGGCCGGAACGCGGGGAGAGATTCGTACCGGGAGATACGATTGCGCAGGTCTACCGGCGGGATGTCCAGGAGCCGGCCGATGGCGACGAGCGAGCGGTCGTAATCCCGGCAGCTCTCCCGGATGATTGAAGCCTTGAACGAGGCCGCGTTGTCGGCCAGGATGACGGTGTTTCTGTCCAGGATCAATCCGCGGGGCGCGGGCATGAGACTCTCCCGGGTCCTGTTGGCTTCCGCCAGGGCCAAGTACTTCCGGTGATCGAGGATCTGGACTTTCCAATAGTAAAAAAGCAGAACCAGCAGCACGATGCCGACGACGACGGCGACCCGGCGAATCCTTGTCAGGATGAGCGACAGGTCTTCGTAGATCTTGTCTTTTTCAACCGCCATAGCCTACCGAATCTCCGCTCCTGATTTCCGTTTAAACCGGAACAATCCGGTGACGACAACGGCCGCCGACAGAGGCTGGAGAAAAACGAGCCCGCCGCCGGCGGACCATTTTTCGCCAAAAAGAAAGAGAACCAAGAATTTCCAGAGAGCCAGTTCGGCGGCCGCCATGACCAGGACAAAAACAAAGGTCCGGCCGGGAGACAGGACGTTGATCTTTCTGGAGACATATCCCGTGACGAATCCCAGGAGGGTTTTGGTCAGCCCGCTCACGCCGAATACTCCAAGAGACAGGGAATCCTGAAGCAGACCGCAGGCCGTGCCCATAACCGCCCCGAAGATTTCCTGGCGGGTCAGGCCGAAATAGAGAACGGCCCAGGAGAAGGGATTGAAGGCGAGCAGGAGGGAAGGAGAGATCTTGCCGATAACGGTCTGCAGCACGACGGCCACGACGAGCCCCGCGATGACCTCTGTCGAACGTCTCATGGCCCTGCTACCTCAATCCAGGTCCCTCTGGTCGGCGGTGAAGACCGCCACCTGGTCCAGGTCGGAAAGATCGAAATAGGGCTCGACGACGATCGCCTTGAACAGGTCGGTCTCCCGGGTGACGATCGAGAGAATCCGTCCGACGGGGATCCCGGACGGGTAGAGACCGTCCAGCCCTGAGGTCAGGATTTCCTCGTTCACCGCAACGTCCCTGTTGGTCTTGAAAATATATTTCAGGCTGCATTTTCCCTTGGCATCTCCCTGCAGGGTGCCGAGGACCCCGAATCGCTCTGTGCGGACGCCCACACCGCTGTCGCCGTCGGTAATGAGCTGGACGCGCGCCCGCTTGCCGGAGATGGGCTCGACCACCCGTCCGACCAGACGGGCCTTCCCGTCCAGGACCACCATGTCTTTGCGGATGCCGTCGGCCGCTCCCTTGTTCAATTCGATGGAACTGTAGATCTGACTGGGATCGAAAGCGATGACCGTGGCTACGAGAACCGATTGGGACAGGGTCGAGAGGAGATCCCGGATCTCTTCGGCTCCCCTGAAATTGAGCAGCAGGTTCTTGAGCGCTAAATTTTCCTGCCGGAGCTCAAACGCTTCTTTTTCCAGGGCTCGATTCTGCCGCCGGAGGTCGCGGAAATAGAAATAGTTCCTCCAGAAATCCTTCAGACCGCGGAAAAAGGAGACAACACCGTGCTGCACCGGCGCGAAAACCGCGAAGAAGGTCCGTTCGAAATAGGACGGTTCGTCGCCCCTCGGCACCTGGACGGAGATGAGCAAAAGGTGGGCAAAAACCAGTCCCAGCAAGAGAACAAAACGTCTTTTTTCTTTCAAGCCCCGTCAGTCAAGTGCGATCTTTTTCAGGAGGTCGAGATCGTCCAGCAGCTTGCCCGCTCCGAGAACGACGCTGGTCAAAGGATCCTCGGTGACGAAGACAGGCAGTTGTGTTTCGTCCCGGAGGCGTTTGTCCAGGTTCCTGAGGAGTGCCCCTCCCCCTGTGAGGACGATCCCCCGGTCGATGATGTCGGCGGAAAGTTCGGGCGGCGTCCTTTCCAGGGCGATCCGGACGGCGTTGACGATCGCCGAGACAACGTCCTCCAGGGCTTCGCGGATTTCCTGGTCATCGACGACGATTGTTTTGGGGATGCCCTCCCGCAGGTCCCTGCCCTTGATCTCCATGGTCAAGGGCTCGTCCAGAGGATAGGCCGAACCGATCTGCAGCTTGACGGCCTCGGCCGTCCGCTCGCCGATGAGAAGGTTGTATTTCTTCTTCAAGTAAGAAATGATCTCCTCGTCCATCTCGTTCCCGGCGATGCGGATGGAATGATTGAAGACGATACCGTGGAGCGAGATGACAGCGATGTCGGTGGTGCCGCCGCCGATATCCACGACCATGTTGCCGGTCGGCTCGGTGATGGGGAGATCCGCGCCGACCGCTGCCGTCATCGGCTGCTCTACGAGATAGACCTCGGAAGCCTTGGACCTCAAGGCTACGTCCTTGACGGCCCGCCGCTCGACCTGGGTGACCCCCGTGGGAATGCCGATGACGATGCGCGGCCGCAGCCAGAAACCGCGGTTGTTGGTGACCTTCTTGATGAAGTAGTCGAGCATTTTTTCGGCGACTTCAAAATCGGCGATGACGCCGTCGCGCATCGGCTTGATGGTGGTGACCGAACTCGGCGTCTTGCCCAGCATATCCTTAGCCCGGGCTCCCACGGCCTCGACCTTGCCGCTGATCCTGTTGACGACGACGATCGAGGGCTCCTGGACGATGATCCCTTTCCCCTTGAGAAAAACGAGCGTGTTGGCCGTCCCCAGGTCGATAGCCAGGTCGCAAAACAATCGGTCCTTGAACCAGCTGATGATGCTCATGGTTTTCCTTCGGCGCGCTCTATTGTATGCCAGACGGATCCTCATTTGCAAGTCCAGGAATCGGCAAGTATCGGGGACGCTCCCCAGGGGGCCACCCTAAACAGCAGACTGATACCATCAGAGAGGGTGGCCCCCTGGGGAGCGTCCCGTCTTTTTATTGGCTTGACTAAGGCCGGCGAATTTTAATATACATAGGTGAGTTTCATGATTCACTTCTGAAAAGAAAGGAGCGAGGGATGAGTCACCAGCCGTATGTTCCCGAGAATACCAATATGAGGGAATTCACCATCAAGGCGCTGATATTGGGCGTCATCATGACAGTAATCCTGGGCGCCGCCAATGCCTACCTGGGACTGCGTGCCGGGATGACCATCGCCGCCACCTATCCGGCGGCGGTCATCGGCATGGCCATCTTGAGGCTGATGAGAGGGTCCATCCTAGAAGAGAACATGGCGCGGACGGTGGGCTCGATCGGCGAGTCCGTCGCCGCCGGCGCGATCTTCACCATCCCGGCGTTCATCATCTCCGGGGCCTGGCTCAGGTTCGACACCTTCGATGCCTACATCAAGTCAACGGCCCTGATGTTCGTGGGCGGCCTTCTCGGGATCATGTTCGTGACGTTCCTCAGGCGGGTCATGGTGACCGACCCCGAACTCGGCTTTCCGGAATCAGTGGCCGCTTCGGAGATCCACAAGGCCGGCCAGAAAGGCAGCCAGGGCGCCAAGTTCCTTTTCCAGGCGATGGGTATCGGAGCGCTGATCTATGCCCTTGGCGTCGTCAAGATCTTTGCCGCCACCAAGGAGTTCATCATCAAGGTCGGCTCGATCGGCGCGAGCTTTGTCCGCCTGGGCACCGATAAGGCCGCTCCCCGGGTCGACGCCGGAGGCATCGTCGCCGTCTCGGGTCCGGGGATCTACCCGGCCTATATCGGCGTTGGCTACATCATCGGGCCCCGGCTGGCCTCGCTCAATTTCGCCGGCGGTGTCCTGGCCTGGGGGCTCTTCGCCCCGCTCTTGATGTTTTTTCTGGGCCCCCAGCTGGTTGAAAAATTTTACGGGCCGGGCGTCGCCATGAGCAGCGTCGCCTGGCCCGACATGATGCTCGATGTCTGGAAGTTCATCATCCGGCCGATCGCGGTCGGCGGAATGCTGGTCGGCGCCGGCTACACCCTCTTCCGGATGAGAAAGAACCTCGCCGCCGGGATAAAACGGTCGATCGGCGACGTCAAAAAAGCCTCGGGTCATGTGGAGGTGACGTCCCGCTGCGAAAAAGACCTGAACATCCGGCTCGTCCTGGGCCTTCTCGGCGTCACGATCGTGATGATGGTCTTTGTCTACAAGGTCTTTTCCGGGAGCTTCGCATCGGCGATCCTGGCGGCTCTGGTCATGGCCGTGGCCGGGTTTTTCTTCGCCGCCGTATCGGGCAACCTCGTCGGCCAGATCGGGTCATCGAACAACCCTATTTCCGGCCTGACGCTGTCCACCCTCATCATCGCTGCCCTCCTCATGGTCGTCGTCGGCGCCACCGGGGTCAGCGGTGTGGCCGCCGTGCTCGGCGTCGCCGCCGTGGTCTGTGTCTCATCGGCCGTGGCCGGAGAGATGCTCCAGGACCTCAAGGTCGGACACCTCCTCGGAGGCACGCCGTGGAAGATGCAGGTCGGCAACATCTTCGGCGTGCTGCTGGCCTCGCTTGTGCTCTACTTCCCTCTGCTCGTCCTCCACGGCGCCTTCCAGTTCGGCAGCAAAGAGCTGTCCGCGCCCCAGGCCGGATTGATGGCCGCTCTGGCCCAGGGCATCGTCGGCAAGGAAATGGCCTGGCCCCTGGTCATCGTCGGAATGCTCATGGGATTCGCGATGATCCTGGTTCAGGTCCGGTCTCCCATGCTCGTAGCGGTCGGAATGTACCTCCCCCTGGAAACGACCTTCGCCATTTTCTGCGGCGGAATGATGAAGGGGATCGTCGATCGGCTGGCCGGCCGCAGAGGCCTCAACCCCGCCCAAAAGACGCGCGTCGAGAACGTCGGAGTGCTGCTGGCCTCTGGACTCATCGCCGGAGAAGCCCTGACCGGTCTGGTGCGGGCCACCTGGACATTCCTGTTCTTCCAGAAAGTCCTCGGCACCGACATCCCGGACTTTTTCGCCAACGCCAGCTACTATGTCGGCCTGGCTGTTCTCGTCCTCATCGGAGTCTATCTGATTTATCTCCCGCTCCACAACGCCGGCAGAGCCGACGAGCCGCCGCCGCCCTCCGCAGTCGTTTGAAAAACGAGGAGGACAGTCCTCATTAGGAGTGCTCCTTCTTGTTATAGTAGACAGGCAATTTGGGCCTCTCAAAGCTCCGCTGCTGGTATTCTCCGCAAAGCAGCCAACCTCGCTCCTATTCCTCATTTTCCCAAGGCGAGGGATTTATGCTGAGAAGTCCGTATGAGCGACGAGCGGGCAGGGTTCCTTCCGCTCACTCTTCGACGGACTTCCGATCCCTCAATCCTTCGCTCGCAAAGGGAAGCATCTCCATTTGTCTGTTATGTTCATAACACAGAAAGATATGCTTACCTCGCAAAGAAAAATTGAAAAAAAAACGGATGTCCCTTAAAATGAAGGAGAGTGAGACATGCCCGTACGCAAAATTGTCACTTTCGGTCACCCTGTCCTCCACCGAGCGGCTCTGCCCATCCAGACGATCGACCAGGAAATCGTTGACCTCGCCCGCGACATGGTGCTGACCATGCACGCCGCGCCGGGCATCGGACTGGCCGCTCCCCAGGTCGCGGCCGGCAAACGCATCATCACCGTCGACCTGTCGGTAGGCGAGAAGCCGGAGGAACTGATCGTCCTGATCAACCCGGAACTTCTGGGGAGCCACGGAGAGGCCATCTCCGAAGAGGGCTGCCTCTCGGTCCCCGGCGTGCACGAAGACGTCCGTCGGCCGGGCCAGGTCGCGCTCAAAGGGATTGACCTCGAGGGGAAAGAGAAGATCATCGAGGCCGAGGGAATCCTGGCCCGGGTCTTCTGCCACGAACTGGACCACCTTGAAGGCCGGCTCTTCATCGAATACCTCTCTCCCTTAAAAAAGGCGCTGATCAAGAAAAGGTTGAAAAAAACGCAGGAAAACGACGGAGGGGAATGAAGGTCGTTTTTTTTGGCAGCCCCAGGTCCGCCCTGCCGGCGCTCGAACGTCTGATCGAAAGCGGCCACGAAATCATCTTGGCGATCACCCAGCCCGACCGGCCGGCCGGACGGGGGAGGGAGCCGATGCCACCCCCGGTCAAAGAGGCGGCTCTCGGGCGGGGGATTCCCGTCTTGCAGCCGGAAAAAATCCGGACAGACCCCCGCATTCTCGAAACTTTGAAGGCCGCCGCTCCCGACATCAACGTGGTCGTGGCCTACGGGCAGATCATCCCGCCGGCTATCATTGACCTCCCGCGCTTCAAGTCCATCAACGTCCATTTCTCGCTGCTGCCCAAGTACCGGGGCGCGGCTCCTGTTCAATGGGCCATCCTCAACGGCGAGGAAAAGACGGGTGTGACCATCTTCGAGCTCAACGAGAGGATGGACGAGGGAGATATCCTCAGCCTCATGGAAGTGGATATCCAGCCGCGCGAGAAGGCCGACGAGCTGGAGGTCAGGCTCTCCCGGCTCGGATCCGATCTCCTGGTCAAGACTCTGGACGAGATCGAGGATCTCCCCCGCGTTCCCCAGGATCATGCTCTGGCCACTCCGGCGCCGCGGCTCCATAAGGATCAGGGCCGGATCGACTGGACAAAGGAGTGCGTCTCCATCGACCGCATGGTCCGGGCCTTCTCACCCTGGCCGGGAGCGCACACCTTCTTTCACGGCCGGAGGCTTGTCGTTCACGAGGGAATCCCCCTGCCCGCTCCGGATCCGGTCCCTCAGCCCGGCCGCATCATCGAGATCCGAAAGGAAGGACCGCTCGTCAGCT
>JBAUIH010000137.1:0-11588 GCA_049682755.1 Candidatus Aminicenantales bacterium | reverse complement strand
CTACAATCCTGATGCAGCGGAGATGGTTATAGAGGAAGCCATCGGCCTGTTGAAATCGGTTCGGTAACTTTGCATCGAGAGGCTGCGGCGCGAGGAGACCAGGCCGGGGATTGGCCTCCTATGTTGGCGGATTAATTCATTTTGTTGGTAGGAGGTAGCCCTAGCGGTCACCCCCCTCCCAACAGAACGGATCGTACCGGCCGGGTAAGCTGCTCGGATATGAACCCCATTTTTCGAACCACTCAGAGGGCTAGTTTGCGCTAACATCTCAGCCGGGGATTTGCCTGCATATTCTGGTTGAATCCGGCCAATGATTCTGATTGAAAGCGGCCACCGATTTTGGTCCAAAACGGCCATTTTTTGGCCGGGGCCAGAATCTTCAAAAAGTGAAGGGGCGCTGGATAACTTAACGATAATCGGCCATCATGTCTCCTCATCAAAGGAGAGGAGAACGAGATGCCGAGAGAGAGGTTATCCATGTAATGTGCCCGCCCGCGTTATGTGCCCTTGAAGCCTTGGACCACGTAGGATTCGAGGTGGATCGCGATTTTTCGGCCACATAACGGTTACAGGGATTGGAGCCATCTCAAGAGGGAAGCGTCTTCCCGCCAAACCGGTTTTAGTGGGAATCTCTCCGACCCTGTGCTCGGCGGATTACATTGTTTAAGAGCTGCCTCTTTGGTGCGGATCGTGATCTCTGCATAGCGGTTGGTGGTCTCCAGACTTACGTGACCAAGCCAGGCGCGAATGACATTGATCTCCACGCCGGCTTCCAGCAGATGTAGTGCCGTGCTATGCCTCCATAAATGAGGCGAAACGCCCCGCCGGCGGCCATCGGAGGCATGCTTGACGATGTGTTGAGCATGACGACGGACGATTTTGTAGAGGCCAATGATGAACGTCAATCCCGTTGCCTCATTCAGAAATGTTACCGAGGAATAAATGACTTATCGAGACCCACGGGAGTGACCCCTGAGGGTACGACCAGAGCATCCAGCCCAGCATAAACAAGCCCTCGCGCCATGACTTTTCGCCAGTCAAGCACGCGACGCTGCAAAGTCCGTAATTGGCCGCCGGTAAAGCAATCAGGATGTTGCTTCTGAAAACGCTCGAACAGATCCTTCGAAGTGGCATTCGGTTCATCTTGCAGCCAAAGTAAAATATCCGGCCAAACTGATTCAAACGGGTCTCTCCGAGTTCGCCAATAATGGCTTTTTTTCATCTCAGCACGGTGCGTGGGTCGGACTTCACCTAAGCGCCACATCTGCCCCATCTCCTTCATGAACTGCTCCAGACTCCGGCGGCCGGGTCCGGCGAGGTTGTTCTTGAGATCGACCATAGCCGCCAGCGCCGACTGTTGTTCTCGAATGCGATGAAGTAATCCCACCGGATCAAGCGATCTTCCCAAGTCTTGAAGATTTTCTCTTATCGAGATATCTACAGCCGGGTGGCTGAGCAATCGTTCGCATGGCGTCGTGGGCTTATCGTAGCATCTCTTTACTTTGGCGGCTATCTTTTCTTTTCCCCGTAGTTTGAAGGAGGGCTGAAAAAAGTTCACATAGAACCGGACCGCCTGGCAGAGGAGGGCGAGAGCTTGGCCGGCAACGATCCCGGAATATCGGTCGTGGCCAATAAAACGACGGATGACCGCCCTGTTCTTCTGTTCTATGCAGGCTTGATCGTTTTTCCGGTAGGCACGGGACCGGGTGAACTCAATATGATTGACTTTACAATATTCGAGGTTGTCCGGAAGTTACGCGATGCATAGGATCTACCGATAATCGACATGAAGAGTCTCGAGGCGCAGACGGCAGTGAAGCTGGAAGTATTGCCGCCACAAATTCGTCCATTCGGCGGGGTCGAAAATCTTTTGGACGGCCAGCATCAACCAGTTCGAAAGCCCCGTGTCGCTCCAGCGCCGGCCGACCCGTTTGATCCGGTTGACGATTCGGCTGAACCCCGATTCGGCCACATTGGTCGTGAACGACGGCCATTCGTGATGGTCAAGCCAATACTGGAGGAAGGTCATCCCCGCCCCGAGGAAGTTCGTCACGTAGGTGCGAGTCTTGGGATATTTCTCGGCTGGAAGAACCTCCAGAAGCTCATCAAAATTCCGTTGGATCGTTTCCACCAGCTTCCGAACAACCGGCTCATCGGTCGCCGTCAGTTTTTCCAAGTTCACCTGTTTCAAATGAAACAGCGGATTGCTCATCATTCCCTCGCGATACGGCTCCTGGGCCGATCCTTTGATCCCGTCTTGAAAGAGGTTGTATCGAAAATCGTGAAGGCCGTGCCAGACGCAGCGTTGAAATTCCATCCGATCCGTCAGCAAGGCCTCGGGCAAGCCCATCTCACCGTCGGCCAACAGCATCCTCAGCCGGCCGTAATCCAACCGTTTCTCAAGATCCTTGCGGACGGCTTTCCTGTCCTGATCGAGCCAGAAACCTACCAATTGAAAAGGCTTTCCGGGCTTTTCCGACGCCGAGGCCCAGCGCATCTCCATCGGTCCTTCGGATTGACCGCGCTCCCCCTGTTTTTTGACCGGGGTCCCGTCCACCAGCAAGAAGTCGAACGGAATCGATTTCATCGACGGCCAGGACATCGACTCCGCCAGCTCCTGCATCCGGCTCCAGATCGTGCTTTTCCCCGGCCCGCTTCCCCGGATGCGCTTCGTTTCCTTCGCCGCCAACCGGTAGGACAAGTGAATCGCCTGCCCCAGCGGCGCTTCCAGCGCTTCGCCGGGGTAATGACGATAGGCCGGAATCTTCAACTTCACGACCAACGGATTGATCGATTTTCCGGTCTTTCGTTCCGTCACCTGGGCCAGGGAATAACGGACCTCGCCGAACGAGGTCAGAAGCTGACGGGCACTCGATTGATGGCCGTTCCAGACATATCGCTCGGGCGGATAATCCTCCTGCTGTTTTTCCTCGAGGGCTTCAAAGATCTTCACCACGACGGCTCTCATGATCGCGTCCCGGTCGCGGTCAAGCCCCCGCAGAAGGCTATTGAGTGTGAGGTTGATTTTTGGCAACTTGTAGGTGATGGCGATCTTGATTTCGAGGTCGTCCATTGGGCTACATCTCCTTTTTTGAGATTGAACTCCTAAAAGGTTGTAGCCCTTTTTCTATGCTCGATCAATCCCTATCACGTAACTTCCGGACAAGCTCTAAAATTTTGAGGGAACTTCAGGTTCTAGGCACCCTTGACATTTCCTCAGCCCAGATTTATGCTTCCTCACGATAGCGAGATGGGAAAATCGACGTGAAAATGCTACCGGTGCCAGCGAACCCTAAAAACCAAATTACTATATTTTATACGCCTGGATCGCAACACCTGCAAGGAGAGTTCGTTCATGAGAATTACCGACGTCAAGCCGCTCGTGCTCGGCACGAGCTGGCGCAATATCATCTTCATCAAAGTCGAAACGGATGAAGGGCTTACCGGCATCGGCGAAGCAACCGTCCAGAATCGCGAGGAGGGAGTGCTCGGTTACATTGAAGGCGCCAAACGGCGGCACGTGATCGGTAGCGACCCGTTCAACACGGAAGACCTCTGGCTCCGCATGTACCGTAACGATTTCTGGCGCAACGGCGTCATCGCTACCACCGTCATGAGCGCTGTGGAGATCGCCTGTTGGGACATCATCGGTAAGGCAGCGGGGCAGCCCGTGTACAAGCTCCTCGGTGGGCAGGCGCACGAGAAGCTCAAGGCCTACGCGAACGGTTGGTATACCGTCGAGCGAGCTCCGCAGCAATTCGCCGAGCGGGCGAAGATGGTAACGGCAAAAGGGTACAAGGCGCTCAAAGTAGATCCGTTCGGCCCCGGAACGTACGAAATGAGCAGACAGGAAATCATGAAGTCGTTAGAGCTCGTCGCTGCAATACGCGACGCCGTGGGCCCGGACGTGGAAATCTTCATCGAGGGGCATGGCCGATTCTCGCCGCGTACGGCAATCCAGATTGGCAAACAACTTGAGGAGTTCAACCCCGGCTGGTACGAGGAACCGGTACCGCCAGAGAACGTGCGGGCGCTCAAACAGGTGCACGAGCAGGTGAATATCCCGATTGCATCGGGCGAGCGGTGGTTTACCCGCTACCAGTTCCCTGAATTTCTCAACTCCGGAGCGGTGGATATTATCCAGGCTGACATCATCCACGCGGGCGGGTTCATGGAGATGAAGAAAATCGCCGCCATGGCGGATGCACAGTACCGCGTCATGGCGCCGCACAATTCCAACGGACCGGTCTGTACCGCGGCTTCGATTCATTTCGGATTCTGCACGACTAACTACAAGGTGCAGGAGATATTCGACGACTTCGTCGAGCCATGGGTGAAGGAGGCGGTGCCGGGCGTGCCAAACGTTGTGGATGGCTACGTTGAACTGCCAACGTGCCCCGGACTTGGTATCAGCCTCAACGAGGACCTCATCAAGGAGCACCCGTACAAGGAGGGATTCTTCAACCTTTTCGCGAACGATTGGCAGAAGCGGCAGTTTGCGAAGTAGAAATCTTCCTTACCCCGGAGGCTTTCTCACCCCATGCTCCGCGGAGGGGGGCGCCTTCGCAGCGCGACAGAGGGATGATAGAAAATATGCGTTCCCATTTTTCGTATATTTCGTGGTAAAAAACCGGCGGACTTGCGATCTTCGTCCGGTTTGGAACGGCTCCGATCCGCCTTTCCGGGCGGTTTCGATTTCATGGCGCGAACCTCCTGCTCGATACGCGTCATGTCGCGCTGGAGAGCGTCGAACTTCTGCATGACCGGGTCGCTTATGCTTGTGTGCTCAAGCGTCGACGCGACGCGGTTCTCCAGGTGCCGGACAATGCGGCCCGGAACGCCGACAACGGTGCTGTCGTCAGGCACATCCCTCAGCACAACGGCATTCGCCCCGAGATACACGTTGTTGCCGATGGTGAAGTTGCCAAGCACTTTTTCTCCCGCGTCGATAACAACATCGTTGCCTACCGTAGGGTGGCGTTTGCCGGTTTCTTTGGCCGTGCCGCAAAACGTGACGCTCTAAAAGAGCATGTAGTCGTTCCCGGTGATGGCAGTTTCGCCAATGACGACGCCCAGGCCGTGGTCAATGAAGAACCCGCCGCCAATCTGCGCGCCGGGGTGAATTTCGATGCTCGTCATCAGACGTCCGGCCTGGGAAATCACGCGAGGGAAATTGTAGATCCCAATTATACATACAGATCAGCGAAAGAAATTGGAAAACGGGCATCCACTTATTTCTATTAGATCGTCTGTATCATAAACGTTTCCTTGGGAGTTTATCGAAGGGATTTTAAAAACGTTCAACGATCATCGGATCGGAGAAGATCGGACCTGTAAGATCTTGGGGGGCGGTCGGGCACAAGTCTACAAGCTTCGGCGGCGCCGGCTTGGTTGGGCCATCGGTTAGCATCCATTCACGCTGCATGCCAGGAAGGAGAGCGCGTTCCATCGGTTTCCGGAGGAGGTTGAGCGTTGGCTCCACGAGGGGCTCGTTCATGTCCAGCGTAAAGCCGAAGTCTTCTGCGGGCGGATCAGCTTTGCCGTGTTGGCCGAGTAAGCCCAAAAAGTCTTTGGCGATCCATCCCACCGGCAAACGCTTCGTGATTTTGCTCTCCGGCACAGTTATTATCATGCCCGACCGGAAGAGAAGAAGGCGGTCTTTGTTCGGTTTGAAACTCCTGGCCCGGGCTTCCTCTTCCAGAGTGATTCGTCAAAACATCGCTGGGTACCCGCTTTGGAAGGTTTCCAATATGTGATCGCGACCAAGGATTACTCTAGGTTTTTTATCGGCGGCCGACTGGTCGAAAAAGAAAGCAGTTTTGGCCATCTGGAGACGGCTCGCCGGACGATTGAACAGTACGGCCGGCCTGAGGCCTATTATCTGGACCAGAACAAGGTTTTCCGGTTCGTTGAGTATCATGGGATGCACGTTCGATATACGTCGAGGCTGAACGAAAAAGAAGTCTAGTTAAAAAGAGCTTTACGGAGTTTGGACATTGGCCTGATTTATGCAGAGGAGGGTTCGCCTGAGTCGAAAAGCAAGATCGAGAAATCATTCGATTGTCTCCAGATGAACACCGAGTGAAGAAGGACGGGACATTCATCATCCGTAGCAAGGAGGGCAAGGTCCATCAATGCGTCGGGGCCCTGGTTACCGTCTACGTAATCCCTTATCAGAAGCTTCTTGTGGCCTGCAATGGAAAAAGGGTCGGCAACTTCCCGTTTTACCCCCCCCTGTCTAATTTTGATTTTAGCAGAAAAAATTCATAATAAAGCTTGACATGATGAAGTATAACGGTGTAATAATCTAATTGAATTGTTTGTATACGGTATGCAATAAAAAATATAAGAAAAAAATTTGGAAAGAGGACTTTACTGCAATGCTCATATTCGTTTTTTATAATCCTCTCATTCACTCAACAAGACGAGAATATTTCTCGATGAGACAAAGATATGAATAAAGCAAAAAAGAGGGAAAAAATAAAGTAAGAAAGCTGAAAGAAGAATTTTTTAAGATTATGCAAAATTGGTTTGGAAGGTATGCCTTATCTCCCGATTAGTTGAGAAGATGGAATGATATCACACCGGCAATACGGTTTCCAGGATCCCAAAAAGGCATTGGCAAAAGATGCCAAGGAAGCTGTATATATAGCAAGAGAGATTGGATTTCCGGTGGCTTTAAAGATAGCGTCTCCTGATATTCTTCACAAAACCGACGTCGGAGGAGTTGTCCTTGGTCTTGACTCAGGGAAGAAAGTGAAGTCTGCTTTTTCTGAAATGATGACTAACGTCCGAAAAGCGGTACCTCAAGCTCATGTCGAGGGAATTACCGTGGAGGAAATGTGTGAAAAAGGAGTCGAGATAATCATTGGCCTCACGAATGATTGTCAATTTGGACCAGTCATTATGTTTGGCTTAGGCGGAATATTTACTGAGGTATTGGATGATGTAAGTTTCCGCGTTCTCCCTATAAGTCCGGAGGATGCCCATGGTATGATCTATGAAGTAAAAGGGCATACTTTACTTCATGGATATCGAGGAAAGCCACCCGTTGATGAAAAACTTCTTGTTGAACTTATACTCAGCGCAAATAGCATGGGAGTTGATCTTGCTCCCAGGCTAGACTCAGTGGATTTGAATCCGATTATGGTCTGGAGCAATCAGCACCGCGTTCTTGATGCCAAAATAATTCTAAAGCCTGAAGAGCAAGACTCAATTATTTCTTTTAAACCGAATCTGGAACACATAAATACTTTTTTTAAAGCGAAATCAGTTGCGATTGTTGGAGCTTCGGCAATTTCCGGCAAAATTGGCAATTCTGTTCTTGAGAGTATAGTCAAGTCCGGATTTAAAGGAAAAGTCTTCCCCATAAATCCGACTAGAAAGCAAATTCTAAATTTACCTGCTTTTCCAAATTTGATGTCAGTGCCTTCGGATATCGAACTCGTGGTGGCCGTGGTGGATTTGGCTCAAATACCTGATATGCTGAAGGAGATTGCAGCCAAAGAAATCCACAATCTTGTTATTGTCTCTGGTGGTGGGAAGGAATTAGGAGGCAGGACAAAGGAAGTAGAATCAGAGATAAAGAAACAAGCCCAACGTTTGGGAATAAGAGTCGTTGGTCCAAATTGTATAGGTGTGTTTGACGGGATAAGCCGCTTAGATACTTTTTTTCAAATTCGGGAACGTATGCTTCGACCCCCCTCAGGAAAAGTTGCCATGATCACTCAATCAGGCACAGTTGGATGTTCTTTTTTAGAAAAGGCTACATTTGGAGTAAGTAAGTTTGTCAGCTATGGAAATCGCGTTGACGTCGATGAGGCCGACCTTCTATCCTATCTCGCTGATGATGCAGAGACGGGGGTGATCGCTTGTTATGTAGAAGGATTTGATCATGGACGCAAATTTTTGGAGGCTGCTAAACAGGTGGCAATTAAAAAGCCTGTGATTATTTTTAAGGCCGGGCGTAGCCCTGATGGGGCAAGAGCTTCTGTTTCGCACACAGGCTTTTTCGGCGGGAGTCATAAAATTTGTCGAGGAGCTTTTCGGCAAGCGAAGTTGATAGAAATGAACAGCATAGAAGAACTTCTCGCGGCGGCTAAAGCTTTAGCAATGCTCCCCCGATCAAGAGGGGGGCGAATAGCCATGGTTTCGAATGGAGCCGGGGCAATGGTACAAGCGATTGACCTGCTTGAGGAATATAATCTGACAATGCCTGTTCTTCATCACGAAATTGTCAAGGAACTGAAGCGGCTCTATCCTCCCTTCTATATAGTACAGAATCCTTTGGATATCACTGGTTCTGCGACCAGTGAAGATTATCGTATAGGTATTCAAGCGTTGATATCCGATTCATCCATAGATTTGGTCATGCCCTGGTTTGTTTTTCAGGATACTCCGCTTGATGAAAAGATTATTGACGTTTTAGCTGATCTCCTCAAATCAAACCAGAAGCCCATCGTATGCGGAGCAATGGGAGGACCTTACACTGAGCGGATATCTAAAGCGATAGAGTCAGAAGGTGTGCCTGTTTTTATGGATGTGCGGCAGTGGCTGGCAGCTGCAAAAGCTCTATCTTTTCAAATTATTTAAAAAGGAGGTTTCATTGTCGTCAAAATGGAAAACCGAAAATTGGTTTGTGAGTCCTTGGAATTATCTTGAAGAAATTGTGCAAGGTTATTCATTTGCTCCAAAAATTAAAATTCACGATATGACTTTAAGGGACGGTGAACAACAAGCTGGGGTTGAGTTGAGAAAAGACGAAAAAATACGAATCGCAGAAGCACTTGCAGAGGCAGGAGTTCATCGTATTGAGGCTGGAATGCCGGCCGTTTCAAAACAAGATAAGGAAGCCATTCAAGAAATAGTCAAGAGAAACCTAGGGCCAGAAATCTTTGCCTTTTGCCGCTGTGTCGAGGAGGATGTAAGGCAAGCATCTGATTGCGGTGTAACTGGTATCATCATAGAAATTCCAGCATCAGATCATATAATCAAGAACGCCTATCAATGGCCCCTGGAAAAAGCCGTTGATCTTTCAGTTAAAGCAACGAGCCTGGCTAAAGAACTGGGTCTTTATACTGCTTTTTTTACTATCGATGGAACACGAGCTGAAATCGGCTGGCTTCTGAGCTTGCTCGAAAAGGTCGCAACCGAAGGTCATATGGACTCACTGGTGTTGGTGGACACGATGGGAGTAGCTAATCCTGCTTCCATACGCTATTTTGTTTCAAAGGTGAGAGAAAAGTTTTCAAATCCTTTAGAAGTACACTTTCATAACGATTTTGGACTGGCTGTAGCCAATACTTTAGAGGCATTGAGCATGGGTGTGGAAGTAGCACATGTTACTGTATGTGGGATTGGAGAAAGATCAGGCAGTGCTGCGTTGGAGGAACTCGTCTTGAGTCTGCTGACTCTATATGGACAGGATGTGGGGATGAATTATGAGAGACTTTTCGAACTCTCACAGCTGGTAATTTCTCTCACCGGTCATGCGCTCGCGTCAAATAAGCCTGTTGTGGGCAATGATCTCTACACTATTGAATCTGGTATCCCAGCAGCCTGGACAACGCGCTGCAAGGGCGATCTTATTACTGAAGTTCTTCCTGTTCACTGGAAACTAACAGGACATCCCGGTCTCCAAATAGTCCTGGGCAAAGGCTCAGGAGTTGCTTCTGTAGAGATTTGGTTGGATAGACTTGGTATCAACGCGACGCAACAAGAAATTGAAAACCTAACATTACTAGTAAAGGAGAAATCCCTGGAGAAGAAAGGCCTAGTTACAGAAGAAGAATTTCGAGAATTAGTAGAAAAAGCAATTGGAGGGGAAAAATAAATAGGTTAAAGGCCCAAAAATGTCTAAATTTAAAGTTGTGGTTTCGGATTATAACTTCAAAAACTTAGAGAAAGAAAAAGAAATAATCGAATCTTTGGGAGCAAAACTTGTCCCGTGCCAATGTAAAAGCCTGGAAGAGCTTTCATTTGAAGCCAGAGATGCTGATTGTCTGTTGATTCAATATTTTAGGCCTGTTGGAGAAGACCTCTTTGGTAGTTGTACAAGATTGAGGGCTGTTGTGAGATATGGAATTGGAGTGGATAACATAGATATCGAAGCTGCTAACCGATATGGCGTTATGGTTGTGAATGTTCCCGATTTCTGTCTTGATGAGGTATCAGATCACGCTGTCGCATTTATTTTAAACCTAGCCAGAAAAATTAAATTTCAAGACAGTTTAGTGAAGAAGGGAAGTTACGATTGGAAAGCATCTATTCCCCTTTTCCGATTGAAAGGAAAAACAGTTGGTCTCCTTGGTTACGGAAAGATTGCAAGGCTCGTCGCGAAAAAAATGCTTGCCTTTGATACACAAGTGCTGTTTTACGATCCTTTTGTAGAAGAGGATTCTTCAGAAAAATGTAAGAAGGTTAGCCTGGAAGAATTGTTTTCTCAAAGTGACTTTCTATCCATTCATACTCCGGAAACAAATAAGACGAAGCATTTATTAGACAGCAAAAAAATTGGCCTAATGAAAAAGGGATCTTTTCTGATTAACACGAGCAGAGGAGGAATTATTGACACGGAAGCTTTGATCAGATCCTTGGAGTCAGGCCATTTGGCGGGGGCAGCATTAGATGTAATTGAAGGAGTGCCTCCGATTTCGTTGGAACTGCCCATTTGTAGAATGGAAAATGTCATCCTGACTCCTCATTCTGCCTGGTATTCGGAAGACTCTATAAAAGAAGTCCAGGAGGAAGCTGCTAAAGAGGTCAAGAGAGTCTTAAAAGGAGAAGTTCCCAAAAATCTTTTAAACCCCGATGTTTTAAAGAAACTTAAGAAACCATACGGAAACAAGAGAGGGGGGGATGATTAATGGCTCCTCGCTGTTTCATATGGGTAGATTGAATTTCAGTTTCCCGGCGATGAGGTAGATCATAGTGATCAGATTCTTTGTTGTGCGATACCCTCTCGCCCGAGCTTTGGCTGCCTGGACTAAGCTATTTATAGCCTCCAGGATGCCATTATTGATTCGTGATCTGAACCATCTCAGGATTCCAGTCCAATGACGTTTTATGGTATAGGCTGCTTCTTTGATTGGCTCAAGACGGCTGTGGGTAGCCCAAAAATACCATTTCTTCAAGAATCGCTCCGCCTCCTGGGCCGTTTGGTTCCAAAGCTCTTGAAAGTTCAGACGGATATGATAGGCCTTCATGGTCTTGAGATTGAGTTTTTTAATCTGAAGCTCTTCAAGCACCGCGGCTTCTCTTTGCTTGAGGTTTTCAGGGTTTTTTAGCCAGATGTATCGCGTCTTCTTCAACTCAGGACGCAGGTCCTGTTCTTCCCGGCGGACTTCATCCACCGCCTCATTGAGAACCTTAAGGACATGGAATTTATCAAAGGTGATCCGGGCATTAGGGAAGTCCTTCTCTACGCCTGCAATAAAGCCCGGTGCCATGTCACAACAGATCTGGAAATGGTAAGCTGAATTCCTAGGGCAATGGTAAACAGAAATCCCATAGGGACGGTAAATGGAATTCCCATTCTCTGAGCACTCCTGTATGGTGGAAAGAAACTTTACAGGAGCAGGAATGATCAA